>CADCDE010000122.1 GCA_902800065.1 uncultured Ruminococcus sp.
GGACAGGATGAGCTTTCAAGAAAACTTACAATAGATATATCATTCTGGCTCGAAGGCGATATATATTTGAATACAGACCGTACAAGTACAGCTTGCGGAATAGAATTACATACTCCATTCAGTGACAAAAGATTATTTGATGTTGCAAGAAAAATTCCGGCTGAATATAAATTCATGCTCGATCAGAACAAATATGTATTCAGAAAAGCCGCTTCATCAAAATTACCCCATGAAGTTGCCTTTCGTAAAAAAGTCGGCTTTGCCGTGCCTATAAGAAAATGGCTCGCTGATGATAAGTTCAATGCACCTGTTATTGAAGCACTGTTCGGAGATACATCAAAAAAATTCTTCAATCAGAATGCTCTTAAAGAACTTTGGGAACGCTATATAGGCGGTGAGGATTTCCTTTGGAGCAGAATATATGCTTTGTATGTATTCATAGTATGGTATGACCTGAAATTCTGATAAAAAAGTATTGACAATAAAGAATTATAATGCTATAATCCAAAGTATGAAATATCAAACCGTTGAAGCGGAGATAACGGCAATAATGCCTTTACAGAGAGCCTGTGATGCTGAGAGTCAGGCAAGAAACAAGTTGTCAAATGGACCGCAGAGGGCATAGTCAAAGGATAATCATATCCGAGTATTCTATGACGTTAAGACAGACGTTACCTGTCGGGGATATGCTGGTATCCTGCAAAAGTGCATGGGATTTTCCCATGAATTAAGGTGGCACCACGGATAAAGTTTATTATTCGTCCTTAACAGAACCATATTCTGTTGAGGACGTTTTTTATTTACAAAAATCGAAAGGGTGAAAGAAATGAAATTTCTGCCGTCACTTGACGAAATTAAAAAAATTTCTGATGAAAAAAAATACAATATTGTTCCGGTAAGCTGCGAAATGCTTTCGGATTTTACAACACCTATCGAAGTAGTCAGAGTATTGAAAAATGTTTCGTCACACTGCTTTATGCTTGAATCTGCTCAGGCTGACGAAAAGTGGGGAAGATATACTTTTATCGGATTTGAACCCAAAATGGAAATAACCTGTCTTGACGGTGTTCTGAATTTGGGTGATATTACGGTCAATACAAACGAACCCTCAAAATATCTCCGTCAAATACTCGCAAATTACAAAAGTCCACGATTTGATTATCTTCCGTCATTCACGGGCGGTCTTGTAGGTTACTTTTCATACGACTATATCACTTACAGTGAACCGTCAACCAAAAGAAATACGGAAAACAACGAGGCTTTCAAAGACGTTGACTTAATGCTTTTTGACAAAGTTATAGCCTTTGACAGCGTAAAGCAGAAAATAATATTAATAGCAAATATACATCTCGAAAACTACAAAACAGAATACAACAAAGCCGTCAATGAACTGAAACAGCTTGCCGAACTGCTCAGGAACGGTGAAAAGGTAATTGAAAAATCAGGCAGGCTTCTTGGAAAGGTTAAGCCGTATTTCAGCAAAGAAAAATATTGTGAAATGGTCGAAAAAGCGAAAAATTATATCCGTGAGGGTGATATATTTCAAATAGTCCTGTCAAATCGTTTGAGTGCGGATTTTGAGGGAAGTCTTTTCAATACATACCGTGTTTTGAGAACGCTGAATCCCTCACCGTATATGTTCTATTTTTCCGGTACTGATGTTGAAGTTGCAGGAGCTTCTCCCGAAACTCTCGTTAAACTTGAAAACGGCGTTCTGCATACGTTCCCTCTTGCCGGTACACGTCCCAGAGGAAAAACAGATGAACAGGATAAACTGCTCGAAAAAGAACTTCTGTCCGATGAAAAGGAGCTTGCAGAGCATAATATGCTTGTAGATTTGGGAAGAAACGATTTAGGCAGAATCAGTAAATTCGGCACTGTTGAAGTTGAGAAACTTCACTCAATAGAAAGATATTCCCATGTAATGCACATAGGTTCAACTGTTCGTGGAATTATAAGAGATGGCAAAGATGCCCTTGATGCAATAGAAGCCGTACTACCCGCAGGAACTCTCTCGGGTGCTCCGAAAATAAGAGCCTGTCAGCTTATCGGAGAACTTGAAAACAACAAGCGTGGCATTTACGGCGGTGCAATAGGTTATATAGACTTCACTGGAAATATGGATACTTGTATCGCTATTAGAATAGCTTACAAAAAAAACGGAAAAGTCTTTGTAAGAAGCGGTGCAGGCATTGTTGCGGATTCCGTTCCCGAAAAGGAATTCGAGGAATGTATGAACAAGGCAAAATCTTGTCTGAAAGCCCTTGAGATAGCACAGGAGGTGGACTGAGTGATACTTTTGATAGACAATTACGACAGCTTTTCATATAACCTGTATCAGTATATCGGTGAAATAGAACCTAATATCAAGGTTATAAGAAATGACGAGATGACACTCGATGAAATCAGGCAGTTACACCCCGACAGGATAATTTTATCCCCCGGTCCGGGCAGACCTGAGAATGCAGGAATAATAATTGATGTCGTGAAAGAATTTGGAAAAGATTTTCCGATTTTGGGAGTATGTCTTGGACATCAGGCGATATGTTCGGCTTTTGGTGCAACTATTACCTATGCCAAACAGCTTATGCACGGCAAACAATCCAAAGTTATTTTCGACACCGACAGCCTTATTTTCCGTGGACTTGAAAAAAACGGTCTTGTTGCCCGTTACCATTCACTGGCGGCGGATAATGATACAATGCCCGACTGTCTTAAAATAACGGCTGTCACCGATGACGGAGAAATTATGGCTGTTCAGCACAAGGAATATAATATTTTCGGAGTACAGTTCCACCCCGAATCAATCATGACACCCGATGGCAAAAAAATGCTTAAAAATTTTATAAAGTGAGAAAGAGGGATATAAAATGATAAAAGAAGCTATTGCCAAAATCGTAAACAAAGGTGATTTGACTTATGATGAGGCTTACACCGTTATGAACGAGATAATGAACGGAGAAACCACTCCAACACAAAATGCTGCATTTCTTGCGGCACTGTCAACAAAGAGTGCAAAGGCTGAAACGACTGACGAAATAGCCGGCTGTGCGGCTGCCATGCGTGACCATGCTACAAAAGTTGACACGGGTATGAACGTATTTGAAATTGTCGGTACAGGCGGCGACAATGCAGGCAGTTTTAATATCTCGACCACATCTGCAATAATAGCCGCAGCAGGCGGCATGAAAGTTGCAAAACACGGCAATCGTGCGGCATCTTCAAACAGTGGTACAGCAGATTGTCTTGAAGCTCTCGGAGTGAATATCCAGCAAAGTCCAGAAAAATGCGTTGAATTGCTCAATGAAGTGGGAATGTGCTTCTTCTTCGCTCAGAAATATCATACTTCCATGAAATATGTCGGTGCTATCCGCCGTGAGCTCGGTTTCAGAACAGTTTTTAATATCCTTGGACCTCTGACAAATCCTTCTTCACCGTCAATGCAGCTTTTGGGAGTCTATGATGAGTATCTTGTTGAGTGACGAAATATCACTCAGTTCCCCGACAAAAGTTTGCGAGATAAAAGACGGCTGGTTCAAATCATATATCATAAAGCCCGAGAATTTCGGTTTTGAACGCTGTACGAAGGATGACTTAAAGGGCGGTACTCCTGTCGAAAATGCTGAAATTACAAGGAATATCCTCAACGGCAGTGAAAAAGGCTTCAAGAGAAATGCTGTTCTTATGAATGCAGGTGCAGCACTCTACATAGGCGGAAAAGCAGATTCTCTTAAAAATGGTATTTCCCTTGCGGCTGAAATAATAGATTCGGGCAAGGCTGTAAAAACTCTCGAAAAGTTCATTGAAGTCAGCAACAGAGCGGAGAATTAAAATATGACTATATTAGACGAGTTAGCAGAATATGCCAAAAAGAGAGTTGCAGAGGAAAAACAAAAAATTTCTCTTGAGGAAATAAAAAAATCAGCTTTATCAATGTCAAAGGGTGATTTTTTCTTTG
>CADCDE010000123.1 GCA_902800065.1 uncultured Ruminococcus sp.
TACGCCTGTTGTTAAATTCTTCGCTCTTTGTGTCAGGAGTTCCGAGCAAGGCAAAGCCCGTTGCCCCACTGCATTTTTCAAATACCCTGCACGTCCTGTCACTGCCAAGACTGCAGCCGAGAAAAAGCGGCGGTGACGACTGAAATATGTTTTTTAACTGCTGCGGCAACAATTTGGTTTCATCAAGCTCATCTTTACCATAAGCGGAATCATAACTTTCTTTGGTAAAAACCATATGCCCAGGATCCTCTATCGTGCCGTGCAACTTGATAAGAAATTGTTTGAACGTTACCAGTTTACGAAGCGTTTCTTTCCTATGAAATTCGTCCTGCGGATCAACAACAAACGGATTATTCAACAACTTTTCCAAGGAAACATCGAAATTTGTCGTCACGAATGGTCCTTTGAAAAGCTGTGGCAGCAATTTTTGATATGACGGTCTTTTGCTCTCATTGAGTTGTTCCTTGGCAAATGCTCTTGTCAGGCTGTCTATAAGACCATTGTGACCATACTCTTCTTCCAAGGCAGAAGCCGCTTCTTCATATTCCTCTCTTAAAAGAAAATCGTTCACTTCCTGTTCGCAGCCGGTATTCTCTGCCAAATCTTTGAGCAGCTTTCCCCAAAGCGGATAGCCTGCCCACACGGACAGACCTGCACCGATTACGGGCGTTAAATGGTTTATTTTCAGCTGAGCGAGTATCTCCTTATATACAACGGTATTATTGAGATACCTGTTTTTATGAAAAGCATTCATCAATTCCTCAAATGTCATATCTGCCATCTTTTTTCACCTCTCTCATTGATTTAGTGATTATCTTATGTTTTATCATATCATCTCCGACATTTTCTGTCAAATCTTTCTGTATAGCCGTCCGTCTAATTGAATACAAAATAATCCGTCCGAAACGTAAAAATTTCGGGCGGATTTTGATACTGTTTCAAATATATTTATTTTGATACTTATAGCGTGATTTTGCGATTTTTTTTCAAAATGAGTATAAAACATTGACAAAAACGTATAATTAAATTATAATTTATATTGAAAATATGTAAAATGGAGGTAAAGTTATGCTCCTTGAGTTTAAATTTGGAAATTACAAGTCATTTCGGGGGATTAATAACTTCCAGATGGTTGCTGCACCTAAACAAAAAGGTCTTGATTACAGCATATACAAAAAGAAGATAGATAAAAAAACTGTCAGAGTTCTTAGTTCATCCGTTATTTACGGTGCCAATGCGTCAGGCAAAACTAATATCATAGGTGCTATGGACGTATTGCGTTCTATCGTTTTGCGTGGGCATATTCGCAATACGGAAGAACCAGTAATATCTCCCAACACTGCCGCCTATGCACTTGAATTAATTCCCAACAGTAAGTTGAAAACAGCTGAACCTGTTGTTTTTGAAATCAGTTTTCTCGATAAAAACAGAAAAATAGATTATCATCTTTCGATAGATTTGGGTAATTTCCTGAATGAAAGATACGAGCGAAAAATAATGTCGGAAGAGTTATATGTCGATAACAGAATGATTTTTTCGAGGAATGATGGCATAAAATACGGATTATTAAGTCGTTACATTCCAAATGCCAGTTCAAAAAATCTTGACGGATTGAAAGTTGTAGCAGATAACTCACTTGAACCTGCTGAATTGTTTCTTACTAATGGTTTTAAAAATATATTTTCTCCGAGCCTTGCGAAACAAGTTGTTGACTGGTTCGATAAAAAGTTTATGGTGATTTACAGGGCAGATTCCATAAAACTTATAAAGCGTTTTGTCGATTCCCAAAAAAGCAGTATGTATATTGAGCAAACGGTAAATGAAGCGGCTAAAATGTTCGGAGTAGTTTCAAATGATCTTGGCTATTTTGTTTCCGATAAAGATTCGGACGCAAGCCTGTGTTCCGTAATAGAAAACGGTCTGAATTCAAATACAATCATTCCTGCCGAAATATTTGAATCTTACGGAACAATACGCTTTGTAAATATGTTTCCGTTAGTTATCCGTGCGTTACAAACAGGAGCGACTTTGATCGTAGATGAATTTGACGCTTCCATTCATCCGATGGCTCTTATGAATATTATCAATATTTTTCACAACGATGATATAAATAAAAACCATGCACAACTTATATTCAATACTCATAATCCGATTTTTTTGAATTCCAACTTGTTTCGCAGAGATGAAATCAAGTTTGTAGAACGTAATGACGATACAGGTTATAGTGAGATATATGCTCTTTCCGATTTCGGGACATCAACAGAAAAAGGAGTTCGCAAATATGAGGATTATATGAAAAATTACTTTGTATGCAAATATGGTGCTATCAAAGATGTTGATTTTTCATCACTTTTTGACAACATGAGTAGTGAACAAGAGGTGTAAAGAGATGTCAAAACAAAAAGCAAGGAAGAAATATTATTTCAGTGTGGAAGGGCAAACCGAAGAATTGTACTTTGAATGGCTTGAAAAGGAAATTAATAAATGCCCTGATACTTCTTGTCGTGTTTCTTTTGATTGTCAAGTAGAGCCTGATCCGATAAAAAGAGTCAAAAAGATGAATATTATAGGAAAAACTGAAATATGGCATATATACGATTATGAAAGTAATGGATCAGAACATAAGAAACGCTTTTTGGACACGATTGACAAAATGACAAAGGCTGAACGGATGGGCAAGCAAGTAAAATATCTGCTTGGATACAGCAATCTTACGTTTGACTTGTGGATGATATTGCATAAAACAGACTGTTACAGCTCAAAACCTTACAATACAGCGTATTTAAAAGACATTAACAAAGCCTATGATGAAAATTTTCAAAGTATGGACGAATACAAAGAGAAAGACAATTTTAATCGCTGTCTTTCCAAAATAAGCCTGAATGATGTGATACAGGCTGTAAACAGAGCAAAACATATAGAACAAATGAACTTGCAGAATGGCTATAAGAAGCAGGTATATAAAAAATTCACATACTATGCGGAAAATCCATCGTTGGATATTTGGCTTGTTATCAAAGAGATTTTGGAAGATTGTCTGCTGATGAAAAAATGACATTAACGTGAGTTTTATCAATTATATCATATAGGGAGATGATGAATGATGTACGGAATAGCAGAACTGATAGAGTACCCCAACTCCGAAGATCCGAAACTTCAAAGAATAGAATTGTTTGACAGTTTGGAAGAAGCGATAAATAGCGCCAACCGCTTGATTGACGTTTTTTTTGAAGAGTTCGGCGGAGATTATTGCTTGGAAGCGACCGAAAAAAATATGTTTGCCTTTGCAACCAATGATGAAGTTGTATGGAGAGCATATATCACAAAAATTGGAGAATAAATCAAAACCACCCATTCAGTTCAATGGGTGGTTTTGAATATGGAATAATTTGTCAGCTATACAATTCATTAAGCAGTGCCTGCAAAGTTCCCTCTTTTGCGGCAGGCAAAGTATCGGCTTGTCTAAAATTATGCTTG
>CADCDE010000124.1 GCA_902800065.1 uncultured Ruminococcus sp.
AGTGCTTCAGCTTCTTGCCAACTCAAAGGCACATATCGAAATTCTGAGCAAATCGGATTTAATGCTGAAAGATATAGACCTGCTGAAAAAAATCCCTGATTTGTCTGTTGGCATATCCCTGAATACGCTTGATGACGGGTTCAGAAAGGATATGGAAAGCGGTGCAGCTTCCGTTCAAAGAAGGCTGAAAGCCCTTGAAACACTTCACAAAGAGGGCATAAAGACCTATCTTTTCATATCCCCGATATTTCCGTATATCACCGATATCAAAGCCATTTGCGACAGGGTATCGCCTTATGTTGATATGATATGCTTTGAAAATCTCAATCTGAGAGGAAGTGCAAAGCAGGATATTCTGAATTATATTGCGGAAAAATATCCGCAGTACCTGAAAGAATATCAGAAAGGAGATATTTCCTACTGGGAACAATTAGAAAGCCATATCAAAGAAATGTCAGCAGGCTATAAAGTGCCGTTTGTAAGCTATTTTTACCATGACAAAATAAGAAAGGGCGGGAAAAAATCATGATAAAATTTCTTGAAAGAGAGCTTGAAAACCCGATAATAGCATCATCGTGCATTGCAACGGAAAGCGTTGAAAATATTCTCAGGCTTGTCGAAAACGGTGTGCAGGGAGCAATTCTGAAATCATGTGCCAACTATCAGCGTGGAGTTGTTTCAGGCAAACGTCAGTTTGCTGTTGGCAAAGACGGCTTTTTGTATGCGTCATCACCGTTTGAAAAGGAGATACTCACACTAGAAGAATGTCTTTCCATGCTTTCGGAACTGCGTGAAAAAACGGATATTCTGCTGATACCGAGCTTCACGGCAGACAGCCTTGAACCGTCAGCGTGGATTCCATCATGCCAAAAACTTGCCGAGAGTGGCGCAGACGCTGTACAGCTTGACTTTTTCTACATGGGGAATCTCATCGGAACGGACAATTTCAGCGTAAAAATGATAACGCTCTTGAAAGAACTTACAAAAAATATTCCTGTGCCTGTAATGCCAAAATTGAATATAAATCTTCCTAAAGATTATATCATGCCTTTGCTGGCAAAAGCAAGCATTGAGTATGTTTCACTTCTGGATTCCGTCCGCTCACCGTATCTTGAAGAAAAAAACGGCAGTTATTTCCTTTCGGAACGGCTTGATACTCAGACAACTTCCTGTTTCGGACACTGGCAATTACCTTTGACACTCAGTTACACATATACTGCCGCAAAATACGGTCTGAAAGCCTGTGCAGGCGGAGGCGTGACAAATGCCGAAGATGTGCAAAAACTCCTTGCAGCAGGGGCTGTTACGGTACAATCAGCAACTTTTCTTACAAAAAATCCTGGCAGGGTTCAAGAACTCTGTCAGGATTTTGTTTGCAAACACATACTTTCCTTGACTTGCAGTTTTGTTACATGGTATCATTATCAATGGAAACAGATTTTCTGATATGAAAGTGTGTCAATAACAAAGGATGTGAGTAAATGGGAATCACGATAAAACAGCTTGCAAATGAACTTGGTGTCAGTAAACCCACTATTAGTAATGTTATAGTACAGTTGAATCTGCAGGATAAACTTCGTAGAGTTGGCAACAGATACATTCTTACAGAAACACAAATCGAGCAAATAAAATTGTATTTGTCGGAAGATAATAAAGAAAAAATTCAGTCACAGAGCCAAAAATTAATAAAATCGCCAAAAACGCCAAATTTGCAAAAGCCAAATGATGATGAGGAAAAAACTCAGTTACAGAGCCAAAAATTAATAAAATCGCCAAAAACACCAAATTTGCAAAAGCCAAATGATGATGAAGAAAAAATTCAGTTACAAAGCGAAAAACTAATAAAATCGCCAAAAACGCCAAATTTGCAAAAACCAAATAATGATGAGGAAAAAACTCAGTTACAGAGCCAAAAATTAATAAAATCGCCAAAAACACCAAATTTGCAGAAGCCAAATGATGATGAAGAAAAAATTCAGCTACAAAGCGAAAAATTAATAAAATCGCCAAAAACGCCAAATTCGCAAAATGATATTTTACAGGAACAACTGCTGTTATTATATCAGCAGTTAGCTATCAAGGATAATCAAATCCAAATGCTGCAGGAACAATTCCTTGTACAAGAGAAAGGAGTGCAAGAACAACTCTCAGCTAAAGACAAACAAATCCGGCTTTTACAGGAACAGCTCATTGCAAAAGACAATCAAATCGGACAAATCACTTCTGCAATGGAAAATCTGACAGCGTCTCTAAATGCAGAACAAGCCCTCCATGCAGGAACCATTCAAAAACAGCTTGCCGAACATTCCGCTATGGATCAATCATATGATACAGAACAACCGAAACAAAAACAAGGTTTTTTTGCAAGATTATTCGGCAAAAAAGAAATTTGATACTTGGTAAAATTTTTAATTTCGCAAAAAAAATCGTTTTAAAAATATGCTTTTAAAACTGTCAGAAATGCCCCTCAGAGCCTCTACAATGCACACTAATACCTAAATGAATAATATTATACCCCTGAATAGAAACAGCCCTAAAATGCCTATATTTGTGTTATGTAGATATTTCAAATACAGCGTTTATGTATATCAATCACTTGACATTGTATATAACAATATGATATAATGATAATCAGAAGGAGTGTGATTGGAATGACACAAGTAAACTTTCGTATTGAAGACGAAATTAAAGCTAATGCTGAACAGGCCTTGAAAGAAATGGGACTTACTATGTCTTCTGCTATTACCATGTTTTTAGTGAAAGTTGCCAGAGAAAGACGTATTCCATTTGAAATCAGTGCTGATCCATTTTACAGTGCAGCTAACATGGCAGAACTTGAAAGACGAGCTGTCAGTATTAAAAACGGCACAAGTACTCTCAAAGAACACGATTTGATAGAGGTTGAGGACTGATGAAGAAAGTATGGCATGACAAAGCTTGGGAAGAATACTTATACTGGCAGACGCAGGATAAGAAAACCTTAAAAAGAATCAATCGTTTGTTGGAAGATATCGACCGTAACGGTTATAACTGTGCTGGTAAGCCTGAGCCTCTGAAACACAATCTTTCAGGTTATTGGAGTGTCAGAATTGATGATCAGAACCGTATTGTTTTCCGTATCAATGGCGAACAGTTAGAAATTTTGCAGTGCGGCACTCATTACGGTGACAAATGATTTCCTGAAAACAAAAAATCCCGACAGAGTAAAATTACTTTGTCGGGATAGATTTTTATAAACGATTATTTTTAATCATTCCTTATAAATATTGGTAAAATTTATTGAAAAAAAATGAAACTCATGTTATAATAAAAAACAGAGGGCAGTGATTCCTTCCACAAAATCACTACCCGAACAATACACGAGGTCAGCCACCCAAATGTACTGTGTTTATATTTATTTTTTATTTTCTTTTGATATTCTAACATAATATAAACAAAAAATCAAGTATATTTTGTGTAGCTGTCTCGTAAAAAATAATTTTTTTACGGAGGCATTTTTTATGTATTCCTTTTTTAATGAACAGGAGTTGAGAAAAAACCTTCATATTCTCAAACCTGACGGAGAACTTTTTGAAATAAGGTTTATCGGAAACAGTGGAAAACTGAATTTCAGTGGATATTTTACTGATACCGATATACTTATTGAACGCATGAAGAACCTTTCCACAACGGAACAGGGCAATTTCTACATCACTTTGAATAAAATCAACTCTGCCTGCTATTCA
>CADCDE010000125.1 GCA_902800065.1 uncultured Ruminococcus sp.
ACAATTCACGGAAAGTTGATGGATGAATATGCAAAAAAGCCCTATGTTTACGACTGGAAAATGAGAGCAAATTTTATAAGAGGATATTGGGAAATAGAGCTTTTTATCACAGGAGAATTGGAAATCCCGACTAAATACCAGCTTCACTACTGTCAGAAAAATCGTGCTGATGAATTGAAAAAATTTGATGAAGGACAGTAAAAATAATCTTAACTAAAATGAGCAAGAGAAGTCAATAACCAAAAACGTCTTATGCTTTTATTCATAAGGCAACGACTCCTTTGAGTTTCTTTGGCTGGTTAGCAATTCCATTTTAATATAAATATTTATCTCTTTTAATTTCAAAAAAATCGCTCTCATTGAAAAGTATCGCTATTATTGGTGTAAGTTTTCAATCATTATGCCACTCAACCGTATTGACATTATAACGCTATTCCGTTATAATTGTTAAAAAGGGGAGTGGATTATTATGATAATCAAAGAACTTATGGAGAAAAATGGCATTACAGCATATCGTTTATCTAAAAAAAGCGGTATTCCTTATATGACCGTAAACGATATATGCAACGGTAAAGTAAGTCTTGCCAAATGTAATAGTGAAACGGTTTATAAACTTTCCAAAGCCTTAAATGTTTCCATGGAAGAATTATTAGAGCCGTTTATTGTGTCTCGCCCCGACTTTGAATTGTTTAAAAGCAATGTCTGCCATTCGCTGAAAGAATTGGGAGATATTCAGTTTTTGATTGAAACGATAAAAAATGATGAAATAAATGTGTATTATAAGAGATGTTGGTATCCTGAGTGTTTGTATTTGCTTGCGATGGTCGATTATATCAGCAGACTGAATGATATACCGCTTTGTACAAATTATAATAAGATCCGCCTGTTGAAACTCAAAAAGAAAATATATCCTGTCGGTGTGGAATTGGCGGATATTGTTTCCAATAATGATAAAATTAAAGATAAAACGGAACTGTCTGCCATTCCCGAATTTTTGCGGTTTAATATTATAGAAAGTGAAGTGCGAAATGTCATCTGATAAAACGTTTAACAAAAACAATCTTGACCATTATTTTTATGAGTTAGCAAAGATATATAAAAAATTGGGTGGCAAGAAAATGCCTGCGGAGATTATTCTTGTAGGCGGTGCTGCCATTATAGAAAATTATGGTTTCAGATAAATGACAAGTGATATTGATGCGGTAATACAAGCAGCATCAATTATGGATGAGGCTATCAACAAAGTAGGCGATATGTTTGATTTGCCTGTTGGCTGGTTCAATTCGGATTTTACAAAAACAGCTTCATATAGCAGAAAATTGGCAAGATACTCGAAGTTTTATAAAACATTCAATCAGGTGTTGACAATACGAACTGTCAGTGCCGAATATTTGATTGCAATGAAATTGTGTTCGGGCAGAAAATATAAAAATGACCTGTCGGACATAGTCGGAATACTTGCCGAACATCAAAAATCAAGCGATAATATCACTTATGAACGTATTGACAAAGCTGTTGTAGATTTATATGATTCATGGGAAAAAATTTCAAGTGAATCAATATCTTTTATAAAAGATACTTTGATACATGGCAACTATGATTTATTGTATTCTGTTATAAAAGAGAAAGAACTCGAAACAAAAGAAATGTTGGTAAAGTTTGAAGATAACTATCCGAAAGTATTGAATGAAGATAATATGGATAATATCTTGAACATATTGAACAGTAGAAAATCTAATAACAATCACTAAAAAGTATCGTAATAAATGTCCGTTTAACTTGATACAAAATAGACCGCCTGAAACATAAAAATTTCGGGCGGTTTTTAATACTGCTTTCAATATATTTATTTTGATACTTCTATTACGAAAAAATGTGGCAAGACACAAAAATTCGTAATAAGAATGATTATATTGTGATTATTTAATATAATCATCTCTATTGTGAAAATACAAATATTTAGTAGTGACAATGCCGCAGGACGCTTATATTTGCGTTCTACGGCATTGTTTTGTTCAAGGGTATAATTTTACCTTTTTGGCGTTTGAATGCAATGTAGGGCATTGTAGAGGCTCTGCAGACGATTTTAAAACGCAATTTCTCAAATGAACATGACAAAGTAATGAGGGAGAGTTGATTTGACACCCGACTGACCACTTCTGACACCGATGAGCTTATATGCGACGGACGGCTTAAAGTCGCTGATAAAATTATTGAGTGATACAGTAGGGTTATTTCCTGCTTTCACTTCTATCGGTATGACTTCCCCGTTTTTCTCTATCAGAAATTCTATTTCATGGTCGTTGTCGGGCTTGAAATAGTAAAGAGTATATCCCTGCTTGATAAGACATTCCGAAATGATATTCTCATAGATACCGCCCCTTGCGTTGCCCTTGATGGTGTCATTGAGAATAGCAAGTTTTGTTTCAAAACCATACATACAGCACAAAAGCCCAGTATCGTTGACATACAACTTGAATTGATCTTCATTTGCATTTGCCATTAACGGAAGATACGGCTCATGTATGTTATAGCAAGCATTGACTATCTCAGAATCTTTCAGCCACTGCACACTGCCGCCGTATTTTCTTCTTGTTTTGCCCTTTTCAACGGTGGAATACTGAAATTTTTTAAGCTCTTTTGCAAGCTGTTTCGGAACGGCATCAATACTTACCCCCTATTGACCTTATTCGATAGGCTTTTTGACTAAAATACGACAGAATCTTATTTTAGCCTTGATAATGATCGCTCTTTATGCTAAAATCAGAGTATATATCAAAAGAAACCTTGATTCTATATATGAAATTGAACGGAGGCAATAAAAAAACGATGTTGATGACGGATTTTTTACACAAGGTGGATCAACTGGCTGTTTCCATGAATAAAGATCAGCTTATCGGATTTATCCATAACGAAGCACGCATACTGAATGAAAATGACCGCAGGGAATTTTTGACAAGGCTGAGTGAGTTTGCGGACTCTGCTAAAAAGCCAAAAGATAATGAACCTGAGCAGACATTTGATTTATCCTCGTTATATGAAAAACTTGAACTTATCAAAAACGGTGATGCGGTTCTGACAAGTGAGTGTAATGAAAGATATGATGACTGGTACAATGATGAGGAAGATCCGTATATCTACCATGATACAGAACATATTGCAGATACCGTATTGTCAGCGTGTCAGATGATTCATACCCTGATAGACTGGGAAAAATATGATGATGCCGTACAGCTTGCAGAAACACTGCTTGATTTGAGCATTGAGGTTGAAAGTGAATATGAAGATGAGGAAACTTTTTATCTCAATGATTTGTTTAAATATAATCTGATATCTGCCGATTATGAAAAAATTGTCCTTGATATGCTGTATGCCGCTTATATGGCTTTGCCGTTGCCGGAGCGTGCGGAAACGATATATCGTTTTCCGTTGCCGGAGCGTGCGGAAACGATATATCGTTTTATGGAATCGTCCGGATGCAGGAGCATCAACCTCGAAAAACTCATGCAGCACAGTGACCGTGAACTTCCGCATATAAAAGCAAATTTCCCCGCCATAGTGCGTTCATACGGGAATTGAAGAATTACGGATTAAAATAACAGATCTCTTTCTCATAGAGTATATTTGAAAGAACATAGCAAAGCGGCAAGTCTGAACAAACAGATTTGCCGCTAAATTTCATGTCTGAATCAAAATGATATTATCGTCTTTTTTTGCAAATTCTTCAAATCTTTCCGTATAGCCGTTGATACTGAAAAATACATACTTTTCATTTCTGTCATTCCTGTTCCATGTGACCATGTCTTTTTTATGGAGCAGTTTGTGATATATATCAATATCCATAGGAGAGTTTGTATATTTACATTCACCGAAAATAATATTCCTGCCTTCTTCCCCGATAGCAACAATGTCAATTTCGGTATCTTTTCTGTCCCACCATCTGCCGATTTTGTCGGGGAAAAATCCAAATACACCCTCTGCCGCCATTCTTCTCATATACACATTACGGCATATTTCCTCATATACAAATGCCGCATGATTACTGATAAAGCTGTTTTTCAGTTTGTTCATGACTACTTCAACATATCCCGATTCCAGATAGGAACGATTCGGATAGACAAATTTAAACCAGAAGTTAATAAAATTGTCTTTTATCTTGTATAATCCCATTTTGCTTTTTTCGGGATTGCTTTCCGTAACAGGCACTTCACGCTCAATAATGTCAAGTTCAATAAGTGTATTGAGATATTTCGGTAAATTTGTATTTTTTATTTCCAAAGCAGAGGCAATCTCGCCTTGCTTACATTTTCCGGAAGCTATTGTTTTTATGATGGAAAAATAACTGCCGATGTCCCTGACTTCCTTTGAAAGCAGAAACAAAGGTTCTTCATAGAGATAACTCTGACCGGAAAGAACATTCTTTTCAATATCGGCGAATATATCGCCATTATTGGAGAATGTTTCAATATATTTCGGAATCCCTCCCGTAACAGCATATCTTTCTATCCGTTCTTTTTCGGTAAGTGACGGGAAAAAATCTTTGTAATATTCAAAACCGATTTGTTTTAATTTTATCTGTCCTGTTCTTCTGCCATATAAAGGACTGCTGTAGGATAAAGTCTGGTCGTACATCATGTTGATGAGAGAACCGCAAAGAATCAGCATGATATTGCTGTCCTGCAACTTGTTGTCCCAGATAGCCTGCAATTTGGAAATAAAGGCAGGACTTGATTTGCCGATATACTGAAATTCATCTATGATGATAATTTGCTTTTGCGTTTTGCTGGTTTCGGCTATCAAATCAAAAACGGGCTCCCATTCATTGATTTTTGCAGATGCCAATATGGAATTATGATAATGTCCTGCTACAATATCGGCAAAGGCATTTCTGTTTTCACTTTCGGATTCTTCCGTTGCAAGAAAGTATAAAGACGGCTTGTCTTTTGCAAAATGCCTGAGTAAAGCGGTTTTTCCCGTTCTTCTCCTGCCATAGACTACTACAAATGATGACCTGCCGGTTTGATACTCATTTTCAAGATATTCAAGTTCTTTTTTCCTGTCGATAAAATTTTCCATGAGATGACTGCTACTCAAAATATGGACAAATATACCCATATTGAGAAAATTCCTGTTTCATCGTATCCGACTTCGCCAAAGCTACCATCGTTTGTATGACACTCCACAGGCGTAAATTCCCGTATAGCCTACGGTACATACTTATCATTGCTTGTTTATACAATTTGATAAGTTAAACAATCTCTCAAATTCAAACTTGCATTGAAATCTCTGTCTTCTGTGTATCCACATTCAGAACAAGTATAAGTCCTGTCAGATAGTTTCAAATCAGATTTGATACAGCCACAGTTATGGCAAAGTTTGCTTGACGGATAAA
>CADCDE010000126.1:0-414 GCA_902800065.1 uncultured Ruminococcus sp.
TCCCCGGTGACATTCTGTTCTTCATAGTTGGCAGGATAATTGCTGCCGTAATTGTTGGGATTGGCGTACTGATTGGCAGGAGCATAACCCTGATTTGCGGGTGGCTGCTGATACGTCTGACCATTGTTCATAGACGGTTGTTGTGCATACTGCTGACCATTATTCATAGGCGGTTGCTGTTGATACTGCTGACCGTTATTCATGGGCGGCTGCTGTTGATACTGCTGACCATTATTAATAGACGGCTGCTGTACATACTGATTGCTGTTCTGCTGATTGTTTCTTTGTCCGCTGCCTGAACTGATGAAGCTGAATGAAGTAACAAAGCATTTGATGTTTTCACCTGTGGAGCCGTCATTTTTCTGATAGATTTCAGTTGACAATTCTCCTGTGACAACAACGTGGGAACCCTTT
>CADCDE010000126.1:543-3963 GCA_902800065.1 uncultured Ruminococcus sp.
GAAATTAAAACAATAAAAAAACGGCTGTTAAAGCATCTTTGTATGCCTTAACAGCCGTTTGGATATAGTTATCCCGTATAAAAATTTCAATTCTCAATCACAGAGCCATCCTCTGCCGTAAGACTGCCATTACAGAATGACAGACACTGTTGCATCAGCAGATGAAACTGCTGTGCCGTAGTCACCTCAGCCGAAAGCGGCTGATATGGTGCTGAATGTAAGACCGTCCAAAGCCGGGTTGGACACACTTGATTTCTAAAATCAAATGAAGTAAATATTAACTGAGTTCATTATATAGGGAAAAAACGTGTTTGTCAATCATTTATGTAAATTTTGAAGATAATTTATTTGCAAAACAGAATAACTTGTTTTTTTTACTTGTCACATTTGAAAAATATGATATAATAAGGATATATTGAATTCATAGCAGAGGAAGATTTTTTATGCAGGAAATTACAAATGTCGGTTTGAATATAGCCGAAAAGTCAAATATGATATGGAATGTTGCGGATATGCTGCGTGGACCTTTCAAGCCCCATGAATACGGTCTTGTCATTTTGCCTATGACGGTCGTTAAGAGATTTCATGACTGTCTTCTGCCTACGCATGAAAAGGTACTTGAAACTTATGATAAAGTAAAGGGCTTTGAAGTGTATGACGGCTTTCTGAAAAAAGCGTCGGGGTATCAGTTTTACAATACTTCAAAATTTACATTTGACAAACTCCTTGCCGATTCCGAAAGTATTGAGGCTAATTTCAGGGATTATCTCAACGGTTTCTCTGAAAATGTACAGGACGTTCTGGCAAAGTTCGATTTTGACAGCATTATCAAGAGAATGGTCGAAAGCAATACACTTTATCTTGTTATCAAGGAGTTCAATTCACCGAAAGGCTATCTTGGTGCAGATAAAATCGGTGCAGTTGACTGCGGATATATTTTTGAAGATTTGGTAAGGCGTTTCAATGAATCCTACGGTGAGGAGGCAGGAGCACATTTTACTTCCCGTGATATTATCTATCTTATGACGGATATTCTTTTGGCAGATACAGCTTTTGACGGGCAGTCAATGACTGTATATGATATGGCAATGGGGACTTCACAGATGTTGTCCTGTATGGAGGAAAGAATACACGCTCTTGACAGTGAAACGGAAGTGACCTGTTTCGGACAGGAGTTCAACCCGTCAACATTTGCCATAGCCAAAGCAGATATGATGATAAGGGGCGGTAATCCCGATAATATGCGGTTTGGCGATACGCTTTCGGAAGATAAATTTGCAGGCTACAAATTTGACCGTATCATTTCCAATCCGCCTTTCGGCATAGACTGGAAACGTGAACAAAAGGCGGTTGAGAAAGAAGCGTCTTTGGGTGAAAGAGGTCGATTTTGTGCAGGCTTGCCGAAAATATCCGACGGACAGCAGTTGTTTGTCATGAACGGTCTTGCAAAGCTGGCTGATGACGGTAAAATGGCTATCGTGCAGAATGGTTCACCGCTGTTTTCGGGTGATGCAGGTTCGGGACCGTCCAATATCCGTCAGTATATCATTGAACACGACTGGCTGGAAGCAATCATACAGCTTTCGACAGACCAATTTATGAATACGGGTATCAGTACATATATATGGGTGCTGAATAAAAACAAGCCGTCCTACCGTGCAGGCAGGGTGCAGTTGATAGACGCATCACACTGTTTTGAACCGAGAAGAAAATCCATCGGCACAAAGCGTAATGATATAACGGATCAGTGCCGTGATATGATAGTGAAAGCCTACGGTGAATTTGAAAACGGCATTTACGGGGAGAAAACGGGCATTTACTGCGAAAGCAGGATTTTTGAAAATGCGGAGTTCGGTTACAGTAAGATAGTAGTCGAGCGACCGCTGAGAGATGACAACGGAGAAATCGTGCTGAAAAAAGGCAAGCCTGTTGCGGATGCGACATTGAGAGATAGTGAAAATATTCCGCTGACAGAGGATATACAAGCCTATTTTGAAAGAGAAGTACTGCCTTATGCCCCTGACGCATGGATAGACGAAAAAAAGACAAAAATCGGCTATGAAATCCCCATGACAAGATATTTCTACGAATACCAAAAGCCCGAAAACAGTGAAAGTATTCTTGAAAGAATCATAGGTCTTGAAAATGAGATTTCGCAGTCATTAAAGAAATTGTTTAGTGAGGGATAAATATGTCAGAAAATAATTTGTTAGATGTAATTAAAGAAACAGATAATATTTTATATGATATAAGTGAAATTATTGAAATATCGCAAAAGAAGGCATATTCTGCCGTTAATACAGCCTTGATACAGCGTAACTGGCTGATAGGCTACCGCATTGCACAAGAAGAATTAAAAGAACAGGACAGAGCAAAATACGGTTTTGAAATTATAAAACAGCTTTCAGATGAATTAACAAAACTATATGGCAAAGGGTTTGAACGTTCAAATCTTTATCATTATCTGAATTTCTATAAACTGTTTCCTGAAATTGTCGACACATTGAGTCGACAATCGTTTAAGGTTTTATCATGGTCTCATTATCGCACATTACTTCAAGTAAAAGACAAAACTGCAAGAGATTGGTATGAAAAAGAGGCTATCGAACAAACATGGAGTGTCAGAACACTTCAAAGAAACATATCTACACAATATTATTACAGGCTTTTACAATCTCAAAATCCCAATCACGTTGTCATGGAAATGAAAGAAAAAACTTCTAAATATCAGGATAAATTTGAATTTATCAAAAATCCGGTTATTGCGGAATTTTTGGGTATGAATAGCCATGCAGATTACACAGAAAGTGAACTTGAAAAAAGTATTATTACAAATATACAGAAATTTCTTATGGAACTTGGTAAAGGTTATGCCTTTGTTGCAAGACAGCAGCATATCCATACGGAAAAAGATGATTATTATATCGATCTTGTATTTTACAATTATATACTGAAATGTTTTGTGCTTATAGACCTGAAAACAAGCAAAATAACACATCAGGACGTGGGACAGATGGATATGTATATAAGAATGTATGACGAACTGAAACGCAGTGAGGGCGATAATCCGACACTCGGCATTGTGCTTTGTTCCGATACCGATGAAGATATAGCTCGTTACTCTGTAATGCATGGGAATGAACAGCTTTTTGCAAGCAAATATAAGCTGTATCTTCCTACCGAAGAAGAATTGCGGGCTGAAATAGAAACTCAAAAAGCATTTTTCTACTTGCAGCAAAAAAACAAGTCGGAGGAACAGCCATGAGAAAGATGAAAGACAGCGGAATAGAATGGATAGGCGAAATTCCTGAAAATTGGAAAGTTGAACGCCTTAAATGGATTTTAAATGAGAGAAAAGAGAAAAATGAACCACAGAAAACGGATTTTATTTTGTCATTGGGAGTTTCCTATGGTGTTATT
>CADCDE010000127.1 GCA_902800065.1 uncultured Ruminococcus sp.
GCACAAGAGGTACTGTCATGCTGGTGGATGATGCAGGAACTATTCATCCGAAATGGGACAACGGCAGAACTCTGGGAGTAATTCCCAATGTAGACGATTTCCGCAAGTTGACCGATTCGGAGGTTGAAGCCGAAAAGATGGATTTACAGTCAGAAGAAAATGACGGTATGAAAATGAATTTGTAAGGAGCGTGATAAAAAATTCTGCAGGCGGTCGGATGAACTATGCCGATCAGATATTTTGATATGTTTGCAGGCATTGGCGGTTTTCGTTCCGCACTCGAAGCCATAGGCGGCTTTGAATGTGTGGGATACTGCGAAATTGACAAGTATGCCCGACAAGCATATGAAGCGATGTATAATACAGAAGGTGAATTGTTTTTTGAAGATGCAACCAAAATTGTACCCGAACAGTTACCCGATATCGACCTTATTTGCGGAGGATTGATTATAATGTTGATATGTCTATAAAAAATTATTTCATAATATTGACAGGTGGTTTTATTTACAATATAATTGATATATAGCAAATATTAGTGATTTTCTTAAAAAATTAGGTAGGTGATAAAAATGGACAAGATGATAATAGACAGAGGAGCCATATACGAAGAATGGCAAAACAAAATGGTTGAAGGGCAGGGAGGTGAATTAGAGAAATTTTGTAGTGAACAAACTATTAAAAAGCTTGAACAAATATGCGATAAAAATTTTTATTATTATGTACAGTATCAGAATCATTTGGAAGATAAGTTGAAGAAAAAAGAAAATAAGAATTATGCGACATTAAAAACTCAAAGAAGTAAAATATTGAATTTTCTGATTTCAAATGAACTTGGAAATCGACCTTTAGAAATGATAACTCAGAAAACTCTTAATAAATATTTTGAGAAAATTT
Source organism: uncultured Ruminococcus sp. (assembly GCA_902800065.1). Classification (GTDB taxonomy): domain Bacteria; phylum Bacillota; class Clostridia; order Oscillospirales; family Acutalibacteraceae; genus UBA1213. The sequence goes on from CADCDE010000127.1 coordinate 895, forward strand.
ATGGTTCTGGTATTGAAGGAGACACTTTTGCAACTGAAGTAAGGTATGTAAAACGTTTTTTAAAGTATCTGAATGAAGAAGGTTATATTTTAAATAACTATGATTTTCCGGAACTTAAAAATTTAAATTCAAAAACAGAAAAAAATTTAATGAAACCTCTTACACCAGAACAAGTTTCTATATTTTATGATAGTTATAAAGACAGCCCTGAATATTTATATGTTTTCGATATGAAATATTATACGGATTTTAAAGATGTTGATATTAAAAATCTTTCTATGGATAATATAGATATTGATAATAGTAGGATAACTGTCAATAATACATCAATAAATGTTCCTAAAAAAGTAATAGCCCATATTTTGGAACTTGACAAAAAGAAAAAACTTGGAAAGTTATCAAGTGTATCAGCTTATTTTGCAAAATTAAAGCCATTGTTTCAAAAAATGGGTTTTGATAATATCAAGCCAAAAGATATTTTTAAAGAAACACGAGATAAACTGTCGTTCAGATGTCCTCAATGTGGCAAAACATATGAAGCAATAGTTGATAATTGGTGTGTTGTACAATACACTGAAAACGGAAAACTTTGGATTGTTTGCAGAGATTGTGGAAGGAAGTATGAAAATGAAGCCTAAAATGATTTCATTGTTAAAGGTTGTACCTGTATATAAATTCGGAGAAAAATATGAAACAAGTGTCGATGATATTTATATTTTTGAAGTTAATAAAAACATATCTTCTGATAAATTTGATGTTTTTGAATATTCAGGTAAACCGAAACCCAAGCCGAGTTTGATAGACAATAGTCATAAAATTTATCAACGAGATAAAAAAGTGGCTGAAAATGCTTTAGTTCATGCCAATTATAATTGTGAAATAGATGTTGGACATCCTTCTTTTATAAGGAAAACCAATGGAAGTAAATATTCTGAGCCACATCATCTTGTGCCAATGGCGATGCAAGATAAATTTGATGTTTCACTTGATGTTGAAGAAAATGTCGTATCTCTTTGTAGTAATTGTCATAATGAAATACATTATGGAAAGTATGCGGATAGACTTATTAAAATTTTATATAATCAAAGAAAAGAATTGTTAAAAAGAGTTGGAATTGATATTTTGCTTGAAGAATTAATGGATATGTATTGAAATAATGTATATTTGTTGCAGAAAAGATAACTAAAAAGAATTTTATAAGCGTTTCGATGACGAACATCAGAAAAAGAAAAAACAGAATAAAACATCAGACCGGTATCAATCGTAAAAAATGCGATTATATCGGTCTTTTTTTGTTGGGAGGAGATAGCTATAAGGACACCCATCAGTTGGGTAGGCAACAAAACTTCAATACTGCCTGTCATTTACGGAAAATTTCCACTGCACTATGAACGATATATAGAGCCGTTTGGCGGTTCGGGTGCGGTTTTACTCGGAAAGCAAAAGCCCGATAAATTCGAGGTTTACAACGATTACAACAAAAATCTTGTCAATCTTTTTCGCTGTATGAGAGAGCGACCAATGGCTTTTATAAAGGAGCTTGGTTTTTTGACGCTGAATGCAAGAGATGATTTCATGGTTATCCGTGACTTTTTCAAGAAAGAAAAGTTTGATACAAGATTTCTTTCGGAAGAAACGGAGCTGACAAAAATCATTCTCCCCGAAATTCTGTCGGAAGAAATTGCAGAACTTTATACAAAAAGCGTTCAGGATTACGACTTGCGTAGGGCAGTCATGTTCCTAAAACTGCTCCGATACAACTATTCAAGCGGTGGAAAAAGCTTTGCAAGTCAGCCGTTTTCGGTGGCAACGTTGTTTTCTTTGATAGACCAGTTGAGTAAAAGGCTTGAATACACTGTCATTGAAAATCAGGATTTTGAAGTGCTGATAAAGCATTACGACCGTGAAAACTCGTTTTTTTACTGTGATCCGCCATATTTTGAAAGCGAATATATGTATGACTGCGACTTTGTGTGGAACGACCATGTGAGATTGTTTCAGACTTTGCACGATATTAAAGGTAAGTTTTTGGTATCGTATAATGACTGCAAAGAAATTCGAGAACTTTATGACGGCTGTTATTTTTATAATTTCAAGCGAGTTCACAGCATGGTGCAGAAGTATGAGGCAGGCAAAGAATTTCCCGAATTGCTCATAGGAAATTATGACCTTTCGGAACGCAAAAACAACGAACCTTGTCAGTTGACTTTATTTTAAGGAGAAATTTTTATGGCTAAAAAAATGAACAAACATCAGAAAAAAGTGGCAAACGATATTATGACAGCAATGAAAACGGCAGGCATTTCATGGAAAGAGCCGCTTGTTTTTCTTGTCGGTGACGGCATTTTTTCGATAGTTCCCGAAGATGCGATGCCGTTTCCGAACGGTTGTGAACACTGCTGCGAAAGGAATGATGAAGATGAGTAAGCATTTCAGAGTGCTTGGAAAGAGAGGGAGAGTAAATATTCCTGTTGAAGTCCGTGAAAAACTCGGCTGGTCAGGCAACGAT
>CADCDE010000128.1 GCA_902800065.1 uncultured Ruminococcus sp.
GAGTTTGTCACGGCAGACAGATATTATCCGTCAAGCAAAAAGTGTATTTGCTGTGGCAGTATCAAGAAAAATCTGAAATTATCCGACAGGATTTATCATTGTGATAACTGCGGAAACACTGTTGACAGAGATTATCAGGCAAGTGTCAATCTGATGAAATACTATTATTTAACGGCATAGCCAAAACGAGTGTCGTTGATATGTACCCATACGTTAGTGGGGAATTTACGCCTTTGGAGTGTCATATCAAACTTGAGTAGATTTTTAATTGAAAGTGGACACGGAACAAGGAATGGAACATAAAAGTTGATTTTATAACTTTTTATAAGTTTTCAGTAACGGTACATTATGAATACATCCAATATTACTAACTACAAACCCAAAGATTTTGCTGAATTGTTAGGTGTTTCTGTAAAAACACTTCAACGATGGGATAGAGAAGGAATTTTAAAAGCAAAGCGAACTCCAACTGATAGGCGTTATTATACTTACGATCAGTATCTTCAGTTTAAAGGCATAAACACAGAAAATGATAATCGTAAGGTTGTTATTTATGCCAGAGTTTCTACAAGAAATCAAAAAGAGGATTTACAAAACCAAGTATCTTTTCTGCGACAGTTTTGTAATGCCAAGGGAATTATTGTAGACCAATGTATTGAGGATTACGGAAGTGGTTTAAACTATAATCGTAAAAAGTGGAATGAACTATTAGATGAAGTGATGAAACAAAAAATTAAGACCATCATAGTTATGAACCGCCCCCTGTCAAGTAGACAGATAAAAAAACAAAAATATTTTTATAGAATTCCATCCTGTGAAAAACAGGGTGGAATTTTTTACGCAGCAAAGGCTTGATTGTATTCTATTGGTGTCATGCAATTAAGCCTTTGCTGATAACGGCTTGTATTGTAAAAATCAATATATTCTTCGATTGCTTTTGTAAGTTCTTCTCTGGAAGTAAATTTTTTGAGGTAGTACATCTCGGATTTTAAAATTCCCCAATAGCCTTCCATTGGTCCATTGTCAATGCATCTTCCAACTCGTGACATACTTTGTACCATACCTGCCTGAATCAGTTTGTCATGAAAAGTTTTATTGGTGTACTGAAAGCCTCTGTCACTGTGAAACAGAGGATGTGCATAAGGATTACGGCAGACAGCTTCATCAAAGGTTTCAAATACGAGCGGATTGTTGTTGCTGTCTCCGATTTTGAACGATACGATTCGTCTGTCATACAAATCGAGAATGGCACTCAGGTAGATTTTTTTGACTTGTGTACCGACATAATACTTGAATTCCGTAACATCTGTCAGCCATTTCTCATTTGGTCTGTCTGCATGAAAATTCCTGTTAAGAATATTCTCGGCAGTTATTTCAGGTGTGGACTTGATGTAATTGTATCTTTTTCTTCTGCATACAGACTTGAGGTGTAATATCCGCATGAGCCTGTATATCCGTTTCTTGTTGTAATGAACTTTGTACCTGCGATTGACTGTTATTGTCATCTGACGGTATCCCAATATTCCGTTCTGTTCTTCATACAGGTTTTTTATCCACTCTAAAAGCTGCTCGTTGATTTTTTGATGCTCACTCGGCACTCTCTTCAGCCATTTGTAATATCCCGAACGTGACACTCCTGCTTTTGAACAAAGTTTTTTGATGGGATAGCCTTCTGTCTTGTTCAAATATTGGATCGCTGTGTATTTATCTTCCAATCTGCACCCGCTTAATGATCGCCTCCTCTGAGCTCCCTCAATTTTTTTAGCAGCTTGTTCTCCATTTCCGCATCCTGAAGCTGTGCCCTTAATAGCTTATTTTCCATACGAAGACGCTCTGTTTCATTCATTTCTTCGTCTCCCTTGCTGCGTCCTCTGCCGTCCTGTAATCCTTCTATTCCTTTTTCTTCATACTTTCTTACCCATGAATAAATCTGTTGATACGAAACCTTGTATGTTTCCACTGTCAATCCGTAATCCTTACCATGCTCTATACAAAACGCTACCATTTCACTGCGTTCTGCCTGCGTAGTTTTTCTTCCTTTGGTCATATATATTTCTCCTTTCGCTGAACTGCGATTTTTGAATTCTTTATGACCATTATACCACTTTATCCATCTTCCTAAAACACTATGATTTGATATTCCGTACTTTCTGCATATTTCACGCTGATTTCCTTCTCCTTCAAGAAATGATTTCACCGCTATTATCTGTAATTCCTTGCTATATTTTTTCTTCCTCTTTCTTGACATAGATTAACCCCCATAAAGTAGACTTGAAAACTTTTTGTTTTTTCAAGTGTCTACTCTATGGGGATTATATCATACGCATAAAGATAGATTTGTTAGATTCGGCTATGACTGGTTTGAAAAATTCTGTATGAAGTTTAATACAACCATAGTGGTAGTAAATAATGAAGAATTATCACAACGGGAAGAACTTGTACAGGATATTGTTTCAATACTTCATGAATATCATATAAATAAGGAGGAATTATATGGCAAAAAAATATGATATTGCTTTGAATTTTGCTCAAATGACTCCTATTAAGGCTTATATATTAGGTTTAATGTGGGCTGACGGATGGATAACATCTACAGAAACTGAGTGTGCATTATCATCAAATGATGACGAAATTTATAAACTTAATGAATTGATATATCCTAAACAAAATCATTCTATAGAAAAAAGAAATTCAGGATGTAAAATTATTCATATTTGTAATAAACAAATAGTATCGCAATTAAAAGGATATGGGTTTTGCTCTGATAAAAGCGTAAACGGGATACCCATTGTGCCAATAGGATTTGAAATGATCCGTAAAAACTGGCTCGCAGAAACTGACGGTGAAAATATAAACGCTATTATTGCCGGATTCAACGAATGCTTTGAGGCAAAGAAATAAATATACTGCTGATAAGTTATTATTGAAAGGAATATCATATGGACAAAATTATTACTGTTAATGAAGATCATGTTCCGCATATCAGCAGACCATTGCCTGAGGATATAAGCTATGATATGAAAATGCCTGAACTTCAGGATATGAAATGGCTTAAAATAAATTCCCTCGGCTTCGGGCAGGAAGGAAGCAGCGATAAGAACGATAACGGAATTCATGAGATAAAACGTGCGTCAAGGATGCTTGCAGCATCAGGTGTACCGTTTTCGATACTTTGTGAACGAAGAACTGATGATCAGGAAATAGCCTTTGCTATCGGAACGGAAAACTGTTCAATGACAGAAACTATCCTGTATACTTCATTCGGAACGGCTGTTTATGAAAGCTATACTCCTTGTCAGGAATGGCGGTCCGGCTTGTATGCACGCAATTTCTGTGCGATAGATACCGGGCAGATACGATTGCATATATGCTGATGAACTTTCCCGGAATGGCAAGGATCGATTTTTATCCGGCAGGAGATGAATTGTCGGAAAAAATAAAAAAGCTGACTGCAAACTATGACATTATCACCAAATACCTTGAAACGAATGTTTCAAGGTCAACCAATATTGCATACGATCCCAAGGATGATTTTATAGCAGAATGGATAAAATCATTAAAAAGTGATGCAAACAAAAAAGATATATCTGTCAGTGATTCTGTTTCATGGAAGCATACTGACATGACTCTTGACAAAAAGAAAAATGAATATGAATATTATTACAATTTATTTGATTCTGCCCTCAAGGACGGATGGTATGTTGGCTTTACGGTCTCGGCGGATATCGGTCTCGGAAAGCTGAAAATCAGTCAAAAGGAAGAACGTGAAAATTCTCTTATCCTGCCGATATCGTCGGCAATATTAAATTCAGGATATACCTTCACATGGG
>CADCDE010000129.1 GCA_902800065.1 uncultured Ruminococcus sp.
AAGAAATGCGGAAGTAATTGTTTTGAAATGGCATCAAAAGGGCTGTGAGGATATATTCAATGCTTCTCAGCTTTCAGACGGCACATTGCGTTTTATTTGTCTGACAACATTGTTATTACAGCCTGATACGCTGCAGCCTGCCACTATTATTGTTGATGAGCCTGAACTTGGTTTACATCCCTATGCAATCACAATGTTTGCCGAAATGGTAAAACAGGTGTCTGCTCAAAAGCAAGTGATAATTTCAACACAATCTGTCGAACTTCTGAATGAATTTGATGTTGAAGATGTTGTTGTCGTAAATAAAGATAGTAATGGTGCTACATCTTTCAGACGTTTAGACGAAGACTCTCTCAAAATCTGGCTTGATGACTACTCATTAGGTGATTTGTGGCAAAAAAATATCTTGGGAGGAAGGCTTTCAAGATGAAATATGTATATATTTATTGCGAGGGACAAACAGAAGAAGCGTTTGTCAATGATGTTTTGTATCCTTATTTTTCAAGAATGGGTATTTATGTTACACCGATTATACACAAGACAAAAAAAACTCCGATAAAGGCATTCAAGGGCGGAGTAAGCAAATACGCACCGATTAAGGACGAACTTATCAAGCTGTGTCAGGATTCCAACAGCATTGTTACGACTATGTTTGATTATTATGCAATGCCTGAAGATACACCATCTATTGATCATCAGGACATTGACATTTACAAACGCATTGATTTTATCGAAAATGCGGTCAATGAAGATATAGGCTGTAGAAATCTGCTATTCAATCTGGTGCTACATGAATTTGAAGCATTGTTGTTTTCTGAACCGCAGGCTTTTGAGCATATTGCTAATGACAGAGTTGTCAGACAACTGCAAGCAATCAGAAATTCGGCAGAGACACCTGAACATATCAATAATTCTGCTGAAACCGCACCGTCAAAAAGAATACAGAATGTTGTAAACGGCTATTCAAAGGTCAGGCAAGGTATCATTGTGGCTAAATATATAGGAATAGACAAGATGATGTCTGAATGTAAGCACTTTTCCGCATGGATCAATAAAATTATAGATTTTACAGTTTAATAAAGTACCAAAATAAATATATTTATAACAGTATTAAAAGCCGCCTGAAATTTTTTATTTTCAGGCGGCAGATTTCATATTAAGTTAGATGGACGATCAACCAAGGACTTAGCGAAAGTTTGGCAAGCTGTCATCGATGAGCGAAAAAGTGCATGTCACCAAAAACGAGTTTCCTGAGATGTGGTCAGAGTGTTCTGTGTAAATATGCTGTTTCAATTTGTTGTTGCTTTACTGTGCAATTTTGCACAATTGTTATTGTGTTTTTAGTGGAACGGAATTTTTGTGTTACAATAGACTAAGAGTATTTCACTCACCGATGATAGAATCCATATCCCCTCTAAATTCAGTCATGCGACTACTTTGATTGAAGAAGTGTAATCCAAAGATTTTATAGTTGTTATCAGCTTGGGGAAGATTTACAACTTTTGCTTTATCCTTCAACTGCAGTAGGAACTCTTCTTTCCATTTATCTTTATCAAGCAGATGGTCGCCTTTAGGTTCAATGAAAATCTGTAACTGCTCATATCCGTCTGTATTGTCCTTCTGTAAAAAAAGAACATAATCGGGTTCAAATCGATATCCATCATCGAATGAGTATATATGAAATTCACGCTCATTACGAATGAGATAGATTCGACTGTACTCTTGCCTTAATTTATCAACATACCCCTTGAAGAATGCAATGAACGCTTTTTCTTCGGAAGTGCCGAAATTGTCGGTATAAACAAACCAGTCCTCCACAGACAGGTCAATTCTCCATTCGGGCTTAATCGTAGGATCTTTTTGCGATGTTCCCGCACCACCATCGTGTTTATCGGAATAGTTGACGATTTTATTGCGAAATAGCAGTTTAACTGATTGAGGTTTAAAATTAGTAGTGCCTTCGTAGTTTTTCTCTATATTGGATATGGCATTTGCTATCTTTCCAAGAGTTTTAAATACCGCTTTGTACATAATATCAACAGACGGGGTATCATCTTTACTGTATATATTGATTTTCACAGAACCAAGATACTCTTCGTCTGTAACAAACTGTCTCACAGACTGCACATTGGGGAAGTAATAATGAAGTGTATTGAAATTATATATCGGATATTTCCTTAACGCTCTATACACGATTGCATAGTTAATATCTGCTATTTCTTTTATAGTCAACGATTTAAGCACTTGATTGCTTGTTTCGTCTTTTTTATCATCATCTGCAAACACAACATCAACAACAGACTTACCTGTAGTAGCATGGAAAGTATAGAAGTTATCTCGAACAGCTGGAGGCAGTCCGTGTACCTCATTACGGCTTTTAGTGCGTCTTTCATTCAGGAAGATTAAGCCCTTTTTGTATAGTTCAGTATCCTTAAACTCGTCTTTTAGTACATACTCCCTCTGAATGATGTTACTCTTATCAAGACCAATCTCACGTAAAGCGGTACGAAGTTCTGTAATATAGCGGTGGTCATTCTGGCAGTGATAATAAAGTGTTTCGCAGACACGCATTTCATTTCCAACATCATTGTCATACTTACGCTGAAATTTCGGTTGATCTTCGTCAAGCTTAAACGGACAGTATCTTGCACCACGACCGATAAGCTGTGCCTCTGCAATAGTGGCAGGAGAAATTTTCTTACCCCCGGACTGTCTTGTTTCGTAAAGACGTACAATGTCAAAGAGATTGAGTACGTCCCACCCCTCATCAAGCTTTTTCACTTCAAAAATAGCACGGTAGGGATTGTCGACATCTTCAAGAGAGTTAAGAAGAATCTGTTTCTGTGTAGCATCTTTATCATCATTAACCGACACACAATGTGCCTCGGAGAAGTCATCACGCAACTCCGCTGCCAAAGTTTCTAACGAAATATCATGCTCCTCAAAGTAACTGAATGCTATACGCATAATATCCGTATCAACGGAATTAGACAGCGTTTTCAACGACTCAGCGGACAACTTGCTAATCATATCAAGAAATTCTGCCATGAAATTCTTACTGTCAGCAATTTTGGCAGCCTTAAATAGCACAACGGGCTTTATAGCCATACGATGTGATTGAAAGACTTTTAATCTGTATTGACTGATAACAAGAGCCTGTAAAGCACGTTCCATGATTGTCAAATCGGAACGCAATGTCATAATGTCCTTTGAGTATTTATCATTATAAAATTTAGCAAGGGCATAATCGAATATAATCTTGTTTTCGTATGTGGCTTTAATGTTATCATTTTCTAAATCACAGGTTGCTGTAAATTCAAGCAATACATTATCTCTATTGC
>CADCDE010000130.1 GCA_902800065.1 uncultured Ruminococcus sp.
TTTTACAGCTTGTTTGGCTATATTGTTGCTGTAATTATTAAGCCACATAAACTTTTCATGTGTTTGTTTCAATTCTGTCAGCCTTTTTCTCAATTCATAATCGTTGATAAAGCCTTTATCACAATCATAATTTATCTGCTCATAATCAAGCACCCAATTATAAATAAATCTTGCCGTTCCCGCACATTCAAACAGCTTTGTTTTCTGCCTGCTATTTGGACACAACATGACTTTTACTGTTTTTATCACACTTTTCACCACCTTTGGTTTTAGTGTAACATTCTGAAAGTATAAAAGTCAACATAGTTTTATAACTTTTTATAAAATTGTTTTAACTGTTACAAGCCTCCTGTAATTCGTTAATTCAATCATTCTGAACATATGGTAATATAATTTTATCATGCTTAATTAATGTTTTTAAGGTTATTGCACAAATATATTATACATTTTCGCCGATATTTATATATAAAAACGGCAAAGCCATATAATGCTTTACCGTTTTTTACACTTTTTCATTATCCGCTCAATGCTATCCCTGAAAAACCGTCTGCTTGTTCCTTTCCTGCCTGGTCATTACCGAATATGACAGAAATATTGTTTTTTATATTTACGGTTTCCCCTGCATCCCATTTGTTTACGACCATAATATGACACTGACTGAAATCATAATCGAAAGAAATTTCCGGAACAGCAAATGCTTTTCCGTCAATTTCTATTCTGCATGTGTTATTTCCGGGAATAAAATTATAATATATCCCCAGAACTGAACAATTCAGGGAAGTATTCAGAGTAAATTTATTTCCGTTGCGTATAAACTGCCGGCTTTCTATAAATTCAAAGTTATCAAAAACAGCAACATCTTCGTTCACAACAGCAACATCAGATGGATCATCCCCCCTTTTGTTTTCAACCAAAGGCTTTATGGTATTCATTATGGTATCACAGTATATCTGATGACCTTTATTATTGGGGTGAACCTTATCATCGGTAAAAGAATCATAGTCCGAGCTGAAAGGAGCTATCATGTCAGCCACAGGAAGTCCGTAATGTTCTGCAAGAGCCTGGATTTCTCTTATTTTTTTGGTATATGTTTTTTGACTGGATTCAAGGACTGGTATTATGGCAGCTCTTGGATACTTATCTTTCACGCAGCGAATAATTGACTCATAATACAGGCTGAAATTTTCCTCCGCATCATTTTGTCCATAGCATATCACAACAAGGTCGTAGTCTATACCGTCATCAAGTGTTTTGGTACGCACATAACCTGCATATGACGTATTTCCTCCCATAGAGATATTATTCAGCTTAACTTGAACATTATACGTTTTCTGTATTTCTTCAGACAAAAGTCTTGTCCATTGACGCTTCGGAATAGTTGCACTGGCACCTTTACCTATGCTGTCACCGACAATCAGAATGTTGACATTAAAACCGTCAGCCAGCTTCTGATAGAAAGAATCTTTTGCTTTAATATATGAAACGCCTGCAAATAAAACAGACATCTCGATAAGTATAATAATAAGAGCAGTCTCTCTCCGAGTTAGACGAAGCATTATAAAATGTCATTCCTTCCGTACCCAGTGTATTTCAGACGGATCTATGATTTTCTGTTTTTTTATTTTGGAACGCAGGAGCATTTCCAAACCTGTTTTTTCCAGTATGACCAGTAATCTGGATTTAAGACTTCTTCTGAAATACCAAGCTTTGACCTTTGCGGGTGACAGACCGTTTCGGACAGCAACCTTACAGCTTTCCTCATCTGTTTTTTTACTGTTTACCTTGCTTACTCCTCCCGCACGAAAGCACGTTAAAACCGAATCGAAATAAATAAATTTTGCTCCCCTGCAATACATATCCGAAATAAGGTCAAAATCCATTGCACACTTATAGTCCAAACTATATTTTCCGTATTTCAAATAAGCATCTTTTTTTATAAAGGTTGCAGGATGGCTTAAAATCATGTATAAGGGCAGTTTTGTAAGATCACTTCCCGGTCTGTATACATAGCACTGCTTTTCAGAAAACATCAATGAATTTCCGTAATACACATCATATCCGTCATTCCTGCCAATAAACTCAACCAATGCTTTTATTGCACCCTTCTGAAGAAAATCATCAGAATTAATTAACCCCACTACCTGACCGGTGGACAGCTCTATCCCCTTGTTGAATGCATCACTTATCCCCTTGTCAGGCTCTGAAATGAATTTCGCAATATGATCCTTATATTTTTCAATGATTTTCAAGGTATTGTCAGTTGAACCGCCGTCCACAATAATATATTCAATATCATCATAATCCTGTTGGATTATACTCAAAATAGTTTCCTCAATGGTTTTTTCACTATTGTATGTTATTGTAACAAGAGAGATTTTCACAAATACCGTCCTTCCCTTTTTCAAAAGCAATTGTTTTAATTTTCTTTTATTATTTTTCTGAAACATTCAAGCATCCCAGAGATATAGATTTTTTGGCTATACAAATCTATCACCGCACTTCGGTTATTTGAGGCTATTCGTTTCAATTCATCACTTGATATTTCACAAATACTTGTATATAAATTTCTAATATTGAAATCCTTTTTTACAACTATGCCATTTATAGAGTCCCTAACAATATCAGGTATTCCTGCATGGTCAGTTGTAACGATAACCATGCCGTTACCCATAGCTTCAAGGATACTTATAGGCTGTCCTTCTTTCGGATACCGTGTAAGCAAAGCAAATACATCACATTTATTTAATAATGCTCTTTTTTTATCTCCGCCTACTGCTCCGTGATATGTAACATAGTTCTCTAAACGGTTATTTTTTATATAATCAAAGAAAAAGTTCTTTTCCGCTTCCTCAAAAAATCCGCCTGCAAAATCAAAATGGAGCATTCTTTCTCCGCCCCCTGCACAACGCTCCTTTTCGAGCTTGGCAAGCTCAAGAACCTCAGGATAACCCTTTGATCTGATAAAATTGCTGAGATAAAGTATGTGCCTTACATTTTGCCTATTCTGTGCGGTCAATTTTTTTTCAAATGCTTCATCGGACATTAAATATTCATCGTCTGCACAGTTAGGGACAATAAATATCCTTTCATTCGGAAGCATACCTTCAAATATCCATTTAAGGCTGTCTCCCAGTACGATTGCTCCGTCAATACCTGATACAGCCTTATAATTTGCCTTTCTCTGCCATATGTGCATATCATTATCGACCAAAGTTCTGTAGTAACCGCCGTGAAGATGTATCAGACATTTTTTCTTTTGTTTTCTCAGCAGTTTTAATATCATCAGATCACGCAGATTTCCGCCTTTTGTCTGGCTAATAGTAAAGTAAAACAGATCGGCATTGCTTTTTTTGATTTTTATTAGATTGTTAAAAAACAATTTATTGTTTGTTATATTTATCCTTTCAAATTCAAATTCCTGATCAATATCTGGATTATAAAGCGTTTCCACAGCCTTGCTCAAGCCATGAACAGGCGGAGGAAACTGAGCAATAAAACATATTTTCTTTTTACCCATACTTACAGCCTCTTGATCTCATTAATATATTTTTCTATACTAATGTCTTTTTTGAGATTTTCCTCAAGATATTTTCTGCCGTTCTGCCCCATTTCCCTGACCTCACTTGTCCCTACATTGTCAATATACCATTGGATAAGCTCAGCTATACCGGCATAATTCCCTGGCTCACAGCACTTACCACATCTGCTTGTTTCGATAAGACTTCTGATTTCTGTACCTGATTCAAGTACACCCAATATAGGCTTTCCTACCGCCATGATGCCATACGCTTTCGAGGGACAACTTACACCCTTTATCCCTTTTGCATTGACGCACCAGTGTACGTCTCCGGCATTAAGGCTGTATATCAGATTTTTTTTATCCTGATAAGGGATAAAAACGACATTTTCAAAATGATGCTTTTCAGCGTACATTACAAGCTCATCACGCAATGAGCCTCCGCCGGCAAAGGCAAATACAACTTCTCTGCCGTCAGCAGTTTTCATTCCCGGTTCATACTGCCCTGCCATTGTATATCCTTTTCTGAATTGCTTAATGACCTGAATAAGTTTTTCCAGATCATAATACAGCCCGATATTACCGGAATACATTATCACAAACTTGTTTTCAAGACCGTATTTCCTTTTGAACTCTGAAACATTATTGTTGTCAGACGGCAAAGGATAAATTTCATTTTCATTTATCCAGTTGTTGATCATCACATGATTCGGAACTTTTTTCCCTGTGAAGCGTTTTTTCAGTGTTTCGACCAGATCACGTCCGACGGTAATGACCAAATCACTGTGTCTGCATGAAAACTTGTCAAGCAGCATCATTGCTTTCAGAAAAAACCCGTTTTTGAAATATCCGACAGCCATTATCTGTTCAGGGTTAAAATCCTGAATACAGTATATCAGCCTGGCTTTTTTTTGCCACTTGCCTAAAACTCCGAGTACCCCGCCTACGACAGGCGGCTGTGAAACAGCGAATATGTAATCCTGTCTGCCTGATTTTTTGCAGGCACTCAATGCACCGAAAAAGTATGCGATTATATTTTTTATTCTGCTTTTCTTACTTTCCTTGGTAAACTCTGGAACTCTTACACGAATTACTTTTACACCATTTATCTCCTCATGATAAAACTTTTGTGTCTTGTACCTGTCCTCGACAACTCCGCCATAGGAAGGAACGGTACAAATAACTGTTACATCAAATTGTTTGACCATTGCCTCAGCCTGATCAGTCAGAAGCTGACCGGTAGATGCGACATCAGGATAATAGTAGTGTGCAAATATCAATATTTTCTTTTTTTCTGACATTTTTTTACTCCTACTGATTAAGTTTCTT
>CADCDE010000131.1 GCA_902800065.1 uncultured Ruminococcus sp.
TCTATATGCAGGCGGCATTCCGTTCACAAAATCCGCATAAATACTATAAAAACGGGCAATTCTACCGCAAAGAGAACGCTTATGTATTTGACTTTGACCCTGCAAGGACATTGACAATTTTTGAAGAATTTGCAAATGACTTGTCAAAAGACACATCAGGCGGAAAAGGCGATACACAAAAACGCAGAGAACACATAACAGAACTGTTGAATTTCTTTCCCGTTATCGGTGAAGATGACAACGGAGAAATGATCGAACTTGATGCGGAGAAAGTATTGTCAATTCCCCGAAAGATACGTTCAAAAGAGGTTGTCAGACGAGGATTTATGAGTAATTTCCTGTTTCAGAACATTTCAAACGTATTCCATGCACCGCAGGAAATACTTGATATACTTGAAAAACTCCCGACAGTTACGGAAACCTCACCAAATAAATTATCCCAAGATGATTTGAATGAAATTCCCGTTGATGATGACGGAGAAATAGACATTCCGCAGGAAACTGTTATCGGAATTTCAAAAGGCATTTTCGGAGATAAAATTTACGGAACAATTCCCGAAACAATCCCCGAAAATGTTGAACAGCAGATTGAAAATACCGTTGAACAGGCTCAAACAGGCAAAAAAGAGGACTATATACCGCAAATCACAAAAACTCTCACAGATACCCTTATCGGACAGGTAGTAGCACCGATTATTGACGAAACAAAAAAACATTACGGTGATGAAATAAAAGGCTCACAAGTCAAGAGAATTGAAAAAGAACTCACTAAAAATGCCGAAAAAACCGTTAATGACCTTATGGGTAATTTTGCCATTGAGGAAAAGCAACGAGAAGAAGAAAGAAAAACGGCTCTTGAAAATCCCCTCAGCGACAAGACCGCCGAAGAAATCAACAGGGAATATGATGAAAAAAGACAGCAGGCTGTTGAACAGATGACGAAGAAATTCAACGAAGAAATGCAGAAATTTGTCGAGCAATCGGAAGAAAAGACCGTTGAACACATTGAAACGGCAAAAGCCGAAAATGAGAAAAAGACTGCCGAAGATACTATCAAAGACCATTTAAGAGGCTTTTCAAGGACAATTCCGTCATTTCTGATGGCTTACGGTGATGAAAATGTCACGTTGGCAAATTTTGATACAATCATTCCCGATAAGGTCTTTCTGGAAGTCACAAGCATAACGCTTGAACAATTCCGTGACATAAAAGATTTGTTCGAACCAGTTGTATTCGATGACTCAGTAAAAGAGTTTATAAACTTAAAACAAAAGCTTGCCAATTATTTTGATGAAAACAATAAAGAAGATATTTTCGACTATATCCCACCACAAAAGACCAATCAACGATTCACTCCCAAAAATATGGTAAAAAAGATGGTTGATATGCTTGAAGAAGAAAATCCGAACTGTTTTGATGATCCCGACAAGACTTTTATCGACCTTTACATGAAATCAGGACTTTACATAGCTGAAATTGTAAAAAGGCTGTACAACAGTAATGGCATGAAAGAAAAGTATCCTAATGCAGAACAAAGACTACAACATATCTTTGACAAACAAGTTTATGGACTGGCACCAACAGAGATAATATACAAAATAGCTACAAATTTCATTTTTGGTTTTACCGACAAAACAGACGATTTCAAGCATAATTTCAGACAAAAAGATACTTTGCCTGCCGCAAAAGAGGGAAATTTACAGGCACTTCTTAATAAACTGTATGACTGACAAAAAGCCGCAGAAATTTACAGGCACTTCTTAATAAACTGTATGACTGACAAAAAGCCGCAGAACATCAGAAATGTCCTGCGGCTTTTGTATTGAATTTTTGTGTGTAAATATATTTTTCTTGTAAATTTTTATCACGCAATCTAAGAAGTATCAAACTAAATATATTTTGAATAGTATCAAAACTTTCCCGAAAATTCTGCTTTTTTAGGTGGCTGATTTAATATTCAATTAGACGGACTTTCAATTATGTTTTATCAATATTCTTGCGGTTTACTTGCTTTTTGTAAAAAGAACACTTTACGCATGGTTGTCCCAAGTATAATTCAAATCCCATATAATATTCGCAACCCGTACACTGTCCTTGCATGATGATGTTATCTTTTTCAGGACAATTATCCTTGTTAATCACATACATATCGATTTTATTCATCTTGATTACTCCCTTTTTGATACATATAGCAAGTTTCTACTATATGCTCACGTCAATAGCAAGAAGTCTTTCAACTTCCGTTTCAGGCATTTCAAAAGTATTTGCAATTTGCATAGTGTTTTTGCCCAACTCATAAAGTTTGCGTACCATCTTTGCCATACCCAAATCTATACCTTCCGCCTTGCTTTCTTCTTTTACTGCGATATCATACTGTTCTCTTTGAGCCTGCTCATCAAATAATGTACTCAACATAGTTACTACCTCCTGTCTGTGCTGTTCAAAAAATTCCCTCAAATAACCTTCTTTTATGCAAATATCAAGAGTGTTGCTAATACACTCAATCTTATTCTTGTGGAGCTTACGCTGTCCGTCATAGACCTTACTAAACGCAATATACTGACCGTACAGAGTATCTTTGTCAGGCATTCTCAATACATTGACAATAACATCTATCGGTGCAGTTCCGTCAAAATAAGTATCATTGAATGAGATTTTATCCGATATTTTTTCAGTACCCGTATAGACAACGTACAGTTCAGGCTTAGGCAAATGTACCTTGCTGCTTGAATGTTCGCTTTGCTTCGTCTTTATCAAATAACGCCGATACGACTCTACCAAATAAAACAGAATACGCAAAGTCATATTTTTAGTCCATTTGGTCTGTGCTTCCATCAAAAGAATATATTCAGCCTTGCCGTTATTGTTGACGAGAAATCCCAAATCATTACGAATATCATTTATCAGGATTGTTTCCAGTGTGTCGATCTCAATATCATCGACAGTAGTTGTTGTATCTTCCGCATGAAGTTCCTTATACAGCCTATAAACATTGTTGACATCTTTGAAAAGCGTTGTAAACACGCTGTCTTTTGTTTTCGCATTGGCTGTGCGGTTGTCCTCCGATAATATCTCCGACATTGTTATCACCTGTCCATTATTATTTTAACAAAATTTTATCACATATTTCCGTCAATAGCAATATGCAAACTATACAAATGCCGTTCAGCTTTCTTTCCTGCCGAAAAGCCTTGGAAAAAGTCCTTGTTTCTGCTTTGGCTGTTCCACATCAGACGGCTGATCCATAACGGAATGTTCAGAAAGTTGTCTTTGAATCGTTCCTGCATGAAGTGCCTGTTCAGCGTTCAACGCTGTTGTTAAGTTTTCCATCGCATTAGTAAGTTGTCCGATCTGTTCCTGCAACAAACGGATTTGATTGTCCTTAATAACTAATTGTTTTCTCAAAATTTCATTCTGCAATTCCAAAAAAGAAATAGTCGTTTTTTCCTTTTCATTAGTCGATTTTGACGTTTTGGGCGTTTTAGTCGATTTTTCAAAAAATGCTGTTGTTTCCTGCGTTTTTTCTTCATTATCCTCGTTCTCGTTAGTCGATTTAGTCGATTTAGTCGATTTAGTCGATTTTGACGTTTTAGGCGTTTTTATTTGCGATTTGATTTGTAAAATTTGCGTTTCGGAAAGAAGATATTTATTCCCCACTTTGTGAAGTGTATCTTGCAGATTTAATTGCAGGATAGCATTA
Source organism: uncultured Ruminococcus sp. (assembly GCA_902800065.1). GTDB lineage: Bacteria > Bacillota > Clostridia > Oscillospirales > Acutalibacteraceae > UBA1213. The sequence continues at coordinate 3,701 of CADCDE010000131.1, forward strand.
TTCACCGTTTGCTTACATACACCAAGTTCATTGGCAAGCTGCTTTATTGTCATCTCCATTTTATCGTCATCCTCTGTGTTTATTTTTTCGGAAAAAGCGTAATATATGATTTTATTTTACTGCAAATTTTCCTAAAAGTGAATAGAGAATTTATCAAATCTGGTGTATAAACTTTCACTTTCGGGTGAGCAAAGCGATTTCAAAAAAATCATTTTCGATTTTTTAAGGGGTGTGGGGATTTCACCATCAAGCGATTTTGTACAGCATTATGCAATACAAAATCTATGCTTGCGACCTCCTACGGAGGTCTTATTTTCAGTTCCTCACACTACATGATTTTTTTCGGTTTTTTGGTCTGACGAGAAATCAGAAGAAGCGATTGCATTTTCAAGAAATTTTATTTTGCTTTCATGCTCCCTTATGGCATTTTCTATTCTTGTCCTATTGTCACCGCAAGCACCGATCAATGCCCTTTGCAAATTTTCAAGCCTTGCCTTTGCCGCTAACAATTCAGCCTTTTGCGGTTCGGTCACATAGCCGTAATCGTTAGCCAATGCAGTTTGTACAGCTTGATCCGATACCCTTTGTAAATTTTTCTTAACAGTATCGGCAAATACACCGCCGTCATTGACAAGATTATCTATGACTTCTACTGCCTGTATAAGCAGGGCATACAGACTTTCACCGTATGCAGAACCCATAACGATATTTGTCATGCCCTGACTTGCTCTCATACGGCTTTCCTGATACTCCCTCAAAATTTCTTCCGTTCTTTCACTTTCCATGTACTGTGGTTTCAAACTGTTCTGCACCTGTTGCAGTTGTTCGGAATGCAGTTCTTGAATATTTATTTACTTGTTCTTCTCCGATAATACCATCAAGCCTGTCAAAGTCAAGCAACACTTTTTCGTCCTCCTCATATCTGTATTTTAAAATGCTCTCAGATTCGCTCAGAACGCTCTCAGCGGCTCTCAAACGGCTTTGGAGTATAATTAATACCCCCTCACCCTAAAACTCCCGTAAAACGCAAATATGAGCGTCTGGGAGCAAGCACAATTTTTCGTCTATGTTTTATTCCGTTAAAGAATATTTTTTTACCTGTTCGCAGGCACTTTGGAAGTGTCCTTTTAAAATCGCTCAGAACCCCTCAAATTTTAACGCTGACGGGCATTCAGGGGCTTAGGAGTATAATTATACCCCCTCGCCCTAAAAACGCCGTAGAGAGCCTTTGAGAGCCGTTTACGGCTATGGGCATTTTTT
>CADCDE010000132.1 GCA_902800065.1 uncultured Ruminococcus sp.
GTTATATATTCAGCGATCTTGTCCATTTCCTCAACACCGAATCCCCTTGTTGTTACAGCAGGTGTGCCGAGACGTACACCGCTTGTTACAAACGGACTTCTCTGCTCATTCGGTACTGTATTTTTATTTGCTGTTATCTGAACTTCATCAAGACGATGTTCAAGCTCCTTGCCTGTAACCTCACTCTCGGTAAGATCAAGCAGCATAACATGATTATCCGTACCACCCGATACAAGCTTGCAGCCTCTCTTGGTAAGACCGTCTGCAAGTGCCTGTGCATTCTTGACGATATTTTCACCGTAGGTCTTGAATTCAGGTTTGAGAGCCTCACCCAAGCATACAGCCTTTGCAGCTATAACGTGCATGAGAGGTCCGCCCTGAGTTCCGGGGAATACCGCACTATTTATCTTCTTTGCATACTCCTCACTGCAAAGGATAAGTCCTCCACGTGGACCTCTGAGAGTCTTGTGAGTAGTCGTTGTAACAAAATGTGCATAGGGTACGGGATTGGGATGAACACCTGCTGCTACAAGTCCTGCAATGTGTGCCATGTCTACCATGAGATATGCACCGCAGGCATCAGCGATTTCCCTGAATCTCTTGAAATCTATTATTCTCGGATAAGCACTTGCACCGCATACTATCATTTTGGGCTTGTGCTGCATTGCAAGCTCATATACCTTGTCATAGTCTATTCTGTGTGTAACAGGGTCAACACCGTATGATACGAAATTGAAATACTTACCGGAAATATTCACAGGTGAGCCGTGAGTCAGATGACCGCCCTCTGAGAGTGTCATACCCATTACAGTGTCACCGGGCTGGAGCATTGCAAAATATACCGCTGTATTAGCCTGAGCACCGGAATGGGGCTGTACATTTGCAAATTCTGCACCGAACAGCTCACAGGCTCTTTTTCTTGCGATATCCTCGACAACGTCAACATACTGACAGCCGCCGTAATATCTTTTTCCGGGATAGCCCTCTGCATACTTGTTTGTGAGAACACTGCCCATTGCAGCCATTACAGCCGGAGAAACGATATTTTCTGAAGCAATAAGCTCAATATTTCTCTGCTGTCTTGCGAGTTCATCGCCCATTGCATCGGCAACATCCTTGTCATATTTGCCGACAAAACCTATTGTATCCATCAAATCATTGTACATTGGAAAAACCTCCACCATATTTATTCTTATACCATTATACACTATATTTTTATGTAAATCAACATTTTTTGAATCCACGAGTTTAAAAAAAGACCGTACACCCGAATTGATACGGGCATATCGGTCTGTAAGAGGGTATTATTTTTTATCAGCCTGCCGCTGTAAAGCTCGGTTGTAATTTGTTGAAGCATTGCACAGCTTTTTGACTATTTCCTGACCATTCATAGCAAATTCTTCCAAATCGGCTGTTGTAAGTTTTCTGTTGAGCAGAGCATGGATATACGGATTTCTTTTATCCTTCCAGTCACGTACACTTGCAATAAGTTCAGACGGAAAATATTTCTGTATGAGAACATTATTTTTATTTTCCCTCAACTTGTCGACAAGATGGAGCTTCTTTTGTATAGTGACGTGTTCATCAGGTGGAGAAGTCCAATGACCTGCATGAATAAGAACAGAGGTGAGCCTGTCTTCCATAACGGCATATTCAATAAAAATAGCTTCAAGGAAAAATCCCGAACCGATAGCCTTTTTAAGTCTGCCCATTTGTTCACGGTAGTTCTCGTATTTTTCCATATTTGTTATCTGTTCTGCCATTTTCAGCACTCCATTCATTTTTTGATATTTAATTATGGGTATTCTTCCATAAGTTTTGTTGCTTTTTCCTCGCTATATATATTTTAACATAAAAAAGATAGAAGTTCAATAAACACATTATCAACTATTCCAACTCACAACATTACATATTGTTACTATTATCATAATCAGTGAAATCACCATTAAAGTTGCAAATTCTTTATTTTTCTTTTCTTCCATATTTTTGTCTTTAATTTTATCACCGCCTTTAAGTGAAAACATAGCAAGTGCAAAACTAATTACAGAAATAACTGATTGCACAATCAAAATTGTATTATAACGTTCTACTTCCAATGATGTAAACCCTGTATAAGCGTTCAAACCTGTACCAACTTGTGTTCCTTGCGGCAGCCAGCAAAGTCCGACAATATATGCTATCAAAAGGCAGAACCCCACCACTGTAAGTTTTGTAATGTCATTATTATTTTTATTATCATTCATAATCATAATTCTCCTTATATTTATTCAAATTCATGTTTACACTGTGAACAAGTTTTTCTGGATTTAAGATTCTTCTTGCCACATACAGGACAGATTCTGTAACGATCAGAATTTTTGTTGACTGATGTTTTATCCGTATTTCCAATTGATGCTTTTTCAGCTTCATTTGCAGACAATATCTCCTGCTTTTTAGTTTCAAAATCTTCCTGTGTTATAACACCGTTTTCAAACAATTCCTTATATTGTGCAAGTTTTTTAAGATTTTCAAGTTCCTTACGCTGATTATCGTAAAAAAATCCGCCATTCATGATAAGCTGTTTCTTTTTGTCAAATTCCTCCTGAGAAATTATCCCATTATCAAGAAGCTGTTTATACTCGGAAAGATATTTGAGATTTTCCATTTCCTGTTCCTTGGCTTTTTTAGCCTGTTCTTCCTGCTCACGCTGATATATTTCATCTTCTGCCTGTTCTTTCGTTTTCCTGCATGAACTGCAAGTTGCAGCATAATTATAATTTACCTTGCCGCATGAGCATTTCCAACCGCCTTTTTTCAAAATATCTTTGTCGGACGTAACCTCAGGCATCTGCACTGTATTTATAACAGGTGGCTGTTGTACTTCCGGCTTTGAGAACGCAACCAAAAAAGCGATAAAGCTAAAGAGAAACCCATAAAGCCACCATACACCGGCAGTATCTTCATCATATCCTTTGTTCATCATAACTGATTTAGTTGCATATCCCCATATAAATCCCCATATAACAGCACCAACAATCCATGGCATAAAACTACCTCCTTAAAATTGATTTTTGTAGAATTTTATCTTGAAATAATTATATCACAGATTTTTCAAAACCTTTCAAAATAACACAATTTCGTGTTATGTCAGTTTCAATTCACATATCATCACTAAAACAAGTTTTACATTCTACATTTTTGATATTTTTTCATATTTATAAGACTCATTATTTATATTGCATAACAATATTCTCGAAAATTCGTGCAAAATGACGATTTCAT
>CADCDE010000133.1 GCA_902800065.1 uncultured Ruminococcus sp.
GTTGATCAAACGAATTTCAAAAAGTTCTTCATTCGGATGTAAGAGATGGATGGCTTTTGAAATATTTTTGTTGTCTAAAACAAATAAGGACATAAAAATAACCTCCGCAAAAATAATTTTTTTACGAGGTTGCGACTTAAGATAACTCTTGATTTTTGTTTTATGTTGTGTTAAAATAACTTTAGGAAATTAAATAATAAACATAAAACAGATGATACATTGAGTCGCAATCTCTTTGTATTGTTAGGGTAGCGGTATCCCCATACTGCTGCCCTCTTGTTTTATTATAACTCATTGAAAAAATTTTTTCAACGACAATTTGACAATATCTTCTAAAAAATTTTTATTTTGAAAAATCCTGTAAATATATTTCTGTATAAGAATTAAAAAATATGATAAAAAAGAGAGATATGCAAGCATAGATTTTGTATATACAAAGTACATCCCAAATCGCTTGGTGGTGAAATCCCCACACCCCTTACTTTTTGCACTCAGCAAAAAGCCAAATCGCTTTGCTCACCATAACGAACATAAAAGTTTGAAAAAAATTTCTTCTGCTTTTTTGAAAAATCAAATTTAAGATTTTTCTTGATTAATCAAAATTGATTTTGAAGATTATCATCCGCAAAAAAAATTTTTTCTGCTGTTTTTAAAAAATCATATTTCAAAATTTTTCTGGGCAGAGCAAAATCGTTTTTGAAAAATTTTTAAACGGAAGAAAATTTTTTTCCTGTCCTGTGTCCGAGCTAAAAATTTTTTTCTATTGCTTTTGGAAAAATAGATTTAAAAAATTTTGGCATAGCAGATGAATGAACAAAAAATATTTTGGAAATGGATTGATATAAATGAAAATGCAAATGACAATTAAGCAGTTGGCAGATGAACTTGGTGTAAGTAAGACGACTATCAATAGAGCTGTGATAAAGTTAGGTTGGAAAGATAAAGTTTTCAAAGTTGGGAACAGATATATTTTTTCCGAAACACAAATCTTGCAAATCAAAAAGGAAATATTGGAGGGTAATGAAGAACAGTCGGAGCATCCGCAACAGTCGAAACAACCGCAACAATCGGAACAACCGCAACAGTCGGAACAACCGCAACAAGAGAATACCATTTGGAGAGAACAAATATTAATATTAAATAAGCAATTGACTATCAAAGATGAGCAAATTCGATTGTTGCAAGAACAGCTTATGTCACAAAGCAAACACATTCAACTTTTACAAGAACAACTGCTTGTTAAAGACAACCAGATCGGACAAATCACTGTGGCAATGGAAAATATGACAACCGCTTTAACTGCTGCACAGGCTCTCCATGCAGGAACTATCCAAAAACAGCTTACTGAGTATTCTGTTATGGAGAAATCGTCTGATGAACTGGAACAGCCAAAACAAAAACAAGGGTTCTTTTCAAAATTATTTCATAAGTGATTATATTGCTGTTACAATCGTGTCAATTTATTATCTTAAAAAAGAAAAAGACGGTGTTCAAACACCGTCCTACACACATACAAAGCCACCTACGCTTACATGGGTTACCTCAGAACATCACCTCCAAAAGTCAACACTTATCAAGCTTACAGTCCCAAGAGTGCCTTAGCAATCTTGATGATAACCGTAATAGACAACATAGACCTCACTTCCCAAAAAGTCAACGCTCAATAGGCTTACAAACCGAGAAGCTCCTTGGCTACCTCGATGATAATCTTGATAGTCCACATACTGCTCACCTCCCCAAAACATTGAACACTCTCATTCATCAAACATTTTCTTGAGAAAAGAAACTGTGTTTAGAACAGAGCATAAACCAACGATTCCTTCAAGAACACCACTTCCGACTTCAGCAGCCGTCAGTGCAGCAACCAATCCCAACATGGAAATGCCTCCTTTCCGTGAGTCGCGTTCAGTCATTCAAAGCCTCCTTGACAGCTCCCGCAGCAGTCAGAGTTGCAGCATTGCAGGCGGTAGTGGTCGCACCAGTAACCAAAGTAGCTCCTGCGGCTGATGCCCCTGCCCCGAGAGCGGCAGTTCCGGCAGCGGCTCCGATGGTAGCAGCACCGGCAGCGAGTGAGCTTCCCACTACCGGAATAGCAGCTACAGCCGTACTCGTAACAGAAGCGGCAACTCCTGCAACAGTTCCTAAAAGTGCAAGTAACATAGAACATACCTCCTAAAAGTCATGCTGTAATAAACAGCGGTCACAGTTTCCTCGTTCAACTGTAATAAGTTTACTACATAATTACGGTGTTGTCAATTTGTAGGTTATTTATTATATTCTACCGTAAAAATATAAAATCTAGCATAAATTAAGTAAAATCATTGACTTATTCTACCATATAATGGTAGAATAATTAAAGGAGATGATTTTATGAGCACCGTAATCCAAAGTGGAATGTATATCAGCCTAAGCAAAGAAGATTATGCCGTTATCGAAAATGATATCGAACTTTTTAGGACAAATGAAACTGCTCCGGATAACAGATATAAATTTACCGTAAATAAATTTCTGAACAACATTTTTGTGAATATGTTTGACAGAAGAAAGTTTGATCCGGATTCTGTCAGGAGAACAAGAAAAAAGGATGCAGTCGGATTCAATATCAAGCCGAACAAGGCAATCATTGCCAAAACAACTGAAGCAGGACTTGATCCTGAAAGTGATTATTCAGCTGATTTTGCTGCTTATTATATTCAGTTCATAGAAGAATATTGTAGAATGACGCTTATTGACAGAGAAAGAGTATTTTATAAGCAGCTTATAGGTAATTTGATGGATGACATAGAGTTGAAATATCTTTTGAAGCTGACAAAAAACGATAAATGGGATACATACATATTTCCGTATGCTGTAAAGGGTTCTGATGACGTACACAAATGTTATATTACTGGATTTGCTTTGAGAAAAACAGAAAGTGGATATATTTATAAAAAAACGCTTTGTGTCCCATTGAATAAAATACTGAATTACCAATGTATTGAAAAGATAAATCCCGAAAAACAGATATTTTTTGAAGAAAATTCGGATATTCAGAGTTACAGCGATATGAAAGATTATATCGAATACAGATTTCGTACAGACGGGGTATTATATCTCAGCGATATACTTCGTGATGTTACAGTCAGATTATCCGATAATGGAAGAGAAATGCTTTTTTCCAGAACATTGTACAGACCGTTTTATCGATTCGATGAAAATGACAATTATCTGATACACTTCAAGGCAACACAGTTACAGACTTTTATGTA
>CADCDE010000134.1 GCA_902800065.1 uncultured Ruminococcus sp.
AGCTTTTAGAAATATTGTCCGCAATGCGGATATAACTGAGGCAGGCATACATTCGCTCAGACATACTTTCGCAACAGAGCTTTACAGAAAAGGTGTTGACGTAAAGATGATTTTGATATCAAAATATAAGAATTTTGTGATTTTGTATTGACAAATCAAAAAATATATGCTAAAATCCAGACAAAAAATCAAGCATTTTTTGAATTATCTGTGAGGGAGGTGAAAGGCTTGACAAAAAAGGAGTTTTATGATGAATGGATAAAGCAATTCTGTAAAGATGTACCTCAATCGTTAATCAACAGACATATCTTGAAAAAAGGTAATTTTCTCTGGCATCTTTTTTCTTGGGAACTTCTTCCTGATAATCGCTATCTTTCCGGTGAAAAAGCAAATGAAGCATTTGATTTAGTATCAAAACAGGGAGCATTGTATATAGAGGGGATTGATTATCAAAGATCAAAGGATATGAATGAAGAAGTACACCAAATCATACCTGAAATGGAAACTGCAGATTGCTTAAGTCAGTTCTGGGAAGTGTACGTAGTCGGTAAAAATTTTAAATGGACATATATCAAAACTCATGAAGATGGTCTGGGACCGTATTTTATGAAAAGGTAGTGTGTGACTGTTCCGCTTTTCTTTCATAAAATATTCAGAAAAACAGCTTTTTTGACAAATAAAACAGCCTTGACGAAATTTTCGCCAAAGCTGTTTTTTTACTGCCTGCAACTCAATTTAAATGGCAAGAATCTTGCGTTCGGTTTCGGTAATGTTGAATGTTTTGATAAGAGATTCGATATCCATAATATTTTTCAAACTTTCTATGGCTTGTTTCAGTGTATCAATTCTACCTTCCGCACGACCTTCCGCACGACCTTCCGCACGACCTTCTTCTATTTTTGCTTCCATAATATCCTGTTCCGAAATCTTCATATCGAAATACTCCCTTTCCTCAATAGTTTGCAAATCGCCCCTGAGAATAGCCTTACTGTAAGATGAAATCAGTTTATCACCCAAAATGTCGCCTGCATATAAATCAATAAATTCCCTCATTTTTTCCTTGCTGTTTACGGAGAAAAATCCGGAAAATATCTTCAGGTTTTTATCGACTGTATCATCACTTGCACGATTGACAGCCGGTACATACACATTATGCAATGTCAGAAGTTCGGAATAGACATTGCCTCTGTCATCGCAAAGGCGTATTGTTTCTATCGGGGTGTTCTTTTTGTTTTTCTTTGTCATAATAAACGATACAACAACCTTTTTCAGCTTGTCATACTTTCCTTTAACGACCGTCTGACCGGCAACAGAACGACAGCCGTAATATACTGTACGGTTTCTTATCAGTTCTTCACTGTAAGTATTCTGCAGGTCAAGACTATATACCGTGTCATTTTTATCTTTGGCAAAGGTATCAAAGCGAATATAATTGTGTTCCACATTGTCAGGCGTAACGCTTGCCTGTGAAATGACTTCTTCGGCATCAAGCACATGACCTGTAACGGACTTCAAAAGTGCAGAAAACAGTTCCATTTCTCCGAACATAATGGAGAATACAACATCATGTCTGGGAGGATAGTCTTCTCTGAAAGGAATATTCATTGGTATCACGCTCCATTCACTGATTCAATTATATCATATCAGCCTGAAAAATCAATAATTCCATAAAGATTATTTTGTTTTGCAGGGGCATATATTACATTTTTCGCTTTTCAGCTTGAATAGCCCTGAAAAGTATGTTATCATTTTATTGGCACATGGTTTTGTACATAAAATGAGAATTTAGAGGATGATGTTATATGAATATTCAGCTTGAACAATACATTCAAAAGCACAAAGTTTCATCTGCAAATTTTCTGGTTTTTCGGGATTGGGAAGAATTCCTGAATATACTTTTTTTAAATAACGGTCACGTTGAAATGATTATCTGGTATGAATATTGCAGAATAAACGAGCAACAAATCGGGATGGGCGGATATATAGATGAAGAAAAGCGTGGATATATGTGGGCAGAAACTGATATATACGAAGTAGACCTACAGAAAAAATCAATGAATGAAATATTAGAATACATTTCTGAAATAAGAAAAAAATACGCTGATTACGACTTATATCCCGAATTCTATATAGGCTAAATTCTGATTTATTTGAAAAGGACAAGATACATTCGGTTACAAAAATCAAATTTAAGGAGGATTTTATGAAGAAAAAAATAAAATTTATCTCTGTCACATTCATCTCAGTCATTATTGTACTGACGGCTGTATTTTTTGTTTTTGTGAATACAGACAGGTATCATAAAGATGAAACAGCGATTGCTGCGGCAGTATCTGACAATATCGTATCTGACAATATCGTTACCGTGACTGAAACGGACGGAAAACTGATTTTTTCACCTCAAAACCCCGAATACGGACTCATCTTTTATCCAGGAGGAAAAGTGGAATACAGTTCCTATTCACCGCTTATGCACAGTCTTGCTGCACAAAATGTACTTTGCATTGTCACAAGTATGCCGTTTGACCTTGCCGTATTCAATCAGAATGCGGCTGACGGCATACAGGAAAATTATCCGTCTGTCAAACATTGGTATATCGGCGGACATTCCCTCGGCGGTGTGATGGCTGCTTCCTATGCGTCAAATCATACCGACACGTTTGACGGATTGATCCTTTTAGCATCCTATTCTTCTGTGGATATAAGCAGTTCCGGCTTGAATGTAATTTCTATTTACGGCAGTAATGACGGTGTACTTAACATGAATAAATACAATGAAAGTTTATCGCTATTGCCGGCTGACACGAAAGAATTAGTGATAAACGGCGGCTGTCACGCTTATTTCGGCAGTTACGGTACACAGAAAGGTGACGGAAAGCCGACTATCACTCCTGCTGAACAGGTACAACAAACCACAGAATTTATTTTAAAGAATATCGTACTTTATGTTTAATGTCAATACTTTTACTACTTGAGAAAAAATGTTATAATGATATTTGTTCTGGCTGTGTCCAAAAAAATTCTCATCGGGTATGATATAATTGTTATATTGAAAAATATTCTTTCAGGAGGGGTTTATTATGTCTTTAAACATTTCAAAATCAGGTTATTGCCGTGCGGTACAGTGTCCCAAAATGCAGTGGCTCAAAAAGTATCGCAGTGAAGAATTTGACGAATCAGTCATGAATCAGAGTGTACTGGAAAACGGACATAAAGTCGGTAAACTTGCCATGGGATTGCTCGGAGAATATGTTGAAGTGCCGTTTGATGAAGAACTCGATAACATGATAAACTGTACAAATGAACTTATCGCCAAGGGTACACCGATCATTACGGAAGCTTCTTTTGCTTATAACGGGCTTTTCTGCAGCGTTGATATACTCAAAAATCTTGGCAGCAACTGCGCTGAGATATATGAGGTGAAGAGTTCCACAAGCGTACATGACATTTATTATGATGATGCGGCATATCAGAATTATGTTCTTGAAAAATGCGGATTTGATGTTAAGAAAGTATGTCTTGTTCATATAAATAATCAATATATCCGTCATGGTGAAATCGAACTTGACAAATTGTTCATAATTGAAGATATTACGGAAGACGTAAAGGAAAAATTTGATGAAACAGAAGAATACATCGGTTACATTAAGCAATATATGCAACAGACGGATGAACCGGCTTGTCCGATATTTGTCAATTGTTTTGAAAATAAAAAACGTGGAATTCATGACTGCGGATTTTTCAGGTACTGTACTCGTGACCTGCCCAAACCCAATGTATTTGACATTGGCGGTATGTATAACAAAACAAAATTAAACTATTACAATCAAGGCATTGTTAGTTTTGAAGACCTTGCAGATGTAAAAGATATAAACCCGAAATATCTTCTTCAGGTAAAACACGAAATACATGACCTTCCCGACCACATCGATAAAAACAAAATAAAATCTTTCATGAACTCCCTTACATATCCGCTTTATTTCCTTGACTTTGAGTCAGTAAATCCTGCAATACCTTTTTATGACGATTCAAAGCCATATTCACAAATTGTTTTTCAATATTCGCTGCACTACATTGAAAATGAGGGAGGAGAACTGAAACACAAAGAATATCTTGCCTATCCCGATAAAGACCCGAGAAAAAAATTTGCCGAACAGCTTTGCAAAGATATTCCCGAAAATGCCTGTGTACTTGTATACAACAGCACTTTTGAAAAAACTCGTATAAAGGAACTGAGTAAACTTTTTCCCGACCTTGCCGAACGACTTATGAATATCAATGAACACATCAAAGATCTCATGGTAATATTCAGAGATAATAGTTATTATACGAAAGCTATGCAGGGTTCTTATTCGATAAAATATGTTCTTCCTGCTCTTTTCCCTGATGATCCCGACCTCGATTACCATAATCTTGATGGCGTACAGAACGGTACAGAGGCGTCGGCAGCTTTTATGAAAATGTATGAAATAAAATCTGCGGAAGAAATGAAGGCATTAAGACAGCAACTTCTCAAATATTGTGGTCTTGATACGTTTGCCATGGTAAAAATATGGCAGAAATTGAATGAGATATAAAATTACCTCTATAAGTCAGGTACCGACTTTCTGTGAAAAGAAAGTCGGCTCTTGTTCTTTTATGCAACTGTATAATTGAGCCGGTATCGCCCGTTGCCTGTCTGAATGTAGGTGCCTTTGTGTTCGTACAAGGTTGCCTTGATACGCTCTTTATAGTGCGAATTTGCCCTTGCTTTAGGGTGATTTTCAAGCATTTGATAAAGCTGTAAAAGTTCTCATATTAACCGTAACCACAACTGACAACTTTCCATTTTCCATCGGAATCATGAATTACTATCCAATGCCAATTTCTTTTCATATGGTTGCTATCTCCCGCAACAGGCTCTTTAAGCATATAGTAGTCACTTTCAAATACCATAACTTCTGTATATTCAGGATAATAGGTTTTGTCTAATGTAAGTTCCTCGTCATAAGAAAGTCTGAGCAGTACACATTCTTCAAAATTGTTTTTGAAATAACGCTTGACTTCTTCTGCAGCAGCATGAATATCATTTTCATTGAATTTGCTTTGTTTTATAGTCTGCTCGGTATAAGTATAATCGTATTCAGCAAACCATGTATTTCCTTTTATCACAAACGAATAGATATAAACTGTTGCCAGAATGAGTGTTAAAGCTCCGAGTGACAGCAAGATATATCTCTTGCGTTTCTTTTTCCTTTCCTTGTTTGCTATATCGTTCCACATTTTTTCTTTTCTATCGTCGATTGTTTCTTTACTGTCTGAGAAATCAGCAATGGTATCTAACAGACCTTTGCATTTTTCACAGCTTTGACAATGCTCATAAATAAATTCTTTTGTTTCTTCACTGACAAGTCCCTCTGCATAGAGCGGAATAAGGTCCTTCACTACACTGCAATCATTTTTCATTTTTATCACCTAATCTTTCTATAATTTTAAGTCTTGCTCTGTGGTATGTCACTCTTGCCCA
>CADCDE010000135.1 GCA_902800065.1 uncultured Ruminococcus sp.
GAGTATCAAGCTGTTGAATATCCGCCCACAAGTGAGATAATGTCAGAACTTAAAGGTTTATCTAAAGAACTTGACAGTATGCTGACGGAGTTGGAGGGATTGTTGAGTGAGTAATTTTCTTGATGTATTTGAAGATGTAACAAAAAAAGGAACTAAAATTCCAACTGAGAAATATTTGAAAAGTGGTAAATATCCTATTATAGACCAAGGACAATCTTATATTTCAGGTTATTGTAATGACGAAACAGGCTTGTTTGATGATATTCCTGTTATTATTTTCGGAGACCATACACGAATAATAAAATATGTTGACCAACCTTGTTTTTTAGGTGCTGACGGTGTAAAACTTTTAAAATCAAAAGATAGGCAAGCAAATTATAAGTATTTATATTATGCTTTATGTAGTGCCAAAATTCCCGATACAGGTTACAATAGACATTTTAAGTGGCTCAAAGAATTAGAAATCCCCCTGCCACCTTTAGAAATTCAAAAGCAAATCGCCGACACTCTCGACAAAGTAACCCACACCATAGATTTGTGCAACGCTATCCTTGAAAAGCTCGATTTGCTTGTCAAATCACGGTTTATCGAATTGTTTGGCGATCCTGTTTCAAATCCTCATAATTGGGATAAAACTCCTCTTGGAGAATTGGCAGAAATAAAAATCGGACCATTTGGAACATTACTGCATAAAGAGGATTATATCCAAAATGCTCACGCTTTGGTTAATCCCTCACATATAATTGATGGCAAGATAGCAGTTGACATGAAACTGACAGTATCAGATGATAAATACAATGAATTGAGTGCGTATCACCTAAATATTGATGATGTAGTCATGGGACGAAGGGGCGAAATGGGTAGATGTGCGGTTGTATCAAAAAGCGGTTTGCTCTGCGGTACAGGTTCTATGATAATCAGGTCTAATGGTCGCTTAAAGGCTGATTATATTCAAAAAATCATTTCCTTTCCGTCATTTAAGACAACTATTGAGGATATGGCGGTTGGTCAAACTATGCCCAACCTTAATGTGCCGATTGTGTCTAAATTCATGATAATTTGCCCTCCTATTGAGGTGCAGGAGCAATACTACTCTTTTGTAGAACAGACCGACAAATCGAAATTGGCAGTAAAACAGGTGCTTGAAAAGGCTGAAACGCTCAAAAAGGCACTTATGCAGGAGTATTTTGGACAAGAAAAATTATGAAAACAATGTTGGAAAAAATTCATAGATGTGATATAATTAATTCAGATAATAAGACATCATGAAATAGTTAAGCGTATATCGAAAGGAGAAATGTGGAATTGAACAATTATGAAATTAACTTATCATTTGATCCAAAAAACAGATATGATAAGGCAAAAAAAGATTTAATTCAGGCAATGAAATCTTTACAAGCACTGACATCTGAAGAACGTTATGAGCTGGCAAAGGAATTTCTTGGAGTAAATTATATCGAATATGCTCAGATGTTATTTCAAAACAGAATTTAAAGGAATTTGGTGAAAAAATGAAAGTATTGTTTTGGAATACACATAATAATATAAACATAAACACTATTTTAGGCGAAATAATAATAGAAAACGGTGTAGATATTATTGCATTGGCAGAATATTCCGCTAATATTGATAACTTGATTGATTCATTAAAAGAATGTGGAATAGAAATGCAAAAATATGTTTGTTCCAGTCAGCGAATAACAGTCATAGGAAACATCAACAATGCCATTCCCGCATTGCAAGATGATAAATACTCATTCCAAATAATAAATGGATATATTTTCTGTTTCGTTCACTTGCCAAGCCAAATCTATACAAATAACGAGGCAGCAAGAATAATAACTATTGATAGAATTATCACAGATACAAACAAAATTGAAAGAAAGAACAATACAGAAAATACAATTATCGTAGGTGACTTTAATATCAATCCATTTGATTATGGAATGATTGCTGCTAATCACTTTCATAGTATACCTTTCTATGATATAGCGAAGAAAAATTCGAGAATAATTGAAAATCAAAATTTCAAAATGTTTTATAATCCTATGTGGAGATTTTTCGGTGATTTATATGAACCCTATGGCACACATTATTATAGTGGTAGCAGAGCAGACAACATTTTTTGGAATATCTACGATCAGGTGATGATCCGCCCCACATTAAGACAATCATTTGTTGATGAAAATTTAAAAATTATCACTGAAACGTCTACATATAGTTTATTGAATAAAAATGGACATCCTGACAAGAAAAAAGTAAGCGATCATTTACCATTATTATTTGAAATCAAGGAGGACTAATTATGGAAAAAATTGAGTTAAAAGACAAATTATCTTTCAATACGGAAGATTTGACAGCCCCAAACATTGTAATCGAAAATATAGTTTCTCAAATAAATGGTGAAACTGATGGAATGGTTTTCGGCTCAGTTGAAAAATATGAAGGGGCTGTTGAATCTTATGTTTCACCATCCATACTTGATTTGGGCTTTATAAAAACAGAAACAAAAGTTGATATTCAAGAATCATTAGGAAAAATCGGTGACGAAGTACACAAATACGAATTTTTCTTAAATACTCCCGTTTATGAACAATATCAATATCGTGTTTGTTTTATAGAATACGGTACCGCAAACTATCCTGTTAAAGTTATTGTTGAACAAAGTATAGCTGATGAGATCAATAAGTCAGGATATAATAGCAAATATGTATATTTATGTCGCAACCGTTCCGAACTTGAAAATTTGATAATAAATGTAATTTACTCAAAAAAAGTAATAAGCGTAATTCAAGAATTAATCAATATATATCAAATCCATAAGGACAAAAAAGATATTGTTTGAGAATCAATAATATGATTATGAGGTGATCTTCATGACAAATTTTGATTTTCTGAAAAATGATAAAAAATTCGACACCTTTTCAGATACGGCTGTAACTGCCGAAAAAATACTGAATATTGACATAGATTCCTGTGTGCTGAACTGCCGCAGGGCTATGGAGTTTGCTGTAAAATGGATGTATTCCGTTGATAAAGAGCTTAAACCGCCCTATGAACAAACGCTTGTATGCCTGATAAATGACGAAAATTTCAGGGATATTATGGGTGAAGATACCTACCGCAGAATGGAATTTATCCGCAAGGTAGGAAACAATGCTGCACACAGCGGTAAAAAGGTCACAAAAGAACAGGCGGAACTTTGCCTTGAAAATTTGTATTATTTCATGGATGACATTTTCTCCTGCAAATGATACAGATATTGACCTGCAAGCACTGATAGAAGAAAATAAAGCTCTCAAAAAGCAGCTTACGACACACCGTCAGGAAAAACAACAGACTTATACATCAAAACCTCTTGAACGTTCTGAAGCAGATACAAGGAAGATATATATTGATTTCATGCTGCAGGACGCAGGCTGGACAGAGGGCAAGGACTGGCAAAATGAAGTAAAGCTTGACGGAATGCCGAATAAATCGGGAATCGGCTACGCAGATTATGTACTGTATGGTGATGACGGAAAAGCCCTTGCAGTTTTGGAAGCAAAGAAAACTTGTACAGACGTTGCAAAAGGACGGCAACAGGCAAAGCTCTATGCAGACATTCTTGAAAAGAAATATGGTCGCAGACCGATTATATTTCTTTCTAACGGCTTTGATACAAGAATACAGGATAATCTTTATCCCGAAAGAAAAGTAGCGTCTGTTTATTCCAAGCGTGACCTTGAAAAGCTGTTTAATCTTCAATCCATGAGGAAAAGCCTTGATAATATCAATATCAATCAAAAAATAGCAGGACGATATTATCAGGTAGGAGCAATCAGGGCAGTTTGTGATAATTTTGGCAGAAAGAACCGCCGTAAAGCTCTGCTTGTTATGGCAACAGGCTCAGGAAAAACCCGTACTATTATCGCATTGTGTGATGTTCTGTTAAGACATGGATGGATCAAGAATATTTTATTCCTTGCGGACAGAAATGCTCTTGTCACACAGGCAAAAAGAAATTTTGTCAATCTTCTTCCCGACCTGTCCGTGACAAATCTTTGCGAAGAAAAAGACAATTATAATGCACATTGTGTATTTTCCACCTATCAGACAATGATGAATGTCATCGACACGGCAAAAGATAATGATGGAAAGCTGTTTACTGTCGGACATTTCGATCTTGTAGTGTGCGATGAAGCACACCGTTCTGTTTATAACAAATATCGTGATATTTTCAACTATTTTGATGCACCGCTTGTAGGACTGACAGCTACTCCGAAAAGTGACATTGACAAAAATACATATGAAGTCTTTGAACTTCAGGACGGAACACCTACTTATGGATATGAACTTGCACAAGCTGTAAAAGACGGTTATCTTGTCGATTTTATTTCCGCTGAAACAAAATTGAATTTTATCGAAAACGGAATCGTGTATGATGAGCTTTCAGACGAGGAGAAAAAAATTTATGAAGATACATTCAGGGACGAGGACGGAAATATTCCCAAAAGCATAGTCCCCTCAGCATTGAATGAGTGGATTTTCAATAAAGACACCATTCTCCATGTTCTTCACACCTTAATGGAAAAAGGTCTGAAAATAGATTATGGAGAAAAACTGGGAAAAACCATCATATTTGCTCGAAATCACAATCATGCAGAAAAAATACTTGAAATTTTTAATAAAGAATATCCATATTTACCGGACTTTGCAAAAGTAATTGATAATTACACGACATATTCACAAAGTGCTGTTGATGAATTTTCCGATCCGAAAAAAATGCCACAGATAGCCATTTCTGTTGATATGCTTGATACAGGAATTGATATACCTGAAATTCTGAACCTTGTGTTCTTTAAAAGGGTAATGAGTAAAGCAAAATTCTGGCAGATGATAGGCAGAGGAACAAGGCTTTGTCCCCATTTGCTTGACGGAGAGGACAAAAAACAATTTTACATTTTTGATTTTTGTGGAAATTTTGAATTTTTCCGCATGAATAAAGATAAAACAAGTGCTAATATCATTGCCTTGCAGGGAGCAATATTTCATTTAAAATCTCAAATTGTATTCAAATTGCAGAATTCGGCATATCAGACAGAGGAGTTAATTTCTTTCCGTCAGAAACTCATAGACGATATGGTCAAAAAGGTGCAAGAACTTAATAAAGAAAATTTTGCGGTACGTCAACATTTGCGATATGTAGAAAAATATTCCGATCCGCAGAATTATCAGTCGTTGACCTACGAAGATACTTTGCTCATCGGACAGGAACTTGCACCTCTGATACTTCCGGATAACGATGATGTAAAGGCTGTCAGATTTGACGCTTTGATGTATGGAGTTGAGCTTGCTTATCTTACAGGAAAAAAATACGGCAAATACCGTAGTGACTTTTTCAAAAAAGTAAATGCGGTTGCAAGTGTATCAAACATTCCTGAAATCAAAGCACAGAATGAACTTATCACAAAAATTCTTCATAACGGATATTTTGATAATGCCGGTATCAGTGATTTTGAATATATCCGTGAAAATTTGCGTAATCTCATCAAATATATTCCCGTTAGTCACATGATTTATGATACAAATTTCAGTGATGATATTTTATCCATTGAATGGAACCCTGCCGAACTTGAAAATGATGATTTAAAAAATTATAAGGCAAAAATGGAATTTTATATTCGTCAACATCAGGATAATGCCGTTATCGGAAAATTAAAAAGTAATTTGCCCTTGAATTCCGATGACATAAAATCACTGGAAGAAATCTTATGGAGTGAAGTTGGCTCAAAAGAAAATTATGAAGCAGAATACGGAAAAAAGCCTTTGGGAGAGCTTGTTCGTGAAATTGTCGGAATGGATATGAATGCAGCAAAAGAAGCATTTTCAAAATATCTGAATAATGCCAATCTCGACAGCAGACAAATTTATTTTATCAATCAGATTGTAGAATATATTGTACAAAACGGATTGATGAAAGACTTGTCTGTATTACAAGAACCGCCATTTATCAATCAAGGCAGCATTGTAGAAATATTCACCGATATTTCAATGTGGAAAGACATCCTCAAGATCATAGAAAAAGTCAACACAAATGCCTTAGTAGCATAAAAAACAGAAGAATTTTTTAGCAAACAATTTTGATTATCGAGATAGATTTTTTCATAGAATCTTTCTCGATAATTTTTAT
>CADCDE010000136.1 GCA_902800065.1 uncultured Ruminococcus sp.
TTAGCGTAAATAACATAGAACCGTAGGAACTACGGGGATAGCTTGGTAAATAAGGAAGCGGTAGTTTCCTGTTCCCAAGAACCCTGCGACTTTAGTCGTAGGAGGTTCAGGGCAAATCGGAAAGACGGTTGACGATTCGGACAGACGAATAACATGGGGATATGGCGAAATGGGAAGTACGCTACAGACTTAAAATCTGTTGGTAGCAATACCGTGTGGGTTCAAGTCCCACTATCCCCACCAACGACTTATCATATTCCGTTGTTCCAGACGATAGCTATGATTTAAGGGAGAGCCGAAATTTCAAATACTTCATAGGTTGAGATGAGTCGTATAATATGTTGGTGCAGTTTTTGTACATAACTGTTAAATGTCCAGTCAGGGCAAGGTTGTTAAGACACTCACGAATTAACTGTGTTTGCAGTAAACACCGAAAGAGGAAACAGCCAACTCAATGCGGTGCAAAGCGAAGGTCGCTTGTCGCACACTGCTTATTTGTTCCATAAAACCTGCGAAAGTATAGGAATGAATTGACAGCTTGGAAAGACACTGTTGTTCTTATTGAAGCCACGCATAGCAAGCAAACAGGCAAAAAAAAAGAGGTGAAGATGTTATGAAACGAACGTGTAAATCAATGTATAATTTTAAATTTAATTTGGTTTAAGTGACGGCTGCCGGCGATGGAGGTAATTTTATGACACACGCCCCTTTTTATTAGCTACGGCTAATTTAATTTGACAGTTCCTATGGTGACGGGAATGAAAATAAAGCCACCGCACAACATGGGGATATAGTGATTATAACGGTAACACAGGAAATCGTATGTTCCAAAGCAAGTTCGACTCTTGCTGTTCCCTCTTTCACAATGAAAGTAATCTTTTATTGCGAAGTAGCGAGAAATAATCACTTATAATTGTAGCGTAGCAGAACAGTATATCATTAAATTTATAAAAGATAGGAGAAGTAGATAATGTTTCAAATATCACTAAACGAACTAAGTGCTTTTTTGATTAAGCCAGCAAAAAGCAAAAGAATGAACTTTCAAATGGATGATAGTGTTTCGATTGTCAAAACAACACAGTCAAAAAAGGATGGTATCAATATTAATTTTCATATAAGCGAATTTGTTGAGTATCATTTCTTAAAAATCTACGTCATTGGAAATAGGTTGTATTTTTACCCGCTCAATGATACAGATTTTGGGTATGATAAGGTTGAATGTTTTACACTGTCTCAAAATCCAACGTGCAGATGCATGAATACAAAAGTTGGAAGTTTGTTTGGTGTAGAGAAATTATCCAAATTTGAGGGAAAGTACAAGATTAAAAGGGATAAAGAGACTAATAGCCAGAATATCCTGTTCTACATAGAAAAATAACATATTCAAAGATTTAATGAGGTGGCAAGATGGAGGTAATTAGCAATATTCCTGATTATGAAGGTGTAGGGATTTATGCCGTTGTTGATGAAAACGGCATAATGTATATCGGGTCATCTGTAAATGTAAAACGGCGATTATTGTGGCATTCTAAAAATATTCCTTTAAACCGAAGTTCTACAAAACTGTGGAAAGCATATCAAGAGGGGCATAAATTTAAAGCTGAAATTATAGAAAAATTAGGTTATGGAATAAGCAAATTATACTTGTTACAGCGAGAGGAATATTATATCAAAAAATTTGAAACGGTTGCAAAGGGATATAATGTTCTCTACTCTGCTCTGGGTGCGGATTATCATGAGAATTTTTTCAGAATTATTAAAAACCCTGCCATTAAAAACGATTTAGATAAAAGGAGTGTTCTTTTAAAACTCTCCCCCAATAATGTAGAAAAATTAGAGGTAATTGCCAAAAGCAAAGGAGAGAGTTTGGATAACTTGATAGATAAGGTTATTGATACAATAATCGAAAGAACAATAAGTGCAGGAGACGTTTGTATCTATCGAAATGTCTTTGTATTAGTTGCATTCGTAGGTGGTAACAAATGTGATATTATGCACTCTGATGGCTCTGTTGAAAAAGCAGTTGATATGTGTAAATTACACAAAACAAATAAATCAACATATGTATTAAATGAAATTCTGAATGAATTAAAAAGTTGACTTTATCGTAACTAAAACTAATCAATGGGTTGCAGGTTCAACGCCGCCCAGTGTGAATGTGTAGCTTACATAAAAACACCGAATCATTCGCACGAAGTAGATGTAATAAATCGGTAGCGTTAATATCATTTTCTCACGATATTATGCTGAACAGATATTGATTACATAATCGAATGTACATAAGTTGCAATATGCGTGTGTAATTGTGGTTGATTTTTGTACATTTTTGCAGTTGCAACTCGTATGTACACACGAATTGAAATGAAAAGGGTATTGCGATAATCGTAAAGGAGACAGGTTGCAACTCGTATGTACACACGAATTGAAATTTGAATTGACATTATTTTGGGGTGTCATGCAAGATAGATACTGCTTACATAACCGCACATACCAAAAGTGAATATAGATTTGTAGAGATTGTGGCTTATTTTTGTTAATTTTTGCAGTCACAACCTGCATAGGTTGTGTGGATTGTAATAAAACGGTAATTTCAATCAAAACAGAGAACAAAAAAATAGCAAAAATTTTTTAGAGAGCCGAAAAACGCTTTGCAAAATGCGAAAGATTGGTGGGTTAATAATACATATTAAAAAAGTTGGTTTTTGTATATAATATATAATGTGCTGTCGTGGTGCAAAGGTAGACACGTTTGTTTTAGACACAAGTGCGAAAGCGTATGGGTTCAAATCCCATCGACAGCAGTTAAGTGCGTTATGCACATATTTTTTAAGGAAAGGAAATGGTGAAATGTACAATCCAAAGCCACTCTCGACAGAGGGAATAAAACTTTCAGATGATTTGCTTGCTCTGACGGAAATGCTTGCTGAAAATACGCACGATGTTTGGGCGAAAAACAGAATCGAAGAAGGTTGGAAGTATGGTGAAGAAAGAAACGATAACTTGAAACTGCACCCTTGTTTGATTCCGTACGGTGAATTGTCCGAATCGGAAAAAGAGTACGACAGAAATATCTCTATGGCAACAATCAAGTTGGTTATTAGGTTGGGCTATGATATACAAAAGAAAGGATAAGGTGATGTAATAATGATTGATGAAATTTTGAACGCATTGAAATTTAACTATGATACTGTGAAAACTTATGCAGATGGCAAGAGAGTATATAAAAACTCTCAAACAGGAGATACGTTAGAAATTGCTCCTACTGGTATCATAGGTAGTATAGGTACTTTGCAACCTAACTCCATTCAGAACAAAATACGGGATTTTACTATCAACGAGGAATGGTTTGTTCCGAAGAACACAGAGGGCTTTTGTGTGAGCAACAAGGGTAATACAGAATATACACCTGATTACAGAACTTTCCATGATAAGAATACCAAAAGCAAGTTGTTTGAAACATATACTGACCTTGGGGTATTGACTGAAAACGGAATGACAAAAATTATACCAGCTATCATAAAGGTTAAAAATGTTAATGATAAAGTTGTCATTGTTCAGTTTGCAGATAACACAGAGGAAAAGGCTGTGCTTGCAGATGGTGATACATTCTCATTGGAACAAGGAATTTCAATTTGCTTGACAAAGAAAATGCTGTCCGAGTTGACAGGCGGTAACAGCGAGAAGCTGAACGCAAGGTACAAGAAAAGGAAGCCAAACGTACTTGCGAAGGTAAAAGAGAAAAGAAAAGAGCAAAGAGAAAAGAAAAGGAAATAGCGGAATATACAGATATTCTTGCACAGGCAATAAGCAAAGCAATACAGAGTTGTCCGAATCTGATAAATGATAATTCTGTGAGTAAAAATAAAAAATAATTTAAAGAATAGGAGAATGAAAATGAATAATGTAAGTTTGATAGGAAGATTGACAGGAACGCCCGAATTGAAACACACACAAAGCGGATTGGCTTATGCAAGATTTAGTATAGCAGTTGACCGTCAGTTTGTAAAACAGGGTGAGGAAAGACAGGCAGACTTTATCCCTATACTTGTATGGAACAAGACAGCCGAATTTGTATGCAAGTATTTTGAAAAAGGTAGGAGAATTGCTCTTAACGGCAGAATACAGACAGGCTCTTATAAAGACAAAGACGGCAATACCCGCTATACAACTGATGTCGTGGCTGATAATGTAGAGTTCTGCGATAGTAAGGGCAATACGGATTCTAATGCACAGCAACCACAACAGAAACAGCAGGTACAGGCAACAAACCATATGAGCAATCCTCCGACAGTGACAGAAGATTCAGGAGAAGATTTGCCGTTCTGAAATAATATGAGAGGAGAATATAAGAATGGATAAACAAGATATAATTATTCGTGGAGCTACATTGGGATTGCAGATTATCGGCATAGGTTTTCAGATTGCACTGCTTGTAATGCTGTGTGCAAAATAAACAGTAACATTAGTAGGGGGAGTACCAATGTACTTTCCCTATATTTCAAAATTAACGGATTGGAGAGTTAAATGAAATGGAATTTTTATGTGGACTGATTCTCGGAATTGTTGTGGGTGAAGTGGGGCTTTTAGGAATTTTGGCGTTGTGTTCGGCTAATAAAGACTGTGATAGCCATGTACAGGCAGAATTGAGGAACGAGAAATGATGGGACTTTCATTTGAAGATTTCAAAAAACATATAAATGTTGTGCAAGTGCTTATATCTTTGCAAGATAACATTGACAAGGCTGGTGCGGTGTTTTATAAGAGTGACATTTGTGATGAATTTCATTTTT
>CADCDE010000137.1 GCA_902800065.1 uncultured Ruminococcus sp.
CAATCCCCAATCCCCAATCCCCAATCCCCAATCCCCATTTATCTTTGAATCCATTAATAATTCAGTAAAAATTTTAATCAATAAATGAAAATATAAAAATGAAAGAAAATGATAAAATTCCTTATACAAATTTTGAAATAGATGAAAGCAATGTAAAGCCAAAAATAACAAATCAACAATTAAGTCAGATAAAACAGACACATGATAAACAAGATGAAGAATTACTTAATCAATTAAATATTCAGACTAAACAAATAAAAGAAGGACAAAATATGATGAAAGATATTTTAAAAAAAGAAGCACCTTTATTAGATACTGTTAACGAAGATATAGATAGAGTTGAAAACAAAATGAAAATGGAAAATAATAAATTAAAACTTTATTTAGAAAAAACTTCAACAAATTGCTTATATTGGGTCATTGGAATAGAATTAGTCATTTTATTTTTATTTTTCTTAATGTAATAAAAAGAACAAGAAATATTTTTTGCTTATTTAATTAATTAATACAAAAATAATTGTTATAAATTTAATAATATAAAAATAAACTATATATAAACTTTTTTATTAATTGATCAAAAATATATTATCTAGTTTTAAGTCTTTCTTCCAAAATTCTTCTTTCTTCTCTTCTCATTTTTATGTTCACAACAGTATATACGATTATCGATATTAAACAAAGACCAAATGAAACTGAACGAAGAATGACGGCATCACAAACAAGAGAGCACAACCAACAGGGCAACGGCAACACCTGAAAGGTGTAACACACTATACTTTTTATCAAAAGTGCCGTGTGTCAGAGCCGTTCCCTCTCTGAACTCTCCCCATTTATGCAATATTCCTATCAGGCGGCACAGGCTCAGGCGGTGCCGTGCTGTCCTCTGGAACTTCTTCCTTGATACCGATATGGATATATTGCCGTTTCTTTTTATTCCATGCGAAATAAACGTGCATAAGTACAACGGGCTTGCCGTCCTCCTGCTCCGTTTCAACGTGCACTAAATCACCGTTTTCAATGTCATCAAGTTTTAATAATTGCCGAACTTTGCGGAAAATTCCGTAAAATTCAAACATTCTCCTCCCCCTTGTAGCAGATAACAAGGCTTTAACCGTTCTGTCGTTGAGTTCGTCCGAGCCGCCCAAATAATCCGCTGATTTTACCGCATATTTCGCAACCTCAGCCACAGCCGAAGATAAATCAATAGTATTGATACCAAGAATATTTTCTTTTATATCCTTACTCTTACAAGCCCTAATATCAGCACGAGGGGCATAATCAACATTAAGTGCCTTTTGCCACAGCTTAACCAATTCAAGTTTAGGTGCTCTATTATCAATCCAATCGGAAGAATGATGAAAATAACTCTTATCAACAACCCAAATAATATGCAAATGTGGGTGAAACATATCAAAATTAGGGTTTTTATCACCTATTTTCAAGCCACGTTCCTCATAATATTTTCTTCTTGATTTTATGTGCCTTTTTGTATTGCCATAATACATATCACGTGTGATAAATTCTTCATTATCGTGTGTTATCTCTAACGCACGGAAAGCACCGTGTATAAAACGCATTCTCTTTAAATCCATAAGCCTTATATAAGAATCATATAAAAGTTTACAAGTTGCCGCCAAATCATCACCAGAGCAATTTTTTACAGTAAGAGTAGCAAATAAAAATGCCTTATCTTCATTTTTCTGCAAATAATCAACACAAGATTTCACTTGTGTATATACTTTCATGCTTTTTCTTTTGGCACACTGAGGACACAATGTATCTTTGCAGAAATTAGCGTGTGCAAGCCTGCACATATCATCATCAGAATATGTAAAATCTAAAAATGTTGCACAGTCGTTTACACGTCCTGCCCTTTTCATCTCACCGATACGCAAATAAACATCTGTTAATTTTTCCGTTGATTTCTTACTCGGTGCAAATTCTTCATCAATCTGTTTCGGCAAATCTTCATATAAACATTTCATACTGTAATATCACCCCTTTTTTGTGAGATTTATTATTTTTTCTTTTTCTTTTTATAAAATCCCGAATAGTTTCTATAGTATCAAGACAAATAAGGCAACCGCCACTTCTTGATTAACCTCTATTTCCTTGTGGTCTGTTAGTCCGTGTATATGTCGGCTACTCCCTGTTGTCCGTTGTGGGTGTTGGGTGCCCCGCCCGTTAAAACGGGCACCCCCCCAACGCCCACAACGGCAGAGCAGGGAGAACCGACCACAGCACAGCCGACAGAGAACAGCAGGAACGGAGAGCCAACCAAATTTATTTTACTTGCCATTTATCCGACTTCCTACCGACTTCAAGCACAGAGCCGTTATATCTGACAATATAATCATCACTTTGCAAGGATTCATCAACCAATGATTTCGGGTACATTCGATACAGAACAGCCGAAAACAAGGGATATTTTTTAACAAATTTCTTTAAAGGAAATTCAAGATAATAAAAGTCCTTGTTTTTCATTCTTCAATCACTCCTAAAGCACCATTTGCGAGAAAAACAACCGATTTCAGCGACAAATCCGTTATATCTGACAATGTAATCATTACTTTTCATAAATTCATTGAGTGTTGAATCATCAATGATATTTACGAATTGAGGGAAAATGCGTAAAAAGTCGATAAACGGACATTCAACGAAAAAAGCATTATCATCTTTCATAAAATTACCTCAATCATGCAACGAGGAAACAAGAGATTTTGAAATAGATGAAAGCTCATCACTGACAAGCGTTATGACCTCATCTTCAAAATCATTATTCATACAGGAGGACAAATGCGAGCCACGAGAGGACAGGAGAGCCGCCAAGAAGTCCAAGCGAGCCGACACGGAAGAAAGTTTATCACGCAAATCAAGTTCAGACATAGTAAAAACCACCTTTTTTATTTAATATTTTATCCTAATGCGGCAAGAAGACTCCGACTTCTATAAGTCGGAGATGAATTGCCGCCAGCCCGTTAGGGCTGATTTTTTCATTGACAACATCAAGATATATTGCTAAAATACATATATAAGGTTTCCAAAAGCTGTCCGTAAGACAGCAGTACCGTAGGGAGTACGGGAAGGGTTTGCCTCATAAAAAACCCATAGCCTCGGAAACTGATGCCCGTAAAATGAAATCCTCT
>CADCDE010000138.1 GCA_902800065.1 uncultured Ruminococcus sp.
ATTCAATTTCTTTAATTCACACTTAACCTTGAAAGCAATCCCTGACAACGAAAAACTTATTATCATCGCCACCGGAAAATATGTTGGCGAAGGGTTTGATTATCCAAGGCTTGATACTCTTTTTCTCGCGCTGCCGATTGCATGGAAAGGTAAAGTCGCTCAGTATACAGGCAGACTGCACCGCAATTATATCGGCAAAACTGAGGTTCAGGTTTATGATTATGTGGATATTCATGTCCCTATGCTCGAAAAAATGTATCAAAAGCGTGTTAAAGGATATGCCGCTGTGGGATATAAGGCAAAAATCAAAACAAATGAGCCTATAACGCCGAATCTGATTTATGACGGAAAAAGCTTTTATCCCGTATTTGCAGACGACGTTATGCACGCAACTAAAGAGATTCTGATCGTCAGCCCGTTTATGCGTAAAAACCGCTTAACACAAACGATAAAACTTTTGTCGCAGGTAATTCTGAATGGCGTTTCCGTCACTGTCGTAACCCGTCCGCCGGAGGATTTCAAAGAAAAAGAACGCGATACCGTTATTCAAAACGCCGAATTGCTTTTGGGTCACGGAATCCATGTAAAATACAAATCCGAATTTCATCAGAAGTTCACAGTAATCGATCAAAAAGTCGCTTGGTACGGAAGCGTGAATTTTCTCAGTTATGGAACACACGAGGAAAGCATTATGCGCTTTGAAAGCTATGACCTCGCCGGACAGCTTATTGACACGGTAATATGAAAAAAATATATACATAATACAAAAAAATGGGCGTACGATTCTCATAACAAAGAATCGCACGCCTGTATATTATATTTTATTTACGTAATTCTTCTAAATAATTGATAGCTTCTTGTACCGTTGAAAACGTCAGGCATTTTTCACAAAGCCAGCGATTTCTTTCATCTGTATCTTCTAATCCCGGCAATCCTTGTGATAAGAGGTTCTTCAGTGTTTTTTCTGCGTTTTCTACTGCTATTGGATAATGCTTAGCAATACGGGCAGTTATCTCTTTGTTACCTTTCTGGTAATTCGGTTCCTTTTCTCTGACAGCTGAAAGCATTCTCTCTTTTTCAGCTTCTGTTTGAACCGATGGAGTAAAAAACCGGTAATGGAGCATCAGCCAATATTCCATACAACCCGTTGTCATCAACAGCCTTATCTTAATGTTAGGTTTCTTTCTCAACTTGCTGATATACTGCATGATTTTATGTCGTTTAGTCCATTTTGCTTTATCCTTTAATTCTACATCAAAGAAAAACCATACCTCATCAATTTCATTCGCGTAATCCTTCCACTTAGGATCTTTTGAAAACTTATCCTTGGCTGTTTCAAAAAGCCCCGTGCCTCTTGGATACTTGATAGCCGCAACATCCTGAAACTGCATTTTAAGAAAGTCAATATATGCCTGCTCGCTTTCACCTTCACAGAAAACTCTTATGACCGCTTTGGTAGATCGGTTACTTGCTCTTCTGGCCATTACCCAACCTCCTCAGGCTCAACATCGGGAACACCGCCGTACTTTCCCAGCAGATAGCCTTTGCGGATATTATCGCCGGTCTTTGTGTTAAAATCGGCGATACTGTACAACTCCGAAACGCCGTCACCACGCTTCTTGTCTACTAAATATATTTGATCCTTACGAAGAAACTCCAAATTCATCAGATCGGTGTTGTGCGTAGTAAAAATTATCTGCGCACCCTTTGTATTGGCCTGACAGCTTTGGAATTTTGAAATGATGAAGTTTACAAGCATAGGATGAAGCTCTTTTTCTAATTCATCCACGAGCAGTAATCCGCCCTTACTTAGGACTGATTCAATTGCAGGCGCATAGGACATCAGTCTGCGCGTACCATCAGATTCATCGGATAACTCAACAACATACCGCTGTTGATTACCATTCTGGTCTATACCGTAATGCTCCGACTTGGCGGTAACTTGCCCAACTCGCAAATTCACCTCCGATTCATTATTCATTGCTGAAAGAGCCTTTTTAAAATCCAAAAGCATCGCTTTAATGCCATCGGGAATATCTGACACCAGAGCTTTATCTTCGTCGATTTCTTGATTGTTGAACTCGAATTTCATATTCTCAATTCCAAAATCAGCTTCTTTTGCATAATCTGAGATTGCTTTAAGCATATTTTGATCTTCAGCATACTCCAAAAGCTGAGCAGGAATATCGGTATAATCTCTGGAAAAATAAATAAATTCCCGGAACCACCGCATAGCATTGATACACGCTTTATCATTCATCGTGCAGGCCACAGAGAAAAATAACTGGTTTTCTGCAACCGCTTCACTAATCATATTGCGCTTGGATTTGGACTCAGTGAATGCGAATTTTTGATTCTCTCTTGTGAAAACAATTGCTTTCTGCCCTTTGGGCGCATGATACAATGATTCAGAAACGACCTTCTTTCTCGTTGCCGAAAAAGAATACCAATACTTTATACCATCCAGAATATATACAAAAGAAAACTCTGTTGGCTGCTTATCCGAATAATCATTCAACGCAAACGGGTTCACAGGTATCTCAGCTTTTTCATGCTGTGTTCTTTGAGCATTTCTAATAAACTGAACCGCCAGCCAAAATGCACGGATCACATTAGATTTGCCGCCACCGTTCTTTCCGAATATCGCTGCACCTCTTAACAGCTTTAGGTTGTTGATTTCCATGATACTGCTTTTAAAAGCTCCAAGACCGACCGCTTCCATTGAAAGAACCGCTTGATCGCGAAATGACCTATAATTCTTAAAGCTGAACTCAATTAGCATTTCAAGCACCTCCATATATAGTATAACACCCAATCACAAGAAATTCAATAAGAATTATTTTATTTTCTGATATTTTTAGCTCCATTTCAAAGAATATACCTAAATTTCAAAAGAACCTATTATCATTCAAGCATTCTACCTTGTTAACTAAATATTCCAAACAAATCACTGTCACTCACCTTTATTCGTTTTAAAGATATCAAAACAATCTTCCATTTCCCAACACTTTTACCATATATATCCATAATTACGACCCGTCACAGATAACATTGAAAAAATGGCAAAAATACAGCTTTGCTATGTTGGATTTAGCCAAAAGAATGGGATGGAAATAGTACATATCGACGGAGGAAAATTGAAA
>CADCDE010000139.1 GCA_902800065.1 uncultured Ruminococcus sp.
CATTCCGAACGCAGTGAGGAATCTTGATAAGATTCTTCGTCGCTGACGCTCCTCAGAATGACAGTATAATAACTTTTTGTTTTCATCGAACTCACGTTACATTAATATGCTGTTTAAGAGCGAGGCTTGATTTGAGTTTTCACCCGATACCTCTATTGCAAACCAGTCCGTCGGGTAATCCTCGTTGAATACCATTGAAGTATATCAGCAATAAATTTCCAGCCTGTTATATCAAAATAAATGTATTTTAAAAAATATCAAAAACCGCCCAAAATTTTTATTTTTCAGGCGGTTTGTTTTGTATTTAATTAGACGGTCTTTTATTTTGAAACTTTTTCTATCTCTGCCGATATGATGTCGATAACCTTATCCAGAATATCGTCAGGTATTCTCTCTACAAAAATATGCGGTCTTGAATTGAGGTCAAGTGTTCTGATATGTTCGCATAAAATTACACCTGTTGTCTTTGTACGACTGTCAAGCGAAACGTGCAGAGGAAATTGATTATCGGTATTTGTGATAGGACATACAACAGCTAATTTAGTTTGTGTCTGAAAAATATCGTTGCTGACTACCAATGCAGGACGGTATCCTGCTTGTTCGTGTCCCATCTGCGGATTAAAACTGACTTTGATTATATCTCCCTGTTTTACCATACTTCCTCCCCCGTTGGCTTTCCCCAGTCAATTTCTTCAGGAGTATAATTCCCCTCATACCCCTCAAATAACTCAGCTATGTTTTTATGATTTCTTGTGCTGGCTTTCTCAATGATAATTTTGTCATCCTGCGTTTTAATTTCTATTTGTTCATTGACACTCCATTTCAGGAGGTCGAGAAGATATTTTGGCAGTCTGATGCCCTGACTGTTGCCCCATTTTTGAATGTTTGTTGTCATAAGTCATCTCTCCTTTTATGGTATATACATAGTATATCCCATTTTTTATTTTTTGTCAATAAAATTATAGGGTGCATTTTGGTTGAAATAAAAAACGTGAGTTCGATATAACTGAAAAATATTCTGATAATGATGAAATGAAGTATGTCATTCCGAACGCAGTGAGGAATCTTCAAAAGATTCTTCGTCGCTGTCGCTCCTCAGAATGACAGTATAATAATTTTTAGTTTTCATCGAACTCACGTTAAAAACCAATTTGCACCCTGTAAAGTATAAATATTAACAGTCGGAGGGATTACGGTTTTTCGGTGCAGAATTCGACTTTTTTGCCTTCGAGTATCATATTTGTAGTTCTTACTGCACACATCTTTCCGCACATGGAACAGGTATGTCTGTCGGCAGGCGGAGTGCTTTCAAAATATGCCCTTGCCTTTTCACCGTCAACGGCTATCTCAAACATCTTATCCCAGATATCGGCGGCATGAGCAGCTATTCTGCTTGCTATTATACCTTCTTTAACATCGTTGATATCGGGTAATCTCAAATGCTCGGCAGGTGTGACATAACACAGGAAATCTGCTCCCGATGCTGCGGCGATAGCTCCTCCGATAGCCGATGTAATATGGTC
Organism: uncultured Ruminococcus sp.; assembly: GCA_902800065.1. Lineage (GTDB taxonomy): Bacteria > Bacillota > Clostridia > Oscillospirales > Acutalibacteraceae > UBA1213. The sequence continues at coordinate 1,524 of CADCDE010000139.1, forward strand.
ATATCCTGGGAAGATGTCTGTTACAAGAGGTCCAAGAACATAAAACGGTGCATTGTGGCATATACGCTTTTGCAGTTTCATATTAGCCGCTATTTCATTCATTGCCATGTGTCCAGGACCTTCCACCATTACCTGTACATTTCTTGCCCATGCTCTTTCCGTGAGAGCTCCGAGTTCGATAAGCTCTGATATTTGTCCTGCATCTGTCGCATCGTCTATACAGCCTGGTCTGAGTGCATCTCCAAGGCTTATTGTTACGTCAAATTCTTCGAGTATGTCAAGAACTTTATCATAATATTCATAAAACGGATTTTCATTGCCTGTCATCATCATCCATGCAAAAAGAAGCGAGCCTCCACGGGAAACGATATTCATTTTTCTCTTGTCACGCATGAATGCCTCAACAGCTCTGCGGTTGATTCCTGCATGAATAGTCATAAAGTCAACGCCCTCTTCTGCATGGGCACGAACTACTTTGAGAAAATCCTCTGCCGTGATTTCAAGCAAATCTTTTTCAAGATAGCCGATAGCGTCATACATTGGTACAGTGCCTATCATTGCGGGGGATTTTTTTATAAGCTCCTGTCTGAAAGTGTTTGTTTTGCCGTAGTTGCTCAGATCCATGATGGCTTCCGCACCGAATTTCAGAGCCATATCGACTTTCTGCATTTCAACGTCATAATTCTTGCAGTCGCCTGAAATGCCGAGATTGACATTTATTTTTGTCCTCAAGCCTGCTCCGATACCCTCTGCTGATATAGATGTGTGGTTGATATTACACGGTATGCACACTTCACCCTTTGCAACGGAATTCATGATTTCTTCGGGAGTTTTATACTCCTTTTCGGCAACGGTTTTCATTTCGGGAGTGATAATTCCCTTTTTGGCGGCTTCCATCTGTGTTTTATAGTTTCTCATAAAATAATTATCCTTTCGGTTATCAAAATTTTTTTATTCGGCAAATTGACTTTTAAGGTCAAAAGCATGGTTCATAGGTCCTGAACCTTTTCCGATGTCGAGCATTGCACCAAGTGCACCTGATATGTATGTTTTGGCTCTTTCAACGGATTTTTCAAGGGAATATCCCTTTGCAAGATTTGCGGCAATCGCTGAAGAAAGTGTACAGCCTGTGCCGTGTGTATTGGGATTGTCGATTCTTCTGCCCTTGAAGTAGGTGATTTTTCCGTCTGAATACAGTATATCATCAGCATCATTGATACTGTGACCGCCCTTTACCAGAACGGCACATCCAAATTTTTCACCTATCGCAACAGCCGCTTTTTCCATATCGTCTTTATCGGCGATTTTCATTCCCGAAAGCACTTCTGCTTCGGGGATATTCGGAGTAATTATATCGGCTATCGGGAGGAGTTTTTCCTTGAGAGTATCTGTTGCACTGTCGCTGATGAGCTTTGCACCGCTTGTGGCTACCATGACAGGATCGACCACAATATTTTTGGCTTTATAAAAATCAAGTCTTTCAGCGATTGTTTCAATAAGTGCCGATGATGAAACCATGCCTATCTTGACTGCATCGGGGTAAATATCCTCGAATACCGCATTTATCTCCTTTTCGAGAAAATCGGCATCAGCTTCGAGAATCGCCGAAACTCCTGTAGTATTCTGAGCCGTGAGAGCCGTCACCGCACTCATGGCATATACACCGTTAAGTGTCATTGTTTTGATATCCGCCTGGATTCCGGCACCTCCGCAGGAATCGCTTCCTGCGATTGATAATGCTGTTTTCATTTACTAATTCTCCCTTGCATTATTTTTATAGAGCGTTGTGAAGTGGTGTCCCCGACTCAACGCTTGATTTTTTTATCAGACCGATAATTTCAGTCTTTGGCTTATTTCTTTGAGTTCGCTTGCGGATTTTGTGGGGTTGGAGCTTTTCATTATAGCTGAAACCACGCATATCCCCGAAATACCTGTATTTTCAAGCACATGGCAGTTATCTTTATTCAGACCGCCTATGGCATTGACAGGAATACTTACCGCCTGACATATATCTTTGAGAGTGTCAACCGATGTCAGAACGGTTTTGACTTTTGTAGTCGTGGGATATATCGCCCCTACTCCAAGATAATCAGCACCGTTTTTCACAGCTTCAAGAGCCTGTTCGACAGTTTTCGTTGTAGCTCCTATTATCATACTGTCTCCGACAATTTTCCTTGCCGTATTCACAGGCATATCGCTCTGACCGAGATGAACGCCTTCCGCATTTACTGCCATAGCAATGTCGATTCTGTCATCAATTATCAAGGGAACACCGTATTTTGCAGAAATTTCGTGTACTTTTTCCGCAAGGTGCATATATTCTCTTGTTGACTTGTTTTTTTCACGGAGCTGTATGATAGTTACACCGCCTGAAAGTGCCTGTTCCACTTTATACAGAAATACATTTTCTTCAAGTCCCGTACTGTCTGTAATAAAATAAAGGGTTGTATCAAATTTTTTCAACTGTCAGTTCCTCCACTCTCATATATTTTTCAATATCGTCATTTTTTAAAAGAGAAAGTGAATCGAGCAGGGAAGTATAAAAACTTCCCGTTCCTTGTTTGTGAGATGCCAATTCTCCGCATATTCCCATTACAGTGCAGGCTGTAACAGATGCACAAAAGCCGTCTGCCACTGAAAGATATACTGCCGTCAAAGCCCCCTGCATACAGCCTGTGCCTGTTATTTCCGCAAGGCGTGGAGTACCGTTGTGAATGTACACAACTCTTTTACCGTCTGTGACAATATCCGTTTTACCGCTTGCAAGGATAACTGTATTGTATTTTTGTGAAGCGGATACGGCTGAATCAAGTGTTTTCT
>CADCDE010000140.1 GCA_902800065.1 uncultured Ruminococcus sp.
TGACTGTCGCAGTCTTGTCGGCTTCAATTTTAACAGTTTGAGGATTCTGCGGTTCATATCTCTCGTCAACACTTTCCGTCACTGTGTAAGTTCCGGGAACAAGATTTTCCAGTGCAATTTCTCCATCGGCATCTGTTTTGACCGTCTGCTTGAAATTCGCACCGGTTACCGTAAATTCAATATTTCCAACCACATTATCTTCCGAAATCTTGAAGATTTTAAGACTGCTCTTTCTGATGGTGTTTTTAAAAGTTACCGTTGCAGTCTTTTCGGCTTGTACTCTGACTTTTTTGGGAGCCTGCGGCTCATAGCGGTCATCGGCACTTTCTGTAACCGTGTACACTCCGGGCAACAGATTTTCAAGGAGTATCTCGCCTTTTGAATTGGTTTTTACCGTCTGCTTGAAGTTATTGCCTGTAACGGTAAATTCAATATCGGCAACCTTTCCATCTTCGGAAGTCTTGATGATTTTCAAGTCACCTTTTTTCAAAATGTTCTTGAAAGTCACGGTCGTTTCCTGATTGGCAACAACAGAAACAGTCTGTGCAGGCTGTTCTTCGTATCGGTCATCTGCAACTTCCGTTATTTTATAACTGCCGGGTACGAGGTCGGGGAGAACAAGTTCACCATCGACATTTGTTATTACAGTTTTGCTGTAACTTTTGCCCTCTACGATGAATTGGATTCCCTCAATTTCTCCATCCTCCGAAACTTTCTTGATTTTCAATTCGCCTTTTTTCAGAATGTTTTCAAATTCAACCGTTACAGTCTTGTTTGCTTCCACTTTCACGTTTTTGGGAGCCTGCCCGATATATCGGCTGTCGGCATTTTCAGCCACCATATACGAACCGGGAACAAGGTCTGACAACAGTATTTCGCCTTTATCGTTGCTTTTTGCTGTTCTTTTATAGCCGTTTGGTCCTGTTATCGTGAATTCAATATCGGCAACAATGCCGTCCTCCGATGTTTTGACTATCTTCAAATCTCCCTTTTTCAAGGTGTTTTTGAAAGTGACAACTGCCGTTTTATCGGGTTCAACCGTAACAGTCTGCGTCGGCTGTGACTCATACTTATCGCTTGCACTTTCGGTGATTTTATAAACACCGGGCTTTAAGTCGCTTAACAAAAATTCACCGTTAGAATTTGTTTTAACAGTTTTCGTGTAATCATCGCCCTGAACAGTAAATTCAATGTCCGAAACAACTCCATCTTCCGATGTTTTCACCAATTTCAGGCTGCCCGATTTGGTGATTATTTTGAAATAAGCATTTACAGAAGCATTTGTCGCACCGACAATGACATCCTGTATGCCGGGATCACCGAAAGGAACAAGCACTGTATTCACGGTTGGCAGGGACTTTGACGCACCGAACACAAGCGGATTTTTGATGGCAGTTTTTGAAACAAATCTTAACTGGTTGCCCGACTTCGTGACCGTGACACCGTTTGCCGATTTGAAATCGAACTTGTCAAGTACATTGTTGTAATCTGTCAGTGTCAGCAAGTAACCTTCGCTGTATGTCACATAAAAAAGACCGATATAATCGCATTTATTACGATTGATATCGGTCTGTTCATTATAATATATTTTTCAAGATTTATTTCACAGAAAAATTCACTTTTCCACTGTTCGCTATTTCTTCAAAATTTTCAGTAATAATTTTAAAACTCGTTTCAATATTTTCAATACTTGTTATATTATTAGTTTCCAAATCTGTTTTTAACAAATGTATAGCAGTTATTGCCTTTTTGCCGGAATATATATTCTGTGACATCAAAGAAGTAACCATAAATCCATTGACTGATAAATCTTCATTCTGGACAATAATATTTTTATCTGAGTTATTTTCTATATACAGTAACACCGAACTTCCCCAAAATGAGTTTTCATCTACATATTGACCTACAATTTTCACTTCATTACCTTCATAAAGAACAGTTCCCTCGATATTTGACTGTGTATCAATTTTTTCAATACCTGACAAATTTAATGTAAGGCAGCCTGATGATTTTCCCGTCATATAAGTTTCAGGATCGAAAGTATGAAGATATAATTCCACTTTACCTATATTTTCTATACCTGCCGCTTCAAGTTCCGATGAAAGCAGTGTAACACTGCTGTTAGATTTATTTCCGGCTGTCACTGTAATAGATGTTAAATCAGAAATCATATAATCATTCACAATAACCGCATCACTACCTATTCCAACATCTTTATCAGAATTATTCTCTATAAGCAAATTTACCTGTGTACCAAAAAGAGTGTTTTCCGTAATACCTGTTGCCGTTATTTTCACGCCATCAACTTCCCAAATCACCTGTTCTTCCATAGATAATGATGTTTTTTCGGTATCCCTGGAAATCTGCGAGTTGCTGTCATTAGTTCCTGCTAAAACAATATCTTTTTTGAATTTTCAGATAAAATTTCATCACACGAAGTAACTGCAAACATCATAATCAATACACACAGAACGCAAAAAATTTTTTTCATATTTCTAACCTCCAATAAAATAATACTTTAAATCGTATTTTCATTATATAATACACTTTTTAATATGTCAAGTCGTTTTTTCGATTTATAGTAGGTTTATTTGCAAGTATAAAAACTCTATCATTAAGTAAAAATATGATTAGAGGTAGTTTTTTATGGATATAAATTACAAAGTAATAGGCAAAAGAATTGCTGTAAGACGACGTGAATTAGGCTTGAAACAGGCTCAAGTTGAAGAAATGGCTGGTATTGGTTACAAATATTTATCAAACATTGAAAGAGGAATTTCGATTCCGTCTATTGAAGTGATTATGCGTTTGGCAAGCGTTCTTGAAACCACACCCGACTTTTTCCTTATTGGTACAAAAAATGAAGATAATTTGAGCAATATCAATATGATAATAAAGAATCTCAATGCAAGTCAACTTACTATTGCAAATAGTTTTTTGAATTGGCTCATTCAAAATGATGATTTTTAAAATAACAATTTTTCCTCAATGAAATACAGTCCCGTTTTACCGCTGACACTGCCTGCTTCGCTTGTCAGAGTAATGCTTGTGCCGTCAGCCGAGTAAACCCTCATGCCCTGCGTAAAGTTTCCTTTGTACAGGAGTTTCTGCACTTGCCTGCGTAAAAGAAAG
>CADCDE010000141.1 GCA_902800065.1 uncultured Ruminococcus sp.
TAATGTTCAAGCAGTCTATTCATATTTAAGCGACCACCTTCAATGAACATTTCTTTGCTTTCACTGCCTGACCGTGAAATAGGGCTGTCTTTCATTTCGGATTGATTAAGGAAATAATTGTATATACGTGTTTCAAATATCCTGTTTGCAACTACGACAGCACCATTATCTCTCTTTATAAGTCCGTACATCTCACCATCCATTACAGGAATACTGTCAGGATTGTAAGAAACCCTTTCGCCATCGAATAATATATGTTGTAAAATATCTTTGAGATAATCGTTGTTGAACACCTTAACCATCAAGGAATCAAACAGAGGACTTTTCTCTAAAAGAATACATTTTACAGCTTCGCTCACTCCGTTGATTGTCCAGGAATCAACAAGGTCAGTATCAATTATCTGACAGATACGGCTGACAAGAAACGGATAACCACTTGTATAGTCAAAAATCTCCTGAGCTATTTTTGCTGTATCCATGCCTGTATGATGGTCATTTTCATATTCGTCAAGCATTCCGGTAATACCCTCAACAGGCAAACTCATATCAATATTGAAATCTGCGGCTATATTCCATGGGCTATTGAATTTGTGGGCTTCATCCGGGCGGATTTTCCGTTTCAGGCTTCTAATATCGGTAACTCCTGCAAGGATAACAGATTTGAATGTAGGAATACCTCTTGACTGTCTTCTGAGATAGCCGTCCCTGAGCTGAGCAAGAAAATCCAAAAACACCTGATTGTTCGTAGCACTATCGACTTCATCAATAAATAAAACTATTTCCTTTTCGGATTCATAGTCCTTTTCGGATTCATAGCACCAATCATACAGTGTATCGAATAATTCATCAAGCTGAGCCTGCTCTTCTGTTCGGGAGAGGAAATCGTCTATCTGAATTTTTATGTTGTCGGGAATGACCAGTCCTGCACGAGTTTCTCTTTTCAGCTTTCTGCAAAAGGCTTTTACAAATGTTTGTTCGGAACTGAATCCGGCTTCTCCGATACCCTCAAAGCTCAGATTGATTACTATATAATCATTCTGCAAATAATGATAAAGGGCATTCAGTGTTGTCGTTTTTCCGTATTGACGGGCACGGGTGACAGTCGACCATATAGTTATTTTCTTTCGTACACACTCCTGTAGTTGTAAAAACTTTCATATCGCAGCTCACCATCCCTATTTAAAACAAAATTAAAAATTGTACAAATATCAACTTTATAACCTGAATACAAGAGGATATAAATATCATAAGTAGTATATCGCACTGTTAGAAATTTCTGTATTTTCCGTGATTTTTGTATGTTTAATATGTTGCTTAATGTGATCAGAATATGATTTATCAATATCTGAATAAGGTAAATGATAGATTTGATGTAAAATATGAAGAAAATATGGAAATTCTTTTGGATATCCATTTGTGCCTGCTGAACGAATCATAGTGTTGTCATATATAAAATCTAAACTCCACATATTTCCGTCACAAAACCAAGAATTACAATATTCCATGTTGTTCCATTTTTTTAAGAATATCATCTTATCAATGAAGGTATGTTCTTTATCTGTGAGTATGACATCGAATGGTTTCGTATTAACGAGAAATTTTAAAATAACATCTCCATTGTCAGATGTTTCTAAAATAGAATCATATCCTTCATCAATATTTTTCCATGCATCAGACCATTGAAATCTGAACGCCTTTATTCTGCTCATGAACATCACCTCAACATTTTGTAATTCAATTTACAGCTTGATTCAATACCATTTTAACATAACTTTATCTGAATATCAACCATAAGAAATTTCATCACTCAAAGACAAAAAATATATCAGTTATAAAAAATAAAAGCACATATATTGCAATTTTATCGGTTATAAAAAATAAAAACAGCGTTGCAGAACATTTTATCGTCTGCAATGCTGATTGTTATTCTTCGTCTTCTGAATCTTCCTGCTCGTCCTTTTTCAGAAACTCATCAAGTTCACTGATTTCGGACTCCTTCAATTCCTCGGTTGCATCGGTGTAAATATTCATTGTTGTAGTATAATCAGCGTGACCGAGAATATCCTGCATAGCTTTCAGATTCACACCTGCCTCGCACATTCTTGTTGCAAAGGTATGACGCAGACTGTGACAGCTGAAATTCGGAAGGAGAAGGACATTTTTATTTGCACCATCATTATCAAGTATTTCCTGATTGCAGTCACGGATAATACGTTTGATAGCCCTGTTCAAAGTACCCTGATTATGGACATTTCCGAAACGATTGACGAATATGAAATCGGTATAGCCGTCGATAGTGACCTGACAGCTTATTTCTGCCGACTCCTGAAATTCCTTTTCTTTTTCAAAAGCCTCTTTAACAACTGAAAGCATAGGAATCGTTCTGATACCGGATTTGGTTTTGGGCGTATGTACATTGTAGTAACAGCCGTTCTGACGGTGCTTATAATAGATAAGCGTATGATTGACATCAATAACGCCTTTCTTCATGTCTATGTCACACCATCTCAATCCTGTGATTTCACTGACACGCATACCTGTATATGCCATAATCGTAAATATGGGATACCAATGCTCATATTGCACGGACTTCTTCAGATAGCTGATGAATAAATCCTGTTCCGGCTTTGTAAGAGCTTTTTTCTTTTCATTGTCCTGATTGTGCATGAGTTTCAACTCCTTCAATGCATTGTCCGAAATGTTGTTACGCAAATAGTTGTCCTGTACCGCCAATTCCAAAACCTGATGCAGTACATTATGGATAACGTCTATTGTGGATATTTTGATGCCTCTTACTTCATAGAGGGTATTGTAGAATCTGCGGATGTCGGAATGCCTGAGCATACAAAGCTTGATCGTTCCGAGTTCATCCCTGACAAACATATCATACATATAAATGTAGTTCTGCAGGGTATTGTCCTTCAAGCCACGTTTCAGTTTCAGCCATACATCAAACATTTCATTTACTGTTATATGCCTTGCTTCTGAACGAATTCCATCTCTTTGATCCTGTAAAATATCGTCTTCCTTTTCACGAAGTTCTTCAAGAGTTCTGCCATAGATCGAATGACGTTTACCTTTTCTGTCTCTCCAGCGGTAATCATAGGAACCGTCTTTTCTCTGACTTTCACCGTCTTTAAGAATTCTGCCTTTGTTGTCCCGTCTTCTCTGAGCCATATTGAAAACCTCCTCTTGTAGTCAATAATGCTGACAGTCTGTCATATCAGGCTGTCAGCATATATTGTCAGATTGAAAACTGCTTTTCGATGTATTCATCGAACATTCTGCGTTTTATTAGCCTTTTCTTGCCAACCCATATAACGAAGCGACAGTTATCGTTGTCGGTCATTTCACGGAGTTTACCCTGACCTATATTGGAATACACCGCTGCCTCTTCAATGGTAAGGTTCTGCTTCTGGTAAATAGGTATCTCGATTGTTTTATTCATGAATTTCACCTCCTCATGGTCTATATAAGTATAATGTATAATCAATGTTTTTTACTTTGCCTTATAAGTTTTTTCCCTTCTTCCTCATAAGTTTTTCTCCTTTTTTACGAGCGTGATTTATTATCCTTTGGTAGTTGGATGCATGATCATCTTGTTGGCCAGTCATTTTTGCTTCGATTTCTGAAACATCACTATTATTCAGTTCCGACCCTGTGTAGTTGGAGTAGTTTTTAGGAACATCCATTATAGACTTATGATTATAACGCCTATCAGTTTGGATATCAGGCGGTAAGAACTCGTTTTCCATACCAAGATAATCTGCAAGAGCTTTTTGCCTTATGCAAAGAAATTTAGCATTTGATTTACCTTTAAAAACAGCAGTCGTTCTGTCTTTTTTTACATCAAGCAATCCAAATTGGTCCAGCTTATCTGTTATGGTACGATATCCTATTTTACCACCAAGATATCGTTGAGCATCTTTGAATCTCAGACAGAAACGATGTTTGCCTTTTTGATAAATGACAAAATGTTTAGGCAAACTGTCTGGATTATTATTAATGCTACACAGGAAAGAGTCCTCATCAGTTGTTACGATTTCTGATTCGGAATCCCAAATATCGTAAAGT
>CADCDE010000142.1 GCA_902800065.1 uncultured Ruminococcus sp.
CGGAATCAACAGCTACGGCGGAAGTGTGACAAAAAACTTCTCTATCAATGAAAATCCCAAAAAAGATATTTCGGAAATGGATATAGCGATAAATCCGTTTTATTATTATTATGACGGCAAGGCAAAAACTCCTGCTGTCACAGTAAAAAAAGGTACAACCAGTCTTAAGAAAGATACACACTACACTGTTACCTATTCAAATAACACAAATGTAGGTCAGGGTATTGTGAAGATCACAGGAAAGGGAGATTATTCAGGCAGTTGTGAAAAGAGTTTTAATATCTATCCGAGATATATAAGCGAAGCAACTGTAGCTCTTGAGAATGATTCATTGGAATATAATGGAAAAGAACGCAAACCAAAGACGATAGTTACAATAGGCTCACAGACTTTAGTAAGAAATACGGATTATAGTGTCACATATTCAGACAATATAAACATAGGTATGGCCACAGCCACTATCACAGGAAAGAATAATTATCAGGGCAGTGTAAAATTATCATTTTCTATCGTAAATCCTAAAACCGAATTTGTCTGGAAACGTGACAACTGGAATTTCAACAATTCAGGAGAATATTTCTTTTACGGGACCAAGACATACGGACAGCTTATGAATAATAAATACCGTCAGAAGCTGATGGACAGTCTGAGCTATGTAGAATATGAGGATGGGGAAGCAGTCAGGCAAAAGCATGGATTGATGAGCTGTGGCAGGGTTCATGCTATGGTATGTCTGCAACAGCATTTTTGTCACAGTCTGGTTTTATGCAGTATTCGCAGTATCATCAGGGGGCATCAAGACTGAACGATTTGCTTGCCAGTGATGAAGATGTACTTTCGGTCATCAATTATTATCAGATGCTTCAGATCAAGGATTCCTGCCAGCAGCAGTTTGCACATACGCCTAAAAACAGTCAGAAGCAAAATATTGAACAGATAATATCCCTGCTTGGAACAAACAGTGTTGTGATGGTAGGTATAAAGCAGGAAAAAACAAACTTTGCCCATGAGCTGCTGGCATACGGATATGAATACGGAAGCTGGACAAAAAACGGTGTGACATACACAGGAAGAATACTTATATGTGATCCGAACTATTCCAGTAATAAAGATTCAAATAACAACGATTCGTATATCTATTTCAAGCATGACACATATCAGTGGACGATCCCGATATACAAGAATTATCAGGTATCATCAGGTTATGGTGCAGTTTTCAATCATATAAGTGCAAATATCAATGAAATAAATGAGGGTGGTTATATGTCAGCATATATAGCATCAAATCACAATCCGAACTTTGTTGCCCGTCTGAATGCCTATGCGATATCTGATAACCGTTCTGTTGTGAAGGTCAAGGAAACGAGCGGAGGAAATTACATGAATCTTGCACCTGCCCCGGGAGAGATAGAAGAAGCATATTCCTATGTTATGTACGGCAATGATAAAAAAGGTACCCTGGGATATAACCTGTATGATTCAGAAGCCGCATATAAAGTTGAACAGGATGCTCCTGTAAATATGCAGCTTTCTCTCAAATATGAGAACTGCAGACTGTCTGCAGGTTCCGCAGCAGGCAAAAAAGCTCTTTTTGATCCCAAAGGCTTTGTCGAGGTATACGGCGATTCTGCAGAATACGATCTTTCAATGGTATTCAACGAGGATTACCCGACAGACTGGTTCGCAATAGAGGTATCGGGTGAAAATTCCAATGAAGCTTCGCTCTTAAAGGGCAGGACAGGCTATGTGGTCTCAGGAGATAATCTGAAAAATGTGAAGGTGTATGTAAATAACAAGCAGGATTCGGCTTCAATCAGCTTCAGTACAGACTATAAGGCAGTTTATATTTATGAGATAGACAAAAATACTATAGGTCTGAAAGTAGATAAAGACAGCAACGGTACCTATGAAACAAGTATAAAAGGAGTTCCGATACTCGAAAATAACTCTTATATATCATCTTCAAAAATAAAGATAGGTTCATCTGTAAATGTTACAGCCTCTGCAAAGGGCGGTTCGGGAAATCTCCAGTATGCTGTATTATACAAGAAAAAGTCTGATACAAAATGGACTGTCAAACAGAATTTCAGCACGAATACCACAGTTTCAGTAAAACCGGCAAATGCAACGGATTATGACATATGTGTAAAGGTCAGGGACAGCGACGGAAATGTGGAGAAAAAATTCTTTGTCCTGAATGTCTATGATGTTCTTGCCAATAAATCGTCTATTTCCGACACATACATATCTCTCGGAAGCACGGTAACAGTACATGCTTCGGCAACAGGCGGAACAGGCAGTTATACCTACGCTGTTCTTTACAAGAAGAAAGCCGATACCACATGGACTATCAAGCAGAACTTCAGTAAAAATGCGAATATTTCCATAAAACCTGCCAAAGCGACAGACTATAATATCTGCATTAAAGTAAAAGATGATAATGGTGATATTGAAAAGAAATACTTTGTTGTGAAAGTGTATGATGTTCTCAGTAATACGTCAACAGTTGCTTCAACACAGATAAATCTCGGTTCATCTGTCTTGGTAAAAGCCTCTGCAAAGGGCGGTACAGGTGATTACACCTATGCTGTTCTTTATAAGAAAAAGACCGATACTGCATGGACAATAAAACAGAATTTCAGCAAAACATCAGCCGTATACATAAAGCCTGCAAAAGCTGTTGTATACGATGTCTGTGTCAAGGTCAAGGACAGCAACGGAGCAGTTTCAAAGAAATTCTTCGAGATAACGGTCAAATAAGCAAATCGCATACATCACAAAATATTGCTAATAGTTCTTCTAAGAAAATCTGTCCTGAATAATGACAGATTTTCTTTTTTATTTTTTCATCAAACTCACATTTAATAATAAATTATATGTATATTATATATGTATAAATTATACATATAATTTATATACATAATTTATATATATAATTTATGTATATTTCTATTCACACCAGTTTCAAAGTTTTAAAAAAGTAAAAGTGCTTATAGAGCAAAAGAAGCAAAAGCGAATACATTTTTTGATGATATGCAGTTAGTCTCGAAAGTGGTCAAAAATAATTCATGCCAGACAGTCATGCCGATAACAAAACGTGATTGCTGGGGACTGTTGTGTGATAAAGCGGAAAATGTTTTATCGTAAAAAGGCAGTACGATCATGAAAGAATACAAGAGTGTCAACAAATTTGTCAATCTTTCAATACCGATTTTGCTTCGGAGCATATAGTTTCCCAAAGCCCAAAATTTCTTTTGTTCGTAATAGGCGACCTCAATAGACCAACGCATTGAATAAACGGTCAGTGGCAAAAAATCAATATCAGCTTTTGCAAAAAGTAATGCTTTGCCCGATGCGGAGGAATTGAAATCAAAGTTGAGCTGATGTGGATCTTTCGTGCAAATGAACAGTTTTTGACTGCCGTTTGAGGTTTTGGTAATGATGGCGTGAACAGGCTTTTTACCAAAAAGATTGGTAATTACCTGACGACTGCCCACAGCGTAGCCTGTTCCATCAACATTTGAAAATGTAAAATCATCAAAAGACAGTTTCCTGCCTTTTACTTTTGGTCTGCCCTTCTTACCGGTTTTAGCAGGCGGAAGATCATACAAGACAGTAT
>CADCDE010000143.1 GCA_902800065.1 uncultured Ruminococcus sp.
CGATATACTTATTGAACGCATGAAGAACCTTTCCACAACGGAACAGGGCAATTTCTACATCACTTTGAATAAAATCAACTCTGCCTGCTATTCAAGACAACAGAAAGACATTTTCGTCAAGAATTGCAAGATAACCACAAGTGACAATGACATTGATGAATATGAATGGCTGCTTCTGGACTTCGATCCCAAAAGACCGAGTGGCATATCATCCAGTCAGGATCAGCTTGAATATGCCCATCAGAGTGCCTTGAAAGTGTATGCTTATCTGAAAGAATACGGCTTCCCAGAACCTATCGTGTCATTGTCAGGTAACGGCTATCACTTGCTGTATCGTGTGGAATTGGCAAAAACGCCTGATAATATCAAGTTGATTGAAAATACGTTGAAATCTCTCGATATGCTTTTCAGCAACGAATATGTTGATGTTGATACAACTGTGTACAATCCTGCAAGAATATGCAAATTATACGGTACAGTAGCCGCAAAGGGTGTCAGTACACAGGAAAGACCTCACAGACTCGCATATATCATCAAAGAGCCGTCTGAAATGTTACCTGTACCACAGGATCTCCTGCAAAGGCTTGTCAATGAAAATATACCGCCTGAACCTCCTAAACAGGAATATAAGGGCAATAAATCAGCTTTTAATCTCACAGATTGGATACGGGAACATAACATCAGCATTACTCAAACGGCAAGTTTTAAAAGTGGCGGCACAAAATATATCCTTGAAAGCTGTCCTTTTGACGAAAATCACAAAGGCAAAGACGCTTGTTTGATACAATTTCCGAATGGTGCGATATGCTTCAAATGCCTGCATCAGTCGTGTAGTAATCGCACATGGAAAGACTTTCGCCTGTTTTATGAGCCTGATGCTTACAGTAAGGAAACAACTTCAAAACAAAAGAAGAAAAAGGAAAAAACTAAGGAAGAAAGTCCATTTAATGATGATGGCACAGGTCAGATGACCATACATAATCTAGATTTTTACCTGAAATCAAGCAATATTCAAATCAAATACAATGAAGTACTTCACAGAATGGAAATAAACGGTTTTATGGGTGAAAATAAGGAACAAATACTTGAAAACGCTCCTGCTGTTATCGAGGACTTCCTGCACCACAGCTTAACTCGCTGTACACAAGCTCGTGTTGCAAGCTATCTCAATGTTCTGGCGGCAAGAAACAGCTATAATCCTATTCTTGATAAAATAAACTCTATCAAATGGAACGGACAGGATCAATTACAAAAACTGTTTGAGCTTATGGGAATATCTGAAGATACGGATAAAAACAAATACAGCAGAGCTTTTGTAAAAAAGTGGCTTATTATGTGTATTTGTGGACTTCATAACAATCTGGAACACCCATTCAGCCTTGACATAGTGTTGGTGTTAAAGGGCAGACAGGGAGCAGGAAAAACAAGGCTTTTTGAGGCATTGGCACTGGACAGCCTGTATTTTGGTGATGGAGTGATATTAGATCCGAGTCTGAAAGACGATATACAGCAGAGTACTTCAAAATGGATATGTGAACTTGGAGAATTAGGAGCTACTTTCAAGAAAGATATTGACAAATTAAAGGCATTTATCTCCAAAAGTGTTGATGAATACCGTGTTCCATACGGCAGAACATCTGTACGCTATCCCAGAATGACGGCTTTTTGCGGAACGGTCAACGAAACTGAATTTCTTGTTGATCCAACCGGAAACAGACGTTGGGCAATCGTTCCGCTTGATGATGACTTCTACATAGATTACGAGGAAATAAAGAGCTTTGATTTTTCGCAGTTGTGGGCACAAATCAATCATTGTGTTGAAGAAATGATAAAAGACGGCAAAAGTTATTCTGAATGCTTCAGACTTAATCGTCAGGAGCTTATCGAGCTTGAAAAGCGTAATGGAGAATACTTAAAACCATTGCCTGCACAAAGAGAAATCGAAGATATTTTGTCATTTGAAAGCAACAATTCTTTTATTATCGAGTATTCCGAACAGACTACAAGTGAATTTATAGACAACTGGAATACATATCTGAAGAAATATTCTGCAATACAGGTCGGAAAGGCTTTGGACTTTCTGGGCGTTAAGACTATTAAAAAATACGTCAACGGTGTGCAGAAAAGAGTGAGAATATTACCGACCAAAACATGGGTAGGCTTCAAACAAGACACATTTGAATAAAAATTTTTCAAAAAACACGGATGTAAAGTTTGCATTCGTGTTTTTCTTATTTTTATAAGTAAACAAAATATAAATTATTTTTATGATTTTTTAAAAATCTGTAAGACACAAACAAGACACAACAAGACACATATAAGACACAACAAGACACATTTTATTTTTTTATGTGTCTTGTTAATTTTTCCAGTATTCATGCGGGGTTCAAGGACTTTACAAGACACATTGCAAAAAAAATGTGTCTTGCTGAAAAATGGCTTGTTTATGCGGTTTTTTAGGAATTACAAGACACAAGACACATTTTTTCTCCTATACCTTTATTTTTTACTATATATTATACTCCTCTATATTCGCTAATTTACTCCTTGACCTATATATGTTTATACTCATTAAAAGTGTTTATATATAAAAAATAAAAAAATGTGTCTTGTAAGTGCCTAAAACCTGCATGAATACTGGACTTTTTAACAAGACACATTTTATTTTGTATGTGTCTTATCACAATCTTAAAACCCGCATGAATACTGGACTTTTTAACAAGACACACAATTAGTGTATTGTGTCTTAATGTGTCTTGTTTGTGTCTTGTTACGAGGAAATAACAGCATACTTTTTTGAGAAAATATATTGCAAAGAAGGTTGATAAAAAGTTGTGCCCGCCAGTAAGCAGGCTTGGTGGGGCTGGAATATGCAGCGGCCGGTAATGGTTTACCCGTTTAATGGTGAACGGGTAAACCGTTAGAGGATATATTATAGAATTATGCTATTGACTTTTTATATGATTCTGTATATAATAAAAATGATGTTTTTGGATATTATTTTTAGAAAGTGCCCTGTGCATTTTCGGCTTAATACA
>CADCDE010000144.1 GCA_902800065.1 uncultured Ruminococcus sp.
AAGTTTTTACACGCTACGATAAGCTCGATTCAATTTTTCTTTCTGTTATCATGTTGGCTATGATTTTTGATGCTCTTTTTATGTGAACACGCTCTAAAATAACGTGCATTATCGCTGTTGCAAACTTCAAGCAATTTGAGATTATTCATTCTTATCGAATAACAGATTTTTTTAAAATCATAATATCCTGTTTCATCTTTGCTTTCATCTCTGACATCAAAAAAACCTGTAATTCCCTTTTTCAAAATCATAATTATTCTCCTATTTCTCATAGTAAAATACTTTTCCGCTCGGTCTGAACGGCAGTACATGACCTTTCGGAATCAGAAATGCGTGTTCACGCTTTATCTTCAAATCCCTTTCAATATAGCCGTCTGTGATTATTAAAACAGGTCCGTCTTTCGGAAAGTCCTTTGCATTTTCGAGAATATCCACTGCAGGTTGTAAAATTGTTCCTCCACGTCCCATTACTTCCACTCTGCCGGCAATTTCCTCAGGTGACATATACCCCTTGTCATAAGCCTCTGCATCGCAAAAAACAACTCTTGCTTTTGGAATATCTTTTGCATCAGCATAGCTTGCAACAGCTCCCAATGCTATCCCTATATCTTTGGCAGACATGGAACCTGATGTATCTATCACTACTCCGAAAGTTCGTCCTTCCGTCTGAGTATCGTCAATAAAATATCTCGGTCGGGGAATATCGGGTGTACTTGCCTGCCGTCTGCTTGGTCTTGCATATGTACGATGCTTTTCTATGGGGGCAAAAAAATCATCAAACCACTTTGCCAATTTCACGTCCCAAGGGATAGGCGGCATTGCCAAAGCTCTTATTTCTTCAATTAATCCTGCCGGAATAAATCCTCTGCCGCTTGAAATCTGATATTCCAATCCCTGCATAAGAGCGTTTTTACAAAAATCATCAAGGCTTACACTGCCGTTTTTTCTTTCACCTGAACCGATTATATCACCTTTACCGTATCCTCTGAAAGTCATCAATTTTCGGTTCACCCTGATATTTCTGACAAGTTCATCATAGATTTCTTCCGCTGACATTCCTTTTAAACTCTCGTCATACATCAAACCGTTTTCGGGCATTTTGCCTATTTTCATTTCCATAAGCCAGCCGTTCACAACATAGTCACAGGCTATATTCCATAAATAATGGTCTCTGCCTTTTGAACGGTTGGCATGGTCAAGTCCTGCATGGAGATATTCATGTGCCAGCACAAATTTCAATTCATCATTGGACAAGCCTGCGGCGGGATTTACATATATCTCTTTCAGTCCTGCGTCAACTGCCGCTATCTGTATTTCATTTTTCTGACAATACTCACTGTCCTCGATAACTTTAAAATGTGCTGCAAGACCGCCAAGCAGTGGAAAACTGTTGATAAACCAATTAGCAGCCTGTCGTGAACGTGTATTATATTCCGCTAAAATCTCCGCACTTGCGGCACTCTGCAAAACACTCTTTACAGAATGCTGTAAAGCATAGGCAAATTCCCTTTCAAAATAATCCTTTGAATGCCATCTCCACTCACGTTTATCCCATATATCCTCTAAATCAAATATATCATTGAACGTATATGTACCGAGAACTTTATATGATTCGGCTTGTTCCTTGTGCTGTGACAGATATTCATAAATCGTCTGTTCATCTTTCAGACTTCCCTGAAATGTTTGTATTATATCCGCTTCCATAGATGCACCCTGAAATTTGATATCCTGCAAAAACTTCGTGATGTAAATATCACACGCAATATTCCATAAACGAATGTCAACGGCTTTTGAAACTTTATCGGGATTTGTATGCCCCAAGCCTAAATGCAGTATCAGATGTGCGATGATATAAGCCCATTCCTGCGGAGAGTGACGCTTGTTTTTGTTAAAAACCATATATCCTGCACTTGTCACATATGCGGAACCGCTTTTTTCTTTATCATCAAAATCCCTTATCCTGTCATAATAGTTCATACAGCCGAAAAGCGGATGTTTTTTGATAATCTCCATTCCCTCAATGATAAATTGGACTGACGGTGGAATTTTATTTTTGTTATTCGATTTTTTAGACATAATTACTCCTGTTTCTGTATCAGTCGGGGCAGGTCACGGACTATTTCAACCATAAACCAGTCAGGCAAGGTTTTTCCGCCGTCATCAGATGCGACTAACTGTGCCAATTCAAAATTGATACTTGCCAATTCTTTGATAAGTGCCTTTGCCCTGTGCGTGAAAAACTGTGTATTGCTGTCAAGCTGTTCCTTGCTTTTCGGCAGTTCCAAAAGAAGTTTGTCACGGAATGACTGGGCAAGAAAATATAATACATCTCTGTCTTCGGGCTTTGCAGGCCAACGTGCGTCACCCTTGATAATATCCGACAGTAAATTTTTATTTCCGAGATGCTTTGTATAAGCCACAAACATTCCTGCGTGGGACGGCGAAATACAGCCGTAAGCAAGCGTTTTCAGCATTTGAGAACCTGCTGAAAGTCCTGTTGTTTGAAATTCTTTGATAAGGTCACTTAAAGTATGCCATGAACGGGGAGTGGAAAAGGGTTCTTCCGTTTTTGGCGGAACGGAAAATAAATGTTCGGGACGTGCCGTGATATAGTCCGTCACCCATTCGTGAATCCCTGCGGTATAAGCCCATGAAAGCCATTGGTTGACATCAACTTTCAACTGTACATGAAACATTCTGTTCACCAATGCAGATGACATTGTTTTGACAATGGCATTATCCTGAGCCCTGTTGCCTGCACCTATTACAACGCTTCCCTTTGGCAGATGATATTCACCTATTCTGCGTTCATAGATAAGGCTGTAAAAAGCTTTCTGCACCTCCTGTGAACACGCATTCAGTTCATCTAAAAACAGAACATACGGTTCATTTCTTGCAATCATTTTAGGGGGCAGGAATTCCGATACATTTCCGCTGATTCTCGGAATACCAATAATATCTTCGGGGGCAAGCTGACTTCCCAGAAG
>CADCDE010000145.1 GCA_902800065.1 uncultured Ruminococcus sp.
TCCCTCCAACTCCGTCAGCATACTGTCAAGTTCTTTAGATAAACCTTTAAGTTCTGACATTATCTCACTTGTGGGCGGATATTCAACAGCTTGATACTCCGTTTTTTTGTACTTGTTGATTGAAAGGTCGTAGCCGTTTTTAATAATTTCATCTTTCTCCACAAAAAACGATTTTTCTGTGCGTTTACGGTCTTTTTCGGCATTAAGGTCATGGAATCGGGCGATGATATCGGGAATATCATTCTCCGCCACCGCTGAACGCTTGTCATCAAGCGAAAATCCGTCTGCCTGCATATCATAAAACCACACTTTATCCGTACCGCCGTAACCTGTTTTTGTAAATATCAGAATACCCGTTGAAACACCTGCATACGGTCTGAATACGCCGCTTGGCATGGAAATAACGGCTTCAAGGCGGTTATCGTCTATCAGCGTTTTGCGGACAGCCTTGTGTGCATTTGACGAGCCGAAAAGTACTCCGTCAGGTACAATACAGGCACATCTTCCGCCTACTTTCAGCATACGCAAAAACAGCGTCAGAAACAACAATTCTGTTTTCTTTGTCTTGCAGACTTTCAGCAAATCGGGCGAAACGATGTCATTATCAAGGCTGCCCTTGAACGGCGGATTGGCAAGGATAAGCGAATACATTTCTTTATCGGGATTTTGTTCTGAAAGGCTGTCACGGTATTCAATAGAGGGATTGGCAATACCGTGTGTCATCATGTTCATAGCACCGATACGCAGCATAGTTCTGTCCATGTCATATCCGTGAAACATATTATTCATATAATGCTCTTTGTTCTGCTTATTAAAGAAAATATCAGATTTATGTTTTTCTTTGAGATAGTCTGCTGCTGTTATCAGAAATCCGGCTGTACCACAGGCAGGATCACATATTATATCGTCTGCTTTCGGTTCCATAAGCTCAACAATCATTTTGATGATATGGCGAGGTGTGCGGAATTGTCCGTTACGACCTGATTGATTCAGCTTTCCGAGAAGATACTCATAAACATCTCCTCTTATATCAGACGCTTGTATTTCGTTCATCATTCTGTATATTTCATCAAGGGAATCTACCACTTTGGACAACAATAACGGTGTAGGCAGCTTGAAAACAGCGTCACCCATGTATTTTGAATAAGCACTGTCTTTATCACCATGAAGATTTTTAATAAACGGAAAAACTTCATCACGCACAATTTCAAACATCTGTCCCGCCGGAAAATCACGGAATACCGACCATTTCAATTTTTTGCCGTCAAGTTTTCTGTCACCTATGATAATTTCATCTTGAAAGATAGTTTTATACGGCAAACCAAGCATGGCACATTCCTTTGCTCTGCGGTTATCACTGTCATCAAGATCACGAATAAACATCAAATATGTAAATTGTTCAATAACTTCCAATGGATTTACAAGACCGCCTGCCGCAAAAGCGTCCCAAAGACTGTCAATTTTATTTTTTAATTCTCCTGTTATCATTGTCAAATACTCCTTGTTGAAATTTCTATACAATAATTTTATCATGATATTCATAATTATACAAGTTTCTGTAAGATATTTTTCTATTACATGAATAATCCTTTATTCTAAAATTTTGAAAATTATAATTTTGGTGAGTGCAGAGATTTTGAAAATAAAAAAGGGAGTGGGGAGATTTCACCGCCAAGCTGATTTTAGATATCGAAGCGATATATAAAATCTAAGCTTGCGACCTCCTGCGGAGGTCAATTTTTTACTCCCTGCAATTTTGGAAATTTTCAGAAATTTTTAATATCACATTAAATCCAATTTGTTGTATAGGAAAGTGGAAGATTGATAAATTCGTTATTTTCATTTCTGTATATCTTCAAACTTTTTGCTTTGAGATTTTCTTCTGCATGAACCCACAATCATTCAGCTACATGATAGCCGTTTCAAAATCCTTTGTCCTGCTGTTCTCTCGAACCGAGCTATTATAATTTTTTTACAAGCTGAAAAGTTTTAAAAAATATTTTCTACGGGTATCAGCTATATCAAAAATGCCAGTCAAGCGTTTAAAGATTTTCCATTATTCTGAAATTTGAAATCTATGTTTTTGTGAGTGTAACGATTTTGAAAATTAAAAAAGGGAGTGGGAACATTTCACCACCAAGCCGATTTGTACACCTACCGGGTGTACAAAATCTGAGCTTGCGACCTCCTACGGAGGTCAAATTTTTTACTCCCTGCCATTTGGGAAATTTTCAGAAATTCTTAATGTCACGTAAAATCCAAATTGACGAATCCGTTATTTTCGTTTCTGTAATCTGTCATAGATGATGTTCTGACACAAACTGACTGAACATATTTTTTCTCTGTACATCTTCAAACTTTTTGCTTTGAGATTTTCTTATGCCTTGACTTTTATCGGAATAATTTTCTTCCCATCATCAACAAATCAATTTTGCAACTGATCGATTACGGAGTTTTTGAATTTTTGGAATATGTCATCGCTGTCAAGCGGTATGTGCTTATCATACAATTCAGCAAGCAGTCCTCTTGAACTGAGCCATTATAATTTTTTTACAAGCTGAAAAGTTTTAAAAAATATTTTCTACGGGTATCAGCTATATCAAAAATGTCAGTCAAGCATTTACGGATTTTCTATTGTTCTGAAATTTGAAATTTATATTTTTTGTGAGTGCAACGATTTTGAAAACGAAAAGGGGAGTGGGGAGATTTCACCGCCAAGCCGATTTTAGATATCGAAACGATATATAAAATCTGTGCTTGCGACCTCCTGCGGAGGTCAATTTTTTACTCCCTGTCATTTGGGAAATTTTCAGAAATTTTTTTATATCGCATCAAATCCAATTTGTTATACAGTAAAGTGGAAGATTGATAAGTCCGTTATTTTCGTTTCTGTAATTTGCCATAGACGTTCTGACACAAACATCAGGATCATATTTTTCTCTGTACGTCTTCAAACTC
>CADCDE010000146.1 GCA_902800065.1 uncultured Ruminococcus sp.
TAAAAGAATTTTTGCAGAAAGAGGGCTACGATTATGAATGAACTCAAATTTCTTGAAGCAATCGGCAAAATAGACGGTGACCTGATAAAAGAGGCTGATATTGAACAGAAAAAAACTTTTCCGAAACGCAAAATATATGCTTTCGGCTCTGTTGCCGCAGTTGCAGCGGTAGCATTTGGTTCTGTTTTGCTTTTTAATTCGTATGGTCAATCAGGCTCTGTTGTTGATAATTCAATTATTCAGCCCAATAACAACGGAGAGAACTCGCATACTGTTAATTCTGTTTTTCCTGTATCATCTGCCGAAGAATCCAAACAAGATTCAAGGGGATTAAATTCAGACAACAGTAAATTTGAAAATTCAAAATATGAATCTGTCAATGATGTTTCAAAACAAACGTCAACAGATACAAGCAGTCAGAATATTTCTTCTGCACCCGTTGATAACAGCTTATCGCAAATTGCAGAATCACAGACTGAAGATGAATCTGTCAATAATGTTTCAGAACAAACGTCAACAGATACAAGCAGTCAGAATGTTTCTTCTGCACCTATTGATAACAGCATACCCCAAATTACAGAATCGCAGACTGAACATAATCCCAATACACAAAGTACAAAATACTATTATCAGCCGTTTTCTGCAAAGATTGTTCCCGGTTCAAAATCTTTTGGCGGAGATGGTTTTGGTGAAGAAGAACTTCATCATATTGATGTAAGAACTTCTGAGGGATTTTATGAGCAGCTTGCACTTGATGAATACGCTTCAAATGGTATTTCAAGTACGGTAAGTAAAACGGATTTTGGTGAGTACATCGGAAAAATCATTGAAGTAGATAACAGCTATGAGCATCATGGAAATGCTGCTGAATCCCAGGAACCCACACTTGCAGGGGCAGACGTTTACTATTATGCTCCGAAAGGAAATAATAAAGCGTTTATCATTGTAAAACAGAATGAACAGTGCAGTATATTCTTTGCAAACGAAATCAATACAAGTGAGGGTTTCAAAAACGGATTTTTATTCTTCAATGTGCAGAGTGCGGAAGATATAAGGAGTGTCGAATATCAGAAACGCATACCTGATAACGAAGGAAAAATGATTCTTTCCGAACAGAATGTTATCACTGACAGCACCGCAATCAAAGATTTTTATGACCTTGTTTGTCAGTTAAAGCCCGAAGATTACAGCGGTCTGCCCGAATTTGCCGCAACGCCCATTTGGTATATAGAGGCATGGGACAAATATAAAGCCAATCCCGACAATTTTGTAATGGAGGATTATTCTGTCATTATTACTTTGAAAGACGGTACGGTTCTGCGTGAAATCCGTTATCAGCCTTTCCTTGCCAACGGCTATGTAGAGAATATGCAGGAACTTACACCCGAACAGAACAGTACTTTAAAAAATCTGCTGAAATAAATCAGAAAATACACTTGCCCGATTTACTTGGACAAGTGTGTTTTTTTAAGCGTGTATCATTGTGTAATGCTCGCCGTTTAAACAGTTATAAAATATATTCATTGAAAATATTTTTGATACATGTTATAATATATTTAATGTGAGTTCGATATAATTTAAAAATATTCTAACAATGATGAAATTAAGTATGTCATTCCGAACGCAGTGAGGAATCTTGATAAGATTCTTCGTCGTGAGGAATCTTGATAAGATTCTTCGTCGCTGTTGCTCCTCAGAATGACAGTATAATAATTTTTCGTTTTCATCGAACTCACGTTATTTAAATTGAAATATAAAAGGAACTTGATAGAATTTGTATTGAGGGGTGAACTTATGGAAGGCAAAAAGAATAATATTAAAAATAAAATAATTATTGTGGTAATATTGATTATCATTTTAGTTTTTTCATCTCCACTTATTTTAAATTCTTTAATCATAAAGTCCGGTATCAATGAATATAGTAATATTGCGAAAGAATATGTATATGACCGTTATGGCTTAAATTATTATATAAAATCAGTTGAACCAACAATAACATATCCTGTTTTAGCAGATTTAATGGGTGTCAGAGTATTTTTTATTGATGAAAGTCAGTCGATAGAATTTTGTGTAGACGTTAAGAATGGAAAAGTAGTTTATGACAGTTTAGTTGATAAAGATTAATAGAAAAGGATTATAACATTTCAAAAAGTAAACAACTCACACTATAAAAATTCAGGGTTTGGAGAGATGTTCATTGGATGGGCAAAAAGTAATAAAATGTTTCGTCAAAAAAGTTATGGAAACGGTGCGGCTATGAGGGTTGTTCCAATAGGCTATGCGTACAGTGATGTAAAACAGATATGCCGTCAGGTAAGAGCAAGCTGCATTTACACTCATAATAATTTTGAAGCAATAAAAGGAGCTGAGGCAGTTGCAGTTTCTGTAAGAATGGTTCTGGATAAAAAAAGTAAAAAGGCGATACAAAGCTTTTGTGAAAAAAAGTTTGGATTTGCTTTGGATACTGCGATTGATGAAATAAGGAAAAATTTTGTTTTTGACAGCCGTACAAAATACAGTGTACCGCCTGCAATAATCGCTTTTTTACAGTCAGATGACTATGAAAGTGCCGTAAGAAATGCAGTTTCTCTTGGTGGTGATGCCGATACAATGGCTTGTATAGCGGGTGGCATTGCAGAGGCTTATTACGGAAAAATTCCCGAATATATCAAGCATTTTTGTGATAACAGGTTGGATAGCAGTTTACGTTCTGTTTTTAAAAAATTTTGTTTGTTATACGCAGTATAAATTTAGGAGGATATTAAAATGAAAGTTTATGTCAAAAAAGTTGTTGAAGGAGAAAGCATACCGGGAATTATTAAAAATGGTGAATATTTTCTTACAAAGTTCGGTGTTTATGAAGATGGTACAATAAGCTGTTGGGAAAGAAATGATTTTGCAAAATTCAAGGAATCCATTTCAAAGCAGTGGGTTATTTGTGAAGTGCCGAAAGGAAGTGTACTTTCTATATTCCAATTAGGTCGATTTAAAATTGAACAGGCAGAATGGAAGTATAATGAAGAAAGTTATTATAAGCATATTTTGGAGATAGTAAAAACGCTGAATCCCGAAATGGAAAATATTTATACTGAAACTTCGAGAATAAAAGAAAAATGGGATAAGGCGAGAGTTAGATTTACGGATAATCCGATTGACTGCAAGCTTGCACATAAATTCGGATATTCATTTACTGACGGAGAAAGTAATTTTATCTTTTACAATCAAAAGGGAAAAAGCTGTATTACTTTTCTTACCGCTTATGCCGATAAAAGTTTTCGTATAGGAGCAATTCCTGATAGAGAATTTACATTTGCACAAGTAGAGGAAATGTTTCAAAAAGGTATTTTGAGTACGACAGTTGATGAAAATGTATGGGTTGAAATAGAACATCTCGGAAAAGTAAAATTATTGGCTTTCAGTACAAGTATAGTCAGTACAGAAGAAAAGCTGAAAGAATTGGAAGAAAGAATGAAAAAACTTGCCAATGAACCTACAGCACATGATATATGTATCGAAGCATATCACAATTATCTTGAATTTCCATGTGAAGAAAACAGAGAAATTCTCCGCAAGGCTTATGAAAATGTCCCCGAACATGAGAGATGTTATCTTGGTGACATGGACACAAGAGATACAGATTATATCCGTATTCTTTATAATCCCAAATCCAAAAGAGAAGTATGATTTGGATTAATGACATAAACTTTTATAAAATAAAAACAGAGAGAAATCGAAAAAATGTTTTTCTCTCTGTTTTTATTTATGTGGGAAATTATAAGTTTAACGTGAGTTCGATGAAAACGAAAAATTATTATACTGTCATTCTGAGGAGCGACAGCGACGAAGAATCTTTTGAAGATTCCTCACTGCGTTCGGAANCAGCGACGAAGAATCTTTTGAAGATTCCTCACTGCGTTCGGAATGACATACTTCATTTCATCATTGTCAGAATATTTTTCAGTTATATCGAACTCACGTAGTTTAATTAAGATTTATTGAAAAAATGGTCTATAGAACGTTCGTTATCTTCAGAGATATATTCACTATAACTAACATCCATATTACTATATAACCAGGAATCTTGCAAACCGTCCTCATGACCATCGATAAATAATACAAAGCACATTCTTCTGTATTGAGTTTTCTTTAACTCTTGGTAAAAGTCATATACCCATTTATATTTTTCAGGATCATTATTACCATACACATTTATACGAATCGAAACTTCCCATGATTTTAACTCATCTTTATCTGATACCATTTCATTGTAATCATTGTACAAACGATTGAAATAACCATTTTTTGAAGTACTCATTCTAAATTTGTATTTTTTATCAAAATTGTATTTTTCAGCATATTCATTTGCACAATTTCTATATAATGCTTCATATCTGTCACAGTAATATCCATCAGAAATAACTTTTATCGTATCGTCATGTAAATCGAAATCTACACTGATATGAAAATCCGGTTGATTGCTATCATCAGAGAATGTAAATGTAATGTAATTTAAATGTTTTGCAAATGGCATAGGATTAGAATAATCAGGTGTTACCGAGATTACTCTGTAGTTTTTCCCATACTTGGATGCAACATAATCAACAGCGACTTTTTCATATTCGGAGAAAGGATTATACAGAAATACGAAAAATAATATTCCTAAAATCATAATACCTAAAATAACAAAAATTATTATTTTGTAAGATTTAACTTTTTTCATATTCAAACCTCCTGAAAACTATATTTCAGGTGAATTATATCATATATTGTCAAAAAAGTCTATCATTTTTCAATTCGATTTTGGGGAATAATGCTTGAAAATCACCCGAAAGCAAGGGCAAATTCGCACTATAAGGAGCGTATCAGGGCAACCTTGTATGAACACAAAGACACCTACATTCAGACAGGCAACGGGCAATACAGGCTCAATTATACAGTCGCATAAAAGAACAAGAACCGATTTTATTTTAAAGGAAATCAGCTCTTGTCTTTTTATTATTCCGGAAAACTCAAATCTATACTATATTCCTCATCAATCAGTGTGTAGTCAAGTCCGAATTCAATACACTTCTGTAAGTAAAATTGATTACTTGTCAAAGCATTATCAAGTGTGAAATCCGAGCCATCAAGTCTTTTTTCAATAGTGTTTGCATATTTCTCTATATCATCAAAATGCACTTTTATGTAATTTTCACTCATAACCAGACAGCAATATTTGATATTATCCAGGTATTTCGGACTGAAATCCTTTTTCCAGTCAAATGGGATATAGCACCCCTCAACAATCAGATTTTGATAATTTTCAACAGCGGTCTTTATAATCTCTTGGCAAATATTCCAAAGATACGCCGTTAATTCATCATCGTCATAAGGTGTCAAAGAAGTACAGCCGCTTCTGATAAGTCCCATTTTTAACAGGTCAATGGATAAATAAGGATATTTATATTTTTCAAGCAGTTTTTGTGCCAATAAAGTTTTTCCAGTGTGAGATGCTCCCGTTATCAGTATAATCATATTTTTGCTTTTATTTCCTTTCTTACTCTTTCCAAATTACTGCAAGTCAGTATCGGAATAAGGGCATTTATTTCATCATCAATCATCGTATATAAAAATATTATTGGTTTTCAGCAGCAATTTTCAGCATATTATAAATTATAAATTTCCTTTAATGGATTATCTGGGTCTGTATATTTGTTATATTCTATCTCTGCATACTTCAATGCATTGCATTTATAATAGCTTGCTTTATATTCAAGAAAATCCGCACCATGTTCCAAAACGAATTTAAGTCCGATAACATTTCTTGCGGAAATCAGACCAAATACAAGTTTTTCCATACCGTTTGTTCCGTACAGACGATACATAAGTTCATAAATTTTAATATCTGTACAATACGATATACAACCACTCCAATCCTTAAAATGAGCTTCAAAAATATCGGGAAAATTATCGTGAACATAAAAAATTATATCAGATGAGTGTTTGACAGCTTCATCAAGCGGAGAAACTGTACCACCTGTAATGGACTTATTCATGTCCGATCCTGCTTCAACAAGAGCCTTGAAACCCTCCAAATTATCGTTCTTGGCACAGAAAGAAAGAGGTGTACCGAGATATTCAAATTTTTTATCAAGTTGTGCTTTTGATGCAGTTTTCGCACGTTCAACTATTGCCTGAGTATCATTGACATAACAGGCATAAAGCAAGGTCTTTTTAAAGCGTTCCGCTTTTTGAAAAGATTTCTGAAACTTACTCTTAGCTGCATCCCCTTTCGGCTCCAAGCAAAATTCCTCTTTCAAAAGCACATCATATGTACAGTCACCATACACAAAACTATCGTATCTTTTTTCCGAAAGACACTTATGTTCCGCAAATAAACCATTCTCATATCTGTAAACGTGCAGAGCTTTGTCATTATTCATCATATCCATAAAAATACTTTCATACTTTTCATATGGAGATATATTGCCGTTTTTTCTATTAAAAAGCTCCATATTTGCAACCGAATATTCTTTTCCGTTTATCATATAAAGAGCAGATTGTACACCTCTGAGCGTATTCAGGATAAATATATAATCACCATATTCCAAATCATTTATAAAATTTTCATACCATTTGTTTTCCATAACACAGTTTCTCCTCAACATAAGTTATGATGTAATTATACCATATCACATGGGAATTTTTTGGTACACAGCCAGAATAAATAGAATTATAACATTTTTTCTCAAGTGGTAAAAGTATTGACATTAAACATAAAGTACGTTAAACTAATATTTTGAGAGGAATACTTGAACAGGAGTGGCTATAAGGTGAAAAGATATATTTGGTGTGAAGATGCTGGTTCGGGATATCAGTTTTGGAAAGTACTTTTCAAAAATTTATATCCCGATATTATTGTTGAAACCAAACATAACAATTCACAACTTAGTAAAAATGCAGAGAATATCAACGAGGATGGTAATTTATACTACATAATGATAGATACAGCAACAGACAATCCTGATGTACTTCGTGAGTTGAAGCGATTAAAAAAGAATATTTCGGGTAAAAATAATGTCAGGATAATTGAACTGCGTTCATTTGAATTTGCATTGTTGTCATTTGAATATTTAGAAGAATGGGTATTCGCAGAACACGATGAACTTAAAGATAAGCGTAAACAACAAATCATAGCAAAGCAAACATTTGTGAAACTTATGATAAGCGGCGGAAAAATTGATGAATTAAAAGCGTTCAAGTCAGTTTATAATTATCGAAGCAATATCAATTCCGAAAAAATAGCCGCAAGACTTCTTTTCGATATAACAAGAAATACAGGCTTTGAAACAGATAAATCAAAAATAGGTCCTTGTTTTGTTTGCTCTTGCTGTGAATGGGACGGCAAGCAAGACGATGATATATGTGGGTTGGACAATTCGAAGCCGACTCTTTCTGAGAAAATGAAACAGTTGTTTGAATATTCTGTTTTACATAAGGCTTTTGAGGAGGCAGGGTTGTAAATGATAACAGTTTATAAGAAAAAAGCAATACCCAAAAATATGGAACTTGTTATACTTAATGATATTTTTTTCAACAAACATACTGTTGAAAAACTTGATGATACTGCGGCTGAAATAATAAAAACGATTGATGATTCGGAAATGCTGAGTAAATATATGATAAAATCAAAATTCAATGGTACAGCATTAAACATTGATCGGCTTTCGACAGGGTGTAAGACTACTCTTAATATCATATACAATCCCGATAAGGTTTTCGATATATGTGAATGTGGGGATAATGCACTTGATGTTATTTATTCCCTGCCACAAGGGAATGTATATTGCAGTTATCCGTTTATTTCATTTGATATGAAAAAAGTCAATGTTTGTGACAAGAATGGAATACACGAAAAAGATTCTTATGAAGAATTGAAGGAGTGGTGGACAAATGAAGATTAAACCTGTTATCACCGACCGAATTCATACAAAACATACGTCTTTTGAAATTGATCTTTTGCTCGAAACAAACATTACATTTATCAGTGGTGACTCCGGAACAGGAAAGTCAGCTCTGTTCTCTTTTATTGAGGAATTGGCGGCAGAAGATAAACGAATAAAATGCTTTAACTACTTGGATAATAAAAAGGCTTATAAAAACTCAATAAAACAATCAAAGGGTAAGCTGTTTGTTATAGATAATGCTGATATACTGCTTGATGACAGGATGAGAAGATATATTGCTCTTGATGAAAATAATCAATATATTATAATAGGAAGAAATCCAACAGAATTGCTCTTGAATATGGATGAAATCAAAGAATTGCAAAGTAAAAGTATAGACGGTATAACACTATTCACATTAACGAATGCCTTATAAAAACGATCTCTTTATTCTTAGGGCAAATATACATCAAAAACAGTCGGGTTTGTCAAGTAAAATGTGTAAGTTTTTTATTGAATTTTGTAAGACCGCAATAAACACCGGTTGCGTATGGTCATAAATTTTCGTACTTGCGGATTC
>CADCDE010000147.1 GCA_902800065.1 uncultured Ruminococcus sp.
CTACTATCCAATTCCGCTTTCATTTCGGGATCAAGTCTGAAACAACTTGCTATTGTTGCACCTTTGGCGATTTCTTCCTGTACAATACGATATACCTGTGCCCATAACTGCAAAGAATTGAAAGGTCTTATCTGTGTATTGTAGTCGATATGTACGTCATCAGATATAGGAACAGTTGCAAATCTTCTGTTTCCTGTCTGATCTATCAAGAATTTATCATCATTGACTGTGCCGACAAATGATGTCATGCGAGGAAATTTAAGCGTTGTTCTGCCATATGGAAGTCTGTACTCATCATTAGCTTTTGTCAGCATGGCTTTAACGCTGTCCATGTCCTTTTTCAAAGTGCTGCCGATTTCGCCTAATTCACATATCCAATTACTTGTTGCCTGAATGATACTGTCCTTGTTGCGTGGATCAATGCAGACACCCTCTCCGAAGTACTGAGGGAGCATGGCGAGATGTTCAAAAAATCTTGTTTTACCAATGCCCTGTTTGCCTTTGAATACCAATATCAGATCAAGTGAGAAAGGGTGCTTTCCGTTGTTGAACAAGCCACAAACAGCCTGCATAAGCCATTTTTTGATGATTTCTCGGCTTAACTTGTCCTCTTTTCCGATGCCGAAAATGTTGTATATTTCTTCAATGCGGTCTTTACCGTCCCATTTTGCCGATTTAATCATGTCAAGAATGGGATTTACTTTGTGTCCTGACGCAATGACCAAAAGCATAGTGGCAATTTTGTCTATACTGCACTTTTCAAACTCTGTCTGCAACTCATTATAGATAATTGTCGGTGCAGTTTCGGGCAGATGTTCTTCTGAATATCCGTGAAAACCTGAATATTCTACCGAATGCTTGATAATGTTGTACCAAATCCTATATTTTTTCATGTTGAGGTAGTTTTCCAAGTTTTCTATGGTCAAAATCCCTGTACCATCAATATCATAGGCAGACAATTTCTTTTCTCTTTTGGTGTTATTATCTGCCTTTTTATCGTATGCGTCAGGCTCAAAAAGTAAGCGAACATCTTTCCAATGCTTATCCGAACAAGAATTATGAAAGCATTTATAACCGAGAGAGCCATCAGACTTTTGGAAAATAGCCGCGTCTTTTCCCTTATGGCTTTCATCAAACAGACAATGTTCGAGAATATACTTAACTCCATCAGGAGTGTTTTCAATACTTTTGATGGGGATATTATGGTCGGACATGAACTTCTGCAAATCAAATTTTCCATTTTTCTCTGTCTGTATGGTATCCTGAACAAGTGCAGAGGGCTTATTTTCCTCAAATTCAGCCGCTAATGCTTGAAGTAATGTAAAATCATTAACATCAACGGAAGATGGCACAGACGGCTCAATATACGCTTTCCTGTGCGGTCTTTCGGGGGTAGTAGCACCTTTCTGTGCAATTGTTCCCCAGAGCTTGCAGATACGGGCAGGATTGAATACCGTTGTATCTACTTCGACTTCTTCATCACTAAATTTTTCGGACAGGATTTTCAAGGCATTCTCAAAGACAGACACATTTTCTGCTGTATTTGGAACGTCAAAACGGTAAACCAAATGAATACCGTTGCCACTCATGGCACGAATAGGCTCTTTAAAACCACGAGCCAACAAAAAATCATGTATTGTTCTTGCCTTTTTCTTTGCAAGTTTCAATTCTTCCTCCGAACTGCTGACACCTGACAAGCGTTTCGGATCTAAATCTATCAAAAGCCAGTGTAAAGCGGTAATTTCATTGTCTTTTGTGGTCGGTTGAGCATTTTCTATGAAACAGTCGTGCTGTTTACGAGAATAGCAGGACATATTGATCGGGTTGAGAGTGATAAAAATATTTGCTGCTCTTGCTGTTTTTGTACGAGCATTCCATTCAGGTCTGAAATCCTGCAAGGATTTAATGGCTATATCGGCATTTGTGAAGTAACCGCTGGCATTATAACTACCGTTGATAAGGCGAATTTCAAAAAGTTCTCCATTCGGGTGTAAAAGCTGAATGGCTTTTGTGATGTTGTTAGTATCCAATGTAAATAAGGACATAAAAATAGCCTCCGTAAAAAATAATATTTTTTACAAAGAGGTAGTTACTTTTATACATATACTTGATTTTTTTTGTATGTTATGTTAAAATATTATAGGATAATAATAAATAACAAACATAAAACAATGGTGCATTGAGTTTCGACCTCTTTGTATTGTTGGGAGAACAGTGGTTGCTGCAATTTACCACTGTTCTCTTGTTTTATTTTAGCACTTTTTTTACAATTTTGCAATGTAAATTTGACAATATCTTCTAAAAAATCACCCTATAAGAGTAAAAAAATCTCTTTCAGAAATTTTTTATTCGATCTTGATATCCTTGATTATTATGTTTACTTGTTCAATAGGGACTTCAAAGTCATCGGCAAGTTGTTCAGGAGATTCTCCCTTTTTATAGAATTTAATTATCATTTCTCTTTTTGTCTGCTCAACGCCACGTTCAAAACTTTCTTCCATAAGTGTGTTGTAATCATAGAGAGCTTTTTGTCTTGCCGTGTATGCAATTCTTTTTTCTTGATCCGCACTGATTTCTTCAAGTGTTTCATAGGCTCTTTGCAGATATTGACTTTGTTGTGCTAACATCTCAAATTCCCCCTTATTTTCGGCTTTAATGAATTTGATCCAATCATAAAGGTCTGTACCGTCATCATTTGTCGGTAATTTGGGCAGTTCAACAATGTGTATTTCAAGAATATCTGTATATTTAATGTGTTCGGTATCTTCTGATATGTGATACACTGTATGAAAACGCTGTGTATCCTTGATATAATCAAAATCAAGTATATTTATTCCGATACATTTCTTGATATTGCTGTATTTTTTGTTGATACCAACCTGTTCCACAAGCATTTTTGACACATAGAATGTACTTCTGTCTGCCCATGCTTTCATGTAGGCAA
>CADCDE010000148.1:0-2943 GCA_902800065.1 uncultured Ruminococcus sp.
TTTCTCTCTCCATTCTATTGCATCAATAAAGAAATATCCGCTCAATTTTTTAGAAACACCTCTGTCAACACATGAATCATTTTTCTGCTGCATGACAAGTTTCTTATACTCTACATCATTGGCTATCCTGCATTTCAAACCTGAAATGATTTCCATAAGTTCATTCTGTTTATCTGAGAGTTGTTTAGCAGACCATCTTCGCAAATCGTTTAGCTGATCTTCATAAGCAGCCTTTTTTTTACTATTTTCAAGGTTCAACGCATCTATTGTCCTCTCCAACCGGTCTATTTTATCAAGCAAGTGGGCATATTCTTTTTGAGAAAGTTCCACTTTATAACATCCCACATCTTTATAATTATCAATTTTCAAGTCAATTCCCAATTTATTTCGCTTGTAAGCCTGCAACTCAAAGCCCCCTTATATAATTATCCGCAACTACGGCTATACGGTTATGACCGAGAGCCTTACTGCACTTTATCATTGCGATCTTATCAAGTTTTTTTCCTTTTTCATCTTTACGGCAGGCATAAACTTCACTCTGATAGGCTTTTCCGCTTCCGTGATTGATAGTATCATAAGGAATATCCTCGATTTTTCGTGCATACATACGATACATTTCTGTAGCATAATCCGCACGATAGCTATGTATATCCGCATTACTGCTGACATACTGCCAGACTTTTTCGTTTTGCGGTGTTTTTTTCATGCGGTCAATTATCATCTGTTTATTTTCACCGATTATCGGAGCAAATCTGTATCTGCCGCCTTTATCTTTCCTGTGATGAATAAAATGGCTCTGATCCGGAAAAGCCGATAAAGCGTCTGTCAATGTATTCAGATGTGCCGTTTCCTTTTCTAACGGATATTCAAGCAGTTTCAATTGTTCAACTTCATTTTCCATGTCAGCCCTCGTCCACAGGTCACGACCTTCAAGCCGTTCAAGAACATTTCTCCTGACACCCGTTCCACGACAAAAACGTATCAATTCATCATTGTTTGTAATGCTGAAATGCTTATCACGCTCAGTTGAAACACGGCTTCGTTTAATATCCTGTCTTTTTCTCTTTGGCGGCTGAAATCTGTCAATATCCGCTTTATCAATACCATAAAGTTTATTTAGGGCTGCTGCCTCTGTCTGAATAGTCCATGCCGACAGGTGATCACCGTTCTTGTCTGTCTGTTCGGAACGGTATTTAAGCCATTCATTCACATATTTTTTCGCAGATTTGAGAGTGGTACATTCGGGATGCTCCTTCTGTACCCATTTGATGAAATATTTGGTATGTTTCCAATACGTCTTATATGTATTGAAACTAAAGATTTTTTTCTTGTCTGTTTCTTCTTCAACAGCTTTTTTCTTGCTCTCACCAAATGAAAACATGGCATTAAAAACATCATAGGCCTGCTGATGAAGGTCTTTGTAATACGATTTATTTTTTCTTCCCATATAAATCTCCATTTCGGTCTTACCGGTTGAAACAAAAGTCGCTTCATGACTTGCTTATAGCACCATCAATCAGCCAAAAAAACACTTTTTTATGTCTTATGTGTGACAGAAAGGCAAAATTATTTATTGCCTGACACTTTTTTGCTTCTTGTGTGTGAAGGTTCTCATTCCTGTTAGTCATCGGTTTCCTATGCCCTTGCTTTTACTGTTTACGACAGCATAAGGTGGCTATGTCGGATAGATAAAGCCCTATCAACTCCGACTTTATACAGCAGTCGAGGCATTCAACAGGTGTATATTCGGACAGCCGTTTTTTATCTGAATCGGCAATCAGACCTGTATTTTCTGCTTTTGCAGAACATGAACTCAACTGATATGATCAGTTTTATCCACAGCTTAATGATATATCAAGCCGAAAATGTACAGGACACTTTCTAAAAAACAATATCCAAAATATCGTGTTTATTATACAAAAAATAATTGAAAAAGTCAATAGTATAAACTGATAATATATTATTTAACGGTTTATCCGTTCATATAAACCGTTGCGGCGATTCCACAACATCAGCTTTTTTATATGGATAATTTATTAACAAACAAGAAAACATAATAATACTATAGCAGGGGCGGAGTACAACGGTGTCCCCTTTTGGCAAGAGTTTAATCCATGACTGAGAATAAAAGATAGTTTTGAAGCAAGATGTAAAAGTCATAACTCCATTTAACCTAAATGGGCAAGAAGTCCCCCGCCTCTAAGCGTAGCATAGGCGGGGGAGTATGTCACGAATGATATACCTCACAAATGTCGATCAACAAATGAGGCTTCAAAAAGATGATACCGTTACCATACAGGTTGGATTCATAGCAGAAAACAATACTGCTGACATCACTTATCTTGCAATCTCGGCAATAGATGAACCGAATGACTTGTATCAGCAGTATGCATTGAAAATCAAAGAGTGAGGCTTTTAACAGTTAAAGCAATCCTATAAAAAGTCATAAGGATATGTTGACTTTTATGATTTTTGTAGCATAGCAAAACAATTTTCAAAAAGAAAGAGAGGTGAAAACCGTTATTGAGAAATTGACAAAAGTAAACTTTTATGTAAAAATCAGAGAAGATACGAAGCCTATGCGACAGCCAAGCGATGATGGCAGAGTAAATATTATAGGCGATTGTAAAATACAAAATTAAGAATTGGCTTGAATACTGGATCTTTAAAGAAAAACACCACTTTTGTGTGTTTGAAAGTGGAGAAAAAGTTTATTTTCGGCATATAAAAAATCCGGTTATAATGCGGATTTTTTATATTTTACAATCGTCTATAAATATTACGAAAGGAGAACAGATTAGCGGTTAGCCATTACTGCTATGACAAGGGTAGGAACACCCCTCTGGGTACAGCGTAGCCATTCGCTGTCAGGGCGGTAACCAGTCCGTTCGGTACAAGTGTGGTAGCACAGGACACAGTTCCGCAAGTAATATCGAAATGCAC
>CADCDE010000148.1:2957-5134 GCA_902800065.1 uncultured Ruminococcus sp.
TACCAAACATGAGTAGATTTATATCAAAAATGGACACGGTGAACAAGGAATGAAACATAAAAGTTGTTTTTATAACTTTTTATAAGTTTTCAATAACGGTATATAGCATGACGAAGGAAACTTTTACAAAACTTGTTCTTGAAAGTGAAGAAACACTTTACAGGATATCGATGTCAATGCTAAAAAATGAAAAAGACTGTGAAGGTGCTGTTCAAACAGCGATCCTCACAGCCTATGAAAAACTTTCAACTCTCAGAAACGAAAATTTCTTCCGTACATGGCTTGTAAGAATACTTATAAACGTCTGCAACAAAGAACTTGGCAGACGCAGCAAGATAATTTATATTGCTGATAACGAATATACAGCCGAGCTTTCTATCCCCTCTCACGACAAAAATGTTGAACTGAAAATGGCATTGGAAAATCTGCCGCAGAAATTCAGGCAGGTGATCGTACTTTTTTACATAGAGGGATTTACTGTAACGGATATAAAAAACATACTGAATATCCCCGAAGGAACTGTAAAAAGCCGTCTTTCAAAGGGACGCAGCCTTCTCAGGAACAGCTTTGAAGCATGAATAATACCACAGGCAATAATATTCCGTCAAATCT
Organism: uncultured Ruminococcus sp.; assembly: GCA_902800065.1. Classification (GTDB taxonomy): domain Bacteria; phylum Bacillota; class Clostridia; order Oscillospirales; family Acutalibacteraceae; genus UBA1213. The sequence goes on from CADCDE010000148.1 coordinate 3,570, forward strand.
TTTTGAGCAAAAAAAAATATATTTCTTTTATCTGCGATCAAACCTCATTCTACAATGCACGTATACGCCCGTAGAATGCCTCTGTATGCCCCTCAAACGTGTTAAGAGTATAGTGATAGCCCCCCCTACCTAAATGCCCCATAAATCGCCGTATACGCGGTATATGACAGCGTATCAATATAAGCACTAATTATTTTGATACTAATTCATTTGCATAATCAAATAATGAAAACATGAATGTTTAGTAATGAGACAGCCGTAGAACGCTTATATTTGCGTTCTACGGCATTTTGAGGTGCAGGAGTATAATTTTACCTTTTTAGCGTTTGCGTGCAATGTAGGGCATTGTAGCGGCTCTACAGACGATTTTAGAACGCATATACTCAAATGGACATGACTTTCTGAAGACATACTTGTCAATCTGAATAAAAATCCAATGAAATATATTCTGTTTTTCTCACTTGGTATCACAAATAATGAGATACATATCCACATAAAGTATTGAAGTTTTCCATCTTTTGGTGTATAATACACAGGTAACATCGATGTGACAAAAATAATGATAAAGAAGGATTTATTTATATGATCAATACAGTTCTTAAAAAAGGGGAACACATTTATCAGTTATCTGAATCTGTCGTTAATTCTGAAGACTCCGGAATGCTAAAAGTTTATGGCATTTCGATTATCGGAAAGGATCAAAAGGCGGAAATCACGGATATTTCGGATAATTTTCATTTTGTCAGCAGTCTGTTTGAACTGATCGCAGACGAAGAGCTTTATCCTGAACATCTTTACGATGTTGTTGAAGACTTTCTGTCTGATCACTGGCCTGAACCTCTTCCGTTAATCATTACTTCCGACAGCCCTTCTATTGCATAAGTTTTAAAATATCCGAGATCGGAATTTATTTCCTTTCTCGGATTTTATTTTGTATCGTTGCGATCAATCGACTTTCCAACTACTTCCATATAAGCAGATTATACTCTTATATTATAGAATTATCAAGCAGATTTATCATTTTTGTCAGATTGCCTGAATTGCTATACTCATATTTGTAAGTATTGTCATTATTATCAATTATTTTCATTAATTATTCGAGATATTTCTATTAGAAACGTGCCGTAAAAGTTTTCAACATTTGGTTGAAAACTTTTACCAATATTTACCCCTGATTACGGACACCAAAAAAGCCCTTGTTTATCAGCTTTTTTGAGTATTAAGGGGGGATTCTTTTTCCTGATGCTATTTTTGCATGATTTTTCATCTCATATTTTTGAGTGATATAATTGAACCAAAAAATGACAAAATAAGTTTTCAACATTTAGGTAAAAAACTTTAAAGCTGAAAAGTCGCTTATCTATCAGCTTTTCTATCTGTCAACAGAGTGTGTTGTTTTGACATTGATCTTGTGGTTGAATTTTTTTGCTCTGATTGAAAGAGTGATTACCGCCTAGTGATTACTGTCTAGTGATTACTGTCTAGTGATTACCGCCTAGTGATTACCGGGGCAAAAAGTGCGGTTTTCATCGTATTTTTGAGGAATAATGGGGGGACACTTTTTC
>CADCDE010000149.1 GCA_902800065.1 uncultured Ruminococcus sp.
ATTTTACATTTCCCGTCATAATCTCTATCCCATACAAAATAGCAAACCCCGCCTTTTATATCATTTGCAGGAAAACATTGCTTTGGATTTGCAAAATCGTGCAAGACTCTAAAATTTCTCATAGACAACATATTAGCTCTAAAATCATCAAGCCCCTTGCCGCCTGTCATCCAGCGGGATGGAATAATCATTGATATAAATTTTGGTTTTAAATAAATACTTTTTTCAACAAACAAATTATAAATCGGCATACTGCTTGCTCCTGCCCCACCATCAGCTAACTGATACGGCGGGTTGCCTATGATTATATCAAATTTCATATTTCGCTCTCCTTTGAAAAATCTGTCCTGCAAGTGCATAAGCAGGTCTTCGTCTTTTGTGTGTATGAATTCATAGGCATAGTTTTCCCTCTGGTTGCGGTCAAGGTATTGACTGTCCTTTGCTATCCTGCAAAATTCACACTTGCCATTTCTTCCTATAATATGCTCTGCATTAGGGGTCAAGATATTACCCTCAGCTGTATCAAACCAAGTTCCATTCCCTATGGCAAAGCCGTTGACAAAATGCCCGTCAACAGGGTCTTTTAGCCCATCGCACTTGCGATTTGCCTCCATACAATAATAGACAGTCCTTCTGGCAACATTTGCTGTAAAGCGAGTGAGAGCTATTGAGTAAATCATATCCTGCAATATGTGCTTTCGCCTCTTTTCCATATCAGGTATAATATCTTGTAACCCCTCATCAAGCCTCAGGGCAATTTCCCTTTCAAACACTCCGTTTTTACTGCAGGGGTTAAGCCACTTGTAATCAGGATTGCTCCACACATCGCGAGGCAAGCTGTCAAGCATCATCTCACAAACCCTGCGGGGTGTAAAAACCTCATCATTTCCAACATTCGTGATAGTTTCCAACAAATCAAAGTTTTCTATATAGTCATAGGCTTCTTCTATACTTGATTTGAAATTCCTTTCTGCATTAAGGGCTGCATTTGTGCTCTCGCTTGTTCTATTACTCATACCTCCACCTCTTCAAAGTGCATTTGGATTTTACTGTCATCAATTTCCCACACTGCAAATTTCACACACTTTTTTGTTTCCCTCATGCTCTCTGCCATATCAAAAACCAATATATCCTTCATACTATCTGGCAAATCTTCAAAGGCGAAAAGTGAATCTCCACTCTCATTTGAGTTTTTTGAAATCTCAGTGTTGAACTCACCCCAAATAAAGTTCAAGACTATCATAATTTTTATTAAATTCAGGTATTCATCCCTTACTTTTACTTTTTGTTTTTCAAGGAAATTTATGATAACTGTATAGATATTGCACCTTTGCTTTTCAACTAAAGCCTTATCCATTTCCACACTATAGATTGTGCTAAGGGCTTTTAAAATATTTATTTCAAAATTGTTTTTTATACTTTCAAGTCTTTTTTTTAAGATATAAGTTGTAAAAGCACCATCCCCGCTTGTCGGCTCAAGGATAGTCTTTTTAAAATCTAAGACATCACCGCCTATGGCCTCAACCATATCGCGAACAATAAATTGAGGTGTGAAAATCTGAAAATTGTCCTCATCGTTATCCCCGCAAGATGATAATAAAACATCATCAAAGGCTTTGATTTTATCAAGAGATTCTTTTTGATAATCTGTTAGTATATTTTTTAACTCAGAAAGAGCGGAACTCTCAGAGAGAGAGAGAGAGAGAGAGAGAGAGTAATTGGCATTAAATTATCAATTGTTTTATTCATATTTAAAGATAGCTATTAATCTCATCCTCAGAAGGCAAATATTTTGAAACCTCGTACGATGCTACTCCTACAGGGACATTTACACTCTTTAAAGCCCATTCAACAGATTTTCTATCCTTATTTTTGCACAAAAGCAATCCGATAGTAGCTCCGTCATCACTCCTTTTAATTGTTTCATCCACAGCTGTCACATAAAATTTTAGTTGACCTATAAAACTTGGCTCAAAATCAACAGTTTTCAATTCCACAACAACATAGCACCTTAACTCTAAATGATAAAAAAGCAAATCTATATAATAATCTTTGTTATCAGTAGATATTTTATATTGATTGCCGACAAAAGAAAAACCTTTACCAAGCTCTAGTAACACATTCTTGATTTTTTCAAGCATCGCTTCTTCTAATTGTTTTTCAGAAAAATTATCACTAAGGCCTACAAGCTCAAAAATATATGGGTCTTTTAACATGCCATTCGCTATTTTACAAGAATCAGTTGATAATTCCTTTGAAAAATTGGTCAATTTCCTTGAATTATCCCCTTGTCTCTCATAAAGCTTCAAATCTATTTGATGTTCTAATACTACAAAAGACCAAGATTGAGAAAGATATTTTTCGGCATACCAAACCCTTATTTCCTTATCAAGAACCTTATCTATAAGCAAACAATGAACAGACCAAGGCAATTTTGCCAATGGTGTTGGCAAAATTCCAATATCAGGATACTCCATAAAAAATTTTTTCATTCTGGCAAGATTTCTTGGCGAAAAACCTTTTAAATCTGAAAATTCAACCTTTATCGCATTTGATAAAAAATTTATAAAATCATTGCCGTATTTTGCATTCTCGCTTATTATTCTCCCAATTCTATGATACAATAAAATAAGTTCAAAATTCGCCTGAGTTACAACTTTATTTCTCGTTGATAGAATATCATTTTTAATTTCAGATGCCAAACTTGAAAAATCTACATCAACATTACGATTTACACTTATTATTTTTCTCATACTTATTGTTTTTATTATATCTCAAAGTCACTAATAATTCTATTATTGAAATAACTATTATTGAATTTATTAAACCACCCCCTTACACCATCTCCTGTATGTTCTGCTCTATAAATTCCCTCTCCTTATCATCAAGGCCGTATTTATCAAATAATTGTTTATCTATTTCCTTTATGCTGGCCGTATTTATCAAATAATTGTTTATCTATTTCCTTTATGCTCCCTGTCCAGTCTATGTCACTATTTTGTGTGAAATCTTGCAATGGAACAAAGCGATAGACTTTTTGTGTAGTATGTTGTGTTTGTTTTTGTATTCCTACTAAACATCTAAAAAATTTTGTCTTAATGTATTTTATGCAGTTTCCTGCTTCATTTTCAGTTTCAAAAGGTCCTATTTCCAAAAAAGTTTCAGTACATATTTGCACGGGAGTGCTAAGCACGGGAGTGCTTGGAACTTCTCCTATTACTCCACAACCATATGCCTCGGCAATAAACACCTTGTATTTATCAAGACAAGGACTTTTCTTGGGTAAGGGATAATCATATGGAATATATTTCCAGCACCTTTTTAAGTTTTTATCTAAACCGAATACTTCCAATCCATCTGCAATTTTTGAATTGGAAAATTCAGGTAAATTAAATTTACTTGCATTATACATTGTCTCAGCCCGCAAACCATATGGTTTGGTGGCTGAGACAATGCTATCAAACATTGGCTGATTATCTAACGTTTTTACTTTTTTAACCAATAAAACCAAAACTTCATCACGAATAAATATATCACTACCGCTTTCCTTCAAAAACCGTTCTGATTTTCTCTCACCATTTGCATTGTGGGTAGTGATTTTACATTTCCCGTCATAATCTCTATCCCATACAAAATAGCAAACCCCGCCTTTTATATCATTTGCAGGAAAACATTGCTTTGGATTTGCAAAATCG
>CADCDE010000150.1 GCA_902800065.1 uncultured Ruminococcus sp.
CATTCCGAACACAGTGAGGAATCTTCAAAAGATTCTTCGTCGCTGTCGCTCCTCAGAATGACAGTATAATAATTTTTCGTTTTCATCGAACTCACGTTATTTTATGTGGAATATTTTATAAAATAACTGCAACCAATAAGAAAAGTAATAAAATAACTCCAATAATATGTCCTTTTTGCAAAAAATCCACTTCTTCTTTAAACTCTTTTTGCACAAATTGCGGAAGATTTTTTGATGAAACAGTTGATTATGTAATAAACAATACGATAAATTGTGATAATTGTGGAACAGTAAATGAAATTGATAGTTCATTTTGCAAAAATTGTGGAAATAAATTGAAGTAAATGGTGCTTAAGGCAAATACATTTTTAAATGTGTATTTGTCTTTTTATAATTTATATGGGCAAAAACTTTTCCTTTGATACACTCACTGTTTGGCGGACTATCGAATATGATAAAGTCATAATTCTTTTCAATTTCGGACAGGCATTTTTTCAAGGTATATTCCTGCCTTTTGGTTTTCATCATCAAAACTGTTTTCATTTTGCGAAAACGAATATCTTTTGAGCCTTGACATGACGGCTGTTATTGATGATTTCCTGCCCGTATACTTGCAGAGAATTACACAGCTTTCCAACAAGAGCAATCAGTTCAACGTCGCAACAAAACGTTATATGCCTACCGAAATGGAAGAAGTTTTTGCAAGTAAAGATTATATCCACCTTTACGGTAAACTTGTTGACAAGTTCGGTGACAACGGTGTTGTATAGGTTGTTATCGGCAAAAAAGACGGTACTGTTTTGAATATGGAATTTGCCATGCTTGACAGGCTTGTCGAGAGGTGCAGAGAACAGGGTATTACGACCATCAAAGGCTACTACTTCCCCACCGCAAAAAATAATATGGTAAAAGACTTGTATGGCAGGTTCGGATTTGATAAAATAAGTGAACAGGCTACGAAAACAAGTGCCATGTCATAAAATTGGAGGACAATTCCACTATACAATCGTAACGGAGAAATTTTATGGAACAAAAACCTAAAAGAAGATTCAAAAAAATTTTGATTTTTGTTGTTTGTGCTATTGTCATAATACCACTTTTAATGATATTATTATTTAAACCGATAGATATTTATGAAACAAAAATGATTGCCAAAGAATATGTACAAAATAAATACGGCAATCATTATAATATCAGAAGTGCAGTCCCGACATATGTATCGCCTGCACCTTTTTCTGAACAGTTAGTAGAACTTGATGTTACATTTTATGATACTGACGGTAATGAACCCGATTTTACTGTTAAGGTCATACACGACAAAGTAAGAGATGATTCTCACAAATAAATAACATATACAACAGGAGGAATTTTTTTATGAAACAGAGTTTTGACAAAGGATTTTTGACACCGCATCCGGTGTTCATTATCGCAGTCTATGACGAGAACGGAAATGCAAATGCCATGAATGCCGCATGGGCAGGTCAAATTGGAGCAAATCAGCTTTCCATCAGCCTTTCTTCACACAAGACCACTACAAACATCAAGGCAAACAAGGAATTTACTGTAAGTTTCGCAACTAAAGAATATATTGAGGCTTGCGACTATGTAGGCATGGTATCGGGCAGTAAAGTTCCCGACAAACTTGCAAAATGCGGCTTTACCGTTACAAAATCGGATAAAATCAACGCACCTGTCATTGACCAGTTGCCCGTTGCTATCGAGTGCAAAGTGATAGAACTTCAGGAAGAATTTGATGAAACAAGAGTTGTGGCTGAGATTGTCGGCATGAAAGCTGATGAAAGTGTGCTTACAAACGACAAAGTTGACCTTTCCAAAGTGCACCCGATTATGTTTGATACTGTTGCCGGATGTTACCGTGAGATTGGTGAAAATGTAGGCGGTGCATGGTCGGCAGGCAAAAAATTTATGTAATCAAATTCAAAAGGAGATTAAAATTATGGACAGCAAAATGGTTTATGCAAGATTGAACAAGGTTTTTAGGGACGTTTTTGATGATGACAGTATCACTGTCAATCCAAAAACTACCGCCAACGACATTGAGGATTGGGACAGCCTTGAACATATTACTCTTATTGCAGCAGTTGAAAAGGAGTTCAAGATGAAATTCAAGATGGGTGAAATTTCATCTATGAAAAATGTCGGTGAAATGGCAAATATTGTTGCCGCCCGTGGTAAATAATTTCAGCCAAACACAGCAGGGTCAATTTGCTGTGTTTGATTTTTGTGTAATGAAAGTAAGGATTGAAATATGATTGAAAATATGAAATGGACAAGAGAACCACAAAACTATATTATTGAAAATAACAAGATTGAAATTGTTACTCTCCCCCACACTGACCTCTGGCAGAGAACTTATTATCATTTCCGCAACGACAATGCACCGGTACTTCAAATGGAAACCGATGAAAAATTCTTTTCTTTTATCGTGAAAACGGATTCTTTTGAAAGCTGCCACCGTTTCGATCAGTGCGGAATCGTTATGTATCTTGATTCTGAAAATTGGCTGAAAGCATCTGTCGAATATGAAAATGACGAATTTCAACATCTTGGTTCTGTCGTAACAAATCATGGCTATTCCGATTGGGCGACAACGGCAATTCCTGCAAATATCAAAACAATGTGGTATCGTTTCAGCAGACGTGAAGACGATTATTGCATTGAATGTTCGCAGGACGGAGAAAATTTCTCCCAAATGAGAATATGTCATATGTTGGAGGGTGCAGGAAAAATAAAATTCGGCATTTACGCCTGCAGTCCCGAAAATTCAAGTTTCAGGGCAGTTTTTACGGACTTGAAAATAACGGAATGTGCATGGAAAGCACATGACGGTCAGCAGCCGGATTGATAAATTGAAGTTTTTCGGAGTGATTGAAATGAAAAAGAAAGTATTGGTTGCCATGAGTTGCCATGAGCGGCGGTGTGGACAGTTCCGTTGCGGCGGCTGTTTTGATGAATGATTATGAAGTGACAGGGGCTACCATGAAACTGTTTACAAACGAGGATATTCAGCTTGACCGTCAAAAGACCTGCTGTTCCCTTGATGACGTGGAAGATGCCCGTTATGTCGCTCACAAATTAGGATTTGAACATTACGTTTATAATTTCGGTGACAGGTTCAAGGAATGTGTGATTGACAGATTCAATAATGCGTATATCAACGGTGAAACGCCCAACCCCTGCATTGACTGCAACAGATTTATCAAATTCAATGCCCTTTTGAAAAGAGCCGAACTTTTGGGCATGGATTATATTGCAACAGGACATTATGTCAAACGTGAATTTGATGAAAATATACAGCGTTACATATTGAAAAAAGGTCTTGATGAAACCAAAGACCAGAGTTACGTTTTATACGGCATGACACAGGAACAGCTTGCAAAAACCCTGTTCCCTATCGGAAACTTAACAAAAAATCAGACAAGGGCTATTGCACTTGAAAAAGACCTGATAAATGCGTCAAAGCCTGACAGTCAGGACATTTGCTTTGTTCCCGACGGAGATTATGCGGGATTTATCGAAAGGTACACACAAAAAACTTTCCCGAAAGGAAATTTCATTGACAAGAACGGAAATATTTTAGGCAAACACAACGGCATTATCCGTTATACTATCGGTCAGCGAAAAGGCTTGGGAATTGCATTGGGTGTGCCTGCCTATGTCGTTTCAAAGAATGTCGCTGAAAATACCGTCACTCTCGGCTCAAATGACGATTTATTCAACGATACAGTTTACGGTAAAGAGGTGAATTGGGTGTCGATAGAATGTCTGAAAGAGCCTTTGAAAGTGAAAGCAAGAGTTCGCTACAATCAAAAGGAACAGCCTGCAACGCTTTATACCCTTGAAAACAACTGTGTCAAGCTGATATTCGACAAACCTCAAAGAGCCGTCACATCAGGTCAGGCTGTTGTATTTTATGACGGTGATATTCTGCTTGGCGGAGGAACGATTTTTACTAAGCGATAGGAGTGAAAAACTATGAATTATTACTTTAGCGAAGAATACCAAGAAAAAAGAAAACAAATGGATATAGAGATATTTGCTCACTGTGATTTAAGCAAGCCAACAGGTATCAAAGAATTAACAGACGGATATACAGTCAAAAAATATTACTATGCCGACACTCTCAATCAAAAAGAGGGATATGCTCCCGTTGATGGGGAATTGTGCAGATTATATAAAAATGATGTTTGCATTTTTGAATGGAAAAATATTGACGGTCATTCAAGAATGTCCAAAATCATCAAACATTCCAACGGCAAAAGCTATCTCATTTTTGATGAAGATTTGTATGGGTACAGTGTGCTTGATATTGAAACAGGCTCATGTGTGCATTACTTTCCGGCGGAATCTTACTTTCACGATATGGAAACATTTGAGGAAACTTTTATTTGGTTTGAACCTTACTACGATACTCAAAGCAATCTTCTTGCTGTGGAGGGCTGTTATTGGGCTTGTCCGTATTCCATTATTGTAACAGATTTTACAGAGCCTATGAAAATTGCCGAGACTTCCGACTGGTACGACCTGATGAAACATACGAAATATAAGGAAATTATTGATGACGACATAGAGTTCAAAGAGTGGGATAAAAACTTTTTGATATGTTCGTCTGTGAGTATAAGTAAGCAGGAAATTTTGACATCTTTCAAGAAATAAGGGAACTTACTAATGAAACTGAATTACATAGATGACGGAAATGAATTTGATTTCGGGAAAGTGTCAGATGAATACGCAAAATATCGTGATATTTACCCGAAAAGTATGTATGATAAACTCATTTCCTTCGGCATTGGCAAACAATGGCAAAATATTCTTGACTTGGGGAGCGGTACGGCAGTTTTGCCGATAAACCTTTATAACACGGGTGCAAGTTTTACCGCAATCGATATATCCGAAAATCAAGTTACATACGGTCAGAAACTTGCTCAACAAAGAAATATGGATATCAATTTCAAAGTCTGCTCTGCCGAAAATACGGGATTTGAAATCAATCATTTTGATGTTGTGACAGCTGTACAGTGTTTTCACTATTTCGACAGTGAAAAGGCTGCAAAAGAAATTCATAGGGTATTGAAATCCAACGGACTTTTCTGTAAAATATTTATGGAC
>CADCDE010000151.1 GCA_902800065.1 uncultured Ruminococcus sp.
CTTGTTTATATACCTTATCTGCTCTATGGAGTTCATTATACTCTATCATACACTTTTTACTTTGCGGATGAGTAGACGGGGAATATTATACGCTTACGATCGTTCAGTAATTTTTCACGATTATCCGCTTCTTTCTGCACTTCCTCATCGGCACTGAGTTCACGAAGTAATGCTATCGCCTCTTTAATTTCGGGAACTGTTGTAGATTGTTCTATTTCTTCAAGGTCACCCTCTGTTTCTGCATCAATGAGAGCTAACCAGTCCTCCATACGCTTATTTGTTTCAGCCATGATAATCTCCTCCCAATGCCAATTTGATTTGTTCCTCGGTAAAACCGTTTTTACGCATATTTTCAGCAATGGCACTGCGTTCCTCTGCTTTGCCTTCTGCCTTGCCTTCTGCCTTGCCTTCCGCTTTGCCTTCACGCCTTGCACTTCCTAATGCAGACGCTTCATCGTGCAGGAGCTTTTCACGGTAATACGCTTCCTGACGGACTTGCTGGTCGGCACTGAGATGTCTGAGCATTACAATCGTGTCCTGAACTTCGGGAATTGTCGTTGACTGCTGTATTGACATAAGATCACCCTCCGTTTCTGCATTTATCAGATTCAGCCAATCTTCCATACGCTTATTCTTCTTGTATTTGCCGACTTTTTTGAGTTCAAAGAAATGTATTGCAAACTTATCCGTCAGCAGTTCTTTTCTTTCACTTTCCAATATCTTAAAATTGGAATGATAATCTTCACACTCAAAAAGGTTGAAGTTAATGATGTTGATACATATTGTCTGTCTTAACTCGGTATATTCATCACCTGAAAGGAGTTCCTCACTGTAAAGTTTTGACCAGTAAAACAATGTTCTTTCTTTGAAAAAGCTCTCTTTGTTCACCTGCAATTCAATGTTTATGATTCTGCCGTCAACGTCCATTTTTAAATCAAGACGGCTGAATTTCTGTTCAAGATATTCCGGTGTCAGTTCAACATTGTTGATATAGATTTTTTTGATGCTTTTACGGGGAATTTCAAGCAAGTCGGAAATAAATGCGGCAATTATTTTTTCGTTTTTCTCATTTCCGAAAACACGCTTGAAAATAACATCCAATTTAAGTTTCACGATTTTTTCATCTTTATTCATGGGTATCACTCTCCATTCGTTATTTAAATTATAGCATACGGATTTGAAAAATCAAGTTATTTTACCGCAAGCATTTTAATAAATCTTCAGCATTTAAAACTTTTTTGAAAACAACAAAGCTCAATCATAATACCATTTCCGACATATATGATTGAGCTTTACCGCTTTTTTATATTTCAGCGTCAAATGTTGTGCCGTCTTTGAAATATATCTGAATCATATTTTTCGATACCACTTTGATGCAGTATATAAGCTGTCTTACGATTATGTCATCATAGGGAACAGGGTGATTTTTCAAGCCCTCGATAATGGCTGATATTTGTTCGAGATTTTCCGATGATTTTTCCCATTTGGATTTTTCTGTTTCTATTTTGGCAAGTTCATCTTCCAATCTATGTATTTCACACATCAGACTTTCAAACTGTTCATCAAATTCTCCTGTGTCAGCCTGTTCTATGTCTATGCTTGTAAGGCTGTCGAATTTCTTTTGAAGTTCTTTCAGTCTGTTCTGCTTGGCAAGTACACTTTCGGTATCTTGCGAAACTTGATAGCTTTGGATATGCCGAATGATTTTTTCGGGTGATGCACCCTCGATTTTCGATTTTTGCGTAATGGCTTCGGATATTGCATTGTGCAGGAGTGCTTCTTCTATGCTTGGTGAACATTTGCAGTACTTTTTTCCGTAGTCAAGTCTGCTGACACATCGCATTCTCCGCAGTACAGCATTTCCGACAGGGCATATTGTTACATGATTATAGAGTTTAATAAATCAATTCTGATTTGTGCTTTTTCTTCAATATTCTTCATGTATTTTTCCATGAATGTCCAATCAGGTATATACCCATTATCTGAATAATTTTTTTCTTCATCAATATGAACTGAGCCATCCGCATTGTGAAGAACAGGCAGTCTGATAATAAGCCTGTTTAAATTGTCACCTGTTAATGCATCACTATAGTCGAACTTTTTTGCAGATATTTTTATTACAGTACATATGAAAAGAGCGTTATATTTTGATAAATTTTCATTATACAACATAGAAATAGATGAACCGGCTCCACCTCTGCCTAAAAAATCGTATTCTTGATAAAAAGAAGAACCATCTAATGGACTTACTGTTATACAATTTCCCATTTCTAATTTTTCATCTTCTTTTGGTTCAAGATATGACACGATTCCATTATTTACACTTCCCGAAGAAACATAGGGTATCTCTCCATAATTATATGTTTTGATGCTACGTGCTGCAGGCGATTCGATTTTAAATAGTTTGGATATTACAAACTCTTGCCAATCATTTATATTTACTTTATTCAAAATTTTTCCCACTTTCTACATTTATAGCAATTTTATTATTTTTATCTCCAGATGTTATACTGCTAAAATAAATAACCTTATTTGCAATGGCTTCTTTCAAAGCATTAACATTTACATTTTCTTTATACATCAAATAATCAGCCATTGTTTTTACAAAATCTTCTTCGTAAACTTCAAAAGCTTCTTCATCTTTTTGATAACTTAAACATATACTCGGCTTAATCCACTTAATACTATCATCACCGGACTGTTTTTTGATAATACTGACCCATTTATCTTCTATATCTTTCCATTTATGTCTAATATCTTGTCTGCCTTGATTTTTTACCCTTTCAAGTCCATCCTCTTTAATATAACAAGTAAATATTTCTTCATCATTTTGTGGGATACCACTTTCAAATATAAATATAGAAGTCGTAATACCTTCATCAAAAGTCTTTTCAGGCAATTTTATGATTTTCAAAAGTCTATGTTTGTTTAGTATACTTTTTACTATTTTTTTCGATACTTTCTCAAGTTTTTTGTCTGGTAATAAAAATGCTGCTATTGTATGTTTATTAACATTATCCAAGACATTTTTTATGATTATCTCCGGATGACATTTCTTTTCATATGGCGGATTCATAAGAACTTTGTTAATTTTTTTGGATTTTATCCAATCACAAGCTTCTTGTGAAGTAGAGTCCATTTGTTCTAAATTTGTTTTGCCATCCTTATGAATTAGCATATTTGCACAGGCAAGAGAAAACACTCTTTTATCTATCTCGATTCCATATATTTGAGTTGACATTATATCTTTTGCTTCTTTTGTATTGATTCCTCCAACTGCTTTTATCATATTAGACATCGACTTTGTAAGAAAAGCCCCACTGCCACAAGCTGCATCCAAAATCCTGTCCTCTTTTGGGTTTACATTTATAAGTCTATACATCAAAGATGCGACATGATCCGGTGTAAATACTTGACCATTTTCAGATTTTCCTTTATAACGATTAAATTCATTAAAGAAAATCCCCATAACATCTTCGCCATTCCAATTCTTGGAATTTATTAATTTTGATATTATTTCAACATTAACAATAAAATCATCGATTGCTTTCTGATTGTTTGTTATATTCATTTGTACTTTAGAATAGGCTTCAAGCAAAATTTCAAGTTTCTCATTTTGCTTTTTAGCATCTTCCAAAGATTTTGAGAGAGTATTAAGTATAGTATAGTGAAATAAATTATAATCCATACCTTTTGTAAGCGGTGCATCATATCTTTTGGCAACTAATGCACATGCAGTAAATACCATTCTGTCATAAAAATCATTCACACCAAATTTAAAATGTAAAAGATTATTTATTTTCATAGTAGTTAGATATATTTGATTTGTATCAATTTCAAAATCATCAAATAAATCTATATAAAAGTTCTTTGACTGTAATTCTTTAGTAGTATCTGTTTTCTCTGTATCATTTAGGAAAATCCTTGTTTCATTGCCATTATAAAGAATACCTACAATTTTGGAATATTTTTGACCGGTGATTTTAATATTATTCAAAAGTTCATTGACAAAGGTTTTATCATTTAAGTTTTTGTTGGAAGATTTAGTTTCAAGAATAATTGCTACTTTTGTATAATCGTCCGGAAGATACCAACCATCAGGCTTATGTTTGGATCCCTTGCCGTAAAATCCCAACTGATTAAAGGTTGTTAGTTGTCCCGTTCCTTGTTGTACGTTGTTTTCAGATTTATCAAATTCAAGTATTTGTTTTGCTCCTGGATGAAATCCCTCACTGTCAGTATATCCTTCCCTTACTTCATCTTCCGTTAAATCTCTCACTAATGCCATTTTATTTAATCTACCTTTCTCCTATTATATTATCATAAAAGTCTAATAATAATTCTACCACAATCTTATTCATTTCTCAATATAAAATTTTCAATTTTGTATATCTCAATGGTAATCTTCCTGGGCTGTTTTTAAAATCCCGTCAAATTCTTTTTGGCTGATAAGTCCCATTTTCTGAAGCATTTTCAACATACAGACCTCGTAATAAAAGGCACTGTCAAAACTTTTAGTTTTTTCCGTACAACTCATCGTTATTCCTCTTTTCATCGTTTATATCTATATCAAAGCTGATTTTCACAGCGTTATCTATTTCTTGCATT
>CADCDE010000152.1 GCA_902800065.1 uncultured Ruminococcus sp.
CTACTATCCAATTCCGCTTTCATTTCGGGATCAAGTCTGAAACAACTTGCTATTGTTGCACCTTTGGCGATTTCTTCCTGTACAATACGATATACCTGTACCCACAACTGCAAAGAATTGAAAGGTCTTATCTGTGTATTGTAGTCGATATGTATGTCATCAGATATAGGAACAGTCGCAAATCTCCTATTACCTGTTTGATCTATCAGAAATTTATCGTCATTGACAGTACCAACAAATGAAGTCATACGGGGAAATTTAAGTGTTGTTCTGCCGTATGGAAGTCTGTACTCATCATTAGCCTTTGTCAGCATGGCTTTAACGCTGTCCATATCCTTTTTCAAAGTACTGCCGATTTCGCCTAATTCACATATCCAATTACTTGTTGCTTGAATGATACTGTCTTTGTTGCGTGGATCAATGCAGACACCTTCTCCGAAGTACTGAGGAAGCATGGCGAGATGTTCAAAAAATCTTGTTTTACCAATGCCCTGTTTGCCCTTGAATACGAGTATTAAATCGAGTGAGAATGGATGCTTACCGTTGTTGAATAAACCACAAACAGCCTGCATAAGCCATTTTTTAATGATTTCTCGGCTTAACTTGTCCTCTTTGCCAACGCCGAAGATGTTGTATATTTCTTCAATACGATCTTTGCCATCCCATTTTGCCGATTTAATCATGTCAAGAATGGGATTTACTTTGTGTCCTGACGCAATTACCAAAAGCATAGTGGCAATTTTGTCTATACTGCACTTTTCAAACTCTGTCTGCAATTCATTGTAGATGATTGTCGGTGCAGTTTCTGGCAGATGTTCTTCTGAATATCCATGAAAACCTGAATATTCTACTGAATGCTTGATAATGTTGTACCAAATCCTGTATTTTTTCATGTTGAGGTAGTTTGCCAAGTTCTCTATGGTCAAAATGCCTGTGCCATCAATGTCATAGACGGACAATTTCTTTTCTCTTTTGGTGTTCTTATCAGTCTTTTTATCGTATGCGTCAGGCTCAAACAGCAAGCGAACATCTTTCCAATGCTTATCTGAACAAGAGTTATGAAAGCATTTGTAGCCAAGAGAACCGTCAGTTTTTTCGAAAATAGCAGCGTCTTTTCCCTTATGGCTTTCATCAAACAGACAATGTTCGAGAATATACTTAACAGTACCATTAGGCGTGTTTTCAATGCTTTTGATAGGGATATTATGATTGGAAATGAATTTCTGCAAGTCAAACTTTTCCTTTTTCTCTGTCTGTAT
Organism: uncultured Ruminococcus sp.; assembly: GCA_902800065.1. Lineage (GTDB taxonomy): Bacteria > Bacillota > Clostridia > Oscillospirales > Acutalibacteraceae > UBA1213. The sequence continues at coordinate 1,260 of CADCDE010000152.1, forward strand.
GGTGTTCTGAACGGGTACAGATGGCTTATTTTCCTCAAATTCAGCCGCTAATGCTTGAAGTAATGTAAAATCATTAACATCAACGGAAGATGGTACAGACGGCTCAATATACGCTTTCCTGTGTGGTCTTTCGGGAGTGGTTGCTCCTTTCTGTGCAATCGTCCCCCAAAGTTTGCAGATACGGGCAGGATTGAATACTGTTGTATCTACTTCAACCTCGTCATCGCTGAATTTTTGAGAGAGGACTTTCAAGGCATTCTCAAAGACAGCCACATTTTCCGCTATATTCGGCACATCGAAACGATAAACCAAATGAATACCATTACCACTCATGGCACGAATAGGCTCTTTAAAACCACGATCTGACAGAAAATCATGTATGACTCTTGCTTTTTTCTTTGCAAGCTCCAATTCCTCCTCCGAACTACTGACACCTGACAAGCGTTTCGGATCTAAATCTATCAAAAGCCAGTGTAAAGCGGTGATTTCGTTGTCTTTGGTAGTTGGCTGAGCATTCTCTATGAAACAGTCATGCTGTTTACGAGAATAGCAGGATATATTGATCGGATTGAGAGTGATAAAAATATTTGCTGCTCTTGCTGTTTTAGTGCGAGCGTTCCATTCAGGGTGGAAGTCCTGCAAGGCTTTTATAGCTGTATCAGCACTTGTGAAGTAACCGCTTGCGTTGTAACCACCGTTAATAAGGCGAATTTCAAAAAGTTCTCCATTTGGATGCAAAAGTTGAATAGCTTTTGTGATGTTGTTATTATCCAACGTAAATAAGGACATAAAAATAACCTCCGTAAAAATAATTTTTTTACGAGGTCACTACACAAACTCTTGAAATTTCACACCGAAAATGTTATAATTATCTTGTTAAAATTTTATAAAGATGTTATAATCAAATCGGCGAATATGAGGTGTGGTTTGGTAGCTTACCTCGTGTTCAGGGTGGTGGTATAGCAAGTACCACTGCCCTTTTGCTATTATAGCACTTTTTTTACTTTTTTTCAATGTGATTTTGACAATATCTTCTAAAAATTTCCCCCGAAAGAATGACAATCTCTCTCGGGGATTTTTTAGAGATGTCCTCAAGATTATTTGGCAGAAAGGAAAAACAATTTTCAGAAAAAGTTTTTGTTTTTTTAAAAAGTCGTTTGAAAAAGTTTATAAATATAACAAAAAGTCCCTTGAAAAAGTTTTACACACAGGTATAATATGAGTATATACTTTTTTTAAGGGAGATTTATTATGCTTAAAAGAAAAATAGAACAACAGCTTTTAACTTGGAAACAAACACCCAATCATAAACCGCTTATTATCAAGGGCTGCCGTCAGTGCGGAAAAACCTTTTCTGTCCGCAAGTTCTGTGAAGAAAACTATGAAAATACCGTGTACATCAATTTTTTTAATAATCCGAACTATTCCGCTATTTTTAGAAATTCTCTTGAAGTCGATGACATTATCATGATGATGTCGGCACTCATGGGGAATAATACTGTTTTTGTGCCGTACAAAACAGCTATTATATTTGATGAAATACAAGATTGTCCCGAAGCAAGAACAGCATTGAAATTTTTTCATCTTGACGGCAGATATGATGTGATCGGCACAGGTTCTCTG
>CADCDE010000153.1 GCA_902800065.1 uncultured Ruminococcus sp.
ATATATTTCTGATTTGTCTGTCAATATTCTGGGTAGGTCGGCTGATTCTTGCATAACCATAAATCATAAAAACACCTCTTTTTATGTAAGTCTAAACGATAGAATGAAAATATACAGCCGCAGGAAAAAATCTTGCGGCTGTACTTGTAATTACACAATATAAAGATTATAATAAAAATATCGAATACAAGGGAGGTTATGAAATGGGTATTTACTTAAATCCTCGCAATAACGGTTTTGCGGAGGCGTGTGAATCGGATATTTATATAGATAAATCGGAATTGATTGCTTTTACAAATAAAAAACTCGGTAAATTAGGAAAATGTATATGTGTCAGTCGTCCGAGAAGATTTGGCAAATCCGTCAATATGAATATGCTTTCTGCATTTTACAGCAGGGGCTGTGATTCAAGGGAAATGTTTGAAAAACTGAAAATTGCCAAAATGCCCGGTTGGGATAAACATCTGAACCAATACAATGTTATTCATATCAATATGCAGAGATTTTTAAGTAACAGTCATTCAATGGACGAATTGCTTGATTTGTTGAAAAATGCGTTGTTCAAAGATTTCAGGCGTGCCTATAAAAAGTATGATGATATTGACTATAATAACGGTTTGTCGTTCTGTATGGATGATATATACAGTCTTGAAAATATACAGTTTGTTGTGCTGATAGACGAATGGGACTGCATATTCCGTGAACACAAGGACGATAAAAAAGCACAGGAAAAATATCTTGATTTTATCAGGGATTGGCTGAAAGACCAGAGTTATGTTGCACTTGCCTATATGACAGGGATTTTGCCTATCAAAAAATACGGTACACATTCTGCTTTGAATATGTTTGATGAATATTCTATGGTAGATTCGGGGGAGATTGCAGGTCGTACAGGCTTTACGGAAGATGAAGTGGAGGAACTTTGCACAAAATACGGAATGGATATTGAACAAATGAGATATTGGTATGACGGTTATCAGTTGAATGACGATGTTCATTTGTATTGTCCCCGTTCCGTTGTTGCGTCAATCGACAGAAAAAGATTTGACAATTACTGGTCAAAGACAGAAACCTTTGAAGCACTTTCCAAATATATCCGTTTTGATTTTGACGGCTTGAATGAAGCGGTAAGCCGTCTGCTGTCGGGGGAAAGAGTTGCCGTTGATATAAGAAGTTTTCAGAACGATATGTATTCCATGCAGACAAAAGATGATATTTTAACACTGCTGATACATCTCGGATATTTGGGGTATTTGTTTGATACGAAAGAAACATATATTCCCAACAAGGAGATTTTTGATGAATTTGTGACGGCTATGAAGTTTGAGGGCAAATGGAAGCAAACCATTGAAGCCGTTGAAAAATCAAGGGAACTTCTTGCATTGACGCTTGCAGGCAGGTCTGATGAAGTAGCCGCACATATTGAAGAAGTACACCGACAGGGCTGTGATCCGAAATATTACAACAATGAACAGGCTTTGAGATATACCGTTCTGATAGCGTACTTTTACGCAAGAGAAAAATACACTGTTTTTCAAGAATTGCCTTCGGGAAACGGCTATGCCGATATTGTTTTTCTGCCGAATTTTCAAAATCCCGACGGTATTCCGATATTGGTGGAATTGAAATATGACAAATCCGCAAAATCGGCTATTCAGCAGATAAAGGACAGACACTATCCCGATGTGTTGAAAAACTATGATAAAATATTGCTTGTGGGCATCAATTATGACAAGGACAGCGATAATAAAAAACATGAATGTATTATTGAAGAATTTGTGAAATGATATGAATAAAACAAAGAAATGAAGTGAAATTGTACTATGCTGTTTGTTCAGAATATTGTTTTGAGTTATCAAAAAGATGTACGCTATGCGAATTATGCCAATCAAAGAAGAAGTATTCGTTTTTGGGAGCTTCCGACAACGGATTTAGAGGAAAACGAAGTATTTGTAAACAGAGTATGTCTTGGACAAAGTACCTTGAATAAAACTTTTTACGGACAGGACGAAAAAAATATCCACTGCTATCGGAATATGACAAAATCCTATGGAGCAGAAGTATTTTATAATGGGCGTTTCATCAATAACTCGCCGTTTTCGGGGAGATTGGCTGTTGTAAAAGATGATGACAGTTATCAAATCAAATATTGCGGAAAGAATGATTTAGGTTTTTACAGTACAAAAATGACTATCGGAAAAGATGAATACGGCAGAGTTATTTTTAATGAAAGGGGTACTTATGAGTATTCGGGTATTTGGTACTATGAACTGAATATATATAATTTTGTAAATGCCGATTATTCAAAATACAATCCAAAGCTGTTTTTTAAGAAAGAGCCTGATTATGAATTTGAGGATATGCGAAAATTACGCTATAATGGCTGATTAATAAGGATTGACAAATTATATTTTATCTTTTATAATAAACACAGTCAGTATTTACATCATTTGCATTAGGCAAGTGTGTCCGGCATAGCTCCGGACGGTCTTACATTCGGCACTATATCGGCTTTAAGTTGAGGTGTCTGCGGCACGGCATTTTCAAGTGTCAGTGCAACATTAGCCGTCATTTAAGTGACGGTTTACGGCAGAGCAGTCTCTGCGATTTAGAATTGAAATTTTAATACGGGATAACTATATTCAAACGGCTGTTAAGGCATACAAAGATGCTTTAACAGCCGTTTTTTGTGTTCTGTAAAATAGAGTGACAATGAATTTCGGTGTCGCTCTTTTTTAATAAAAATTTTTAAGAAAGACGAGGTTTTACAAATGACCGAAACAAACACAATGGATTATCAGCCGAATGTACTTTGCAGTACGTCAGGAATGAGCGAAAAAGAATGGCTTGCATGGAGAAAAACGGGTATTGGTGG
>CADCDE010000154.1 GCA_902800065.1 uncultured Ruminococcus sp.
GTAATGACAATTTTTGCCGAAATTTATGGGGAATGGAGTGATTACTTTGGGGATTACAAATGGCAGAAGTTAATCACTGCGACTGACTATTACAATTATGATTGGGATAGTCACCCCGAAAATGCACACAATAGCCTTGCTGATTGCTATGCCACACTCTATGTCTATCAACAGATCCAAAAATAAAGAACGGAACAGGGAAAAAAATAAAATTTCCCTGTCCTTGTCAATTCATCAATAAAATAATCTTCATCTAATATTTATTTTTTTCCCTGTTTCGCTTTTTGGGTATTTTAAATTTGATTGTTTTGTGATATTATATTAAAAAAACTAATATTACGAAAGAAGATGATGTTTATGGTTGAAAAATTGACTGCTAAACAACTTTATGATCGCCTTAATGATAGTTTGTTAGGTGAGGTGGGAGAAATTGTCTTTGACCTCGCAGGAGTATCAGTCAAAATCGACACTACAGACTCGGTTGGAATTACGTTACAGTCTTGGTTAAAACAATATTTATCTGACAACAATATATATTTTTCTCAGCCCCTTAATACGCAGGAATTTCCTGATTTTTTCTTGGACAATGATAGTATGGAGAAAAATCTGCTTGAGGTGAAATCTTTTAATTATGATGCCACTCCTGCTTTTGATATTGCTAATTTTGATTCATATTGTTCTTCCATCAAGAATAAACCATATCACTTGGATGCTGATTATTTAATATTTGGCTATGTTATGAGTGATAAGGGAGATATTACCATCAAAAAATTGTGGTTACTTAAAGTGTGGCAAATTGCTGGAACTTCTGACCGTTTTCCTCTTAAAACTCAAGTTAAGAAAAATGTTATATATAACATCAGACCAAATAGCGACTTTAAAAAAGATAGGGCTGGTGCATTTAAGTCCAAAGATGATTTTTTGTACGCTATTTACAAAACTCTCGTGTTATATGATAAAAGAGGTCGTAAGTTTGCTGACGAATGGAAAAGCGTCTTAGCTATTAACTATGAAAAATATTATGGAGTAAAGTTGCCTTTTTAAAAAATAAAGAACCGAGATACTCGATAATTGAGAGTATCTCGGTTTTCAATTATTTTCTTAGCTTGAGTAGTTGATATGCTCTGTATAGACATCGCACAGTTTGCTTGATACGGCTTTAACAGCAGGAACTACTACTGTATTTCCTAATAAATCAAATGCTTTTGCCAATCCTTTACTGTCGTTATCAAACATTGATAAGCTGTAATTTTCTGGATATCCAAACATTCTGAGTCCCTCTCTTAAAGTCAATCTTCTTATTCCATTTCCATCGATGACGGCAATGTGAGAAACGTCAGCAGCTACAAGTGTGGGAGCAATATCGTTTGAATCCAAAATTTTTGTAAATTCAAAGCTTAATTTGCCTGATACTATATTGTATCCCATCGGTTTGCTTTCATCTTGCTGTCGAATATGTGTCTTTAAACCATTTGGCATTGTTATTTCGTACATACTTTTCGGATGTTCCATAACGAGATAACCCTTTTTAACCAAATCATCAAGCATATCTTTTAAGTGTTCAGATTTGTGAAATGTTGATATTTGTTCTAATGTGAGAGGCATTCCATCCATCCATTTTATTCCTATTTCTTCCGCCCAATGTCTTTTTCTTCTTTCTCTGAAAAGTTTTTCTATAATAGTTTTTTGCTCTTGCGATATTTCACCTTTCAGACCTATATCCCAACTATGAATATTGTTACTTCCTCCCCTTTTATCTTTTATCGCTTTTCCATGTAATTCTTCGGGCTGATAGTGTTTCAACAGACACCTTGTAAAGTGTGTATTTTCGAGTTGAATTCCGTGCTCAAGTATATCTCTAACGATAACTTTTTTCTCCTCAAAGTGACACATATCAATGTACTGGTCTTTTGTTCCAACGATAAAAATTCTTTTTCTCAGCTGAGGAACACCAAATTTTTGGCATTCAAGCAATTTCCATACTACCTTGTAACCTAAATTTTCTAATGAATTGAGTATTGTTTTCAATGTTTCGCCTATTTCATCTGTACGATTTTGTCTGTTATGTAATATAAGTCCCTCAACATTTTCAAGTATAAAAGCATATGGTTTTTTTTCTCTCAAAATTCTTTCGACTTCGAAAAAAAGTGTACCCCTTGTATCTGAAAAACCTAAGCCTTTTCCTGCTGTACTAAAAGCCTGACACGGAAAACCTGCCAGTAATACATCAAAATCGGGAATATTTTGTGCGGACATTTTGCAAATATCCCCAATTAAATTGTCTTGCACAAAATTTTCTTTTAACGCTTGTATCGCATATGGTTTTATTTCAGAAGTCAAAACACATTGGGTTTCAAATCCCTTTTCGTTAAATGCTTGCTCAAATCCCAAGCGTATGCCACCCATTCCTGCAAATAAATCAACAAATTTGACAATCATATTTTACCCTTTCTCCCTTGAAGTTATATTTGTTTTTTTCCCTGTTCCGCATAAGTATTCATTCCAATCTTTGTAAGTTTTAGGCGGTTGGAACGTGTGAAGTTCTCTGATTTCCTGTTTCATTTGGGCAATGAAGTTTATGCCAGCAGTGTCATTATCAACACATAACCAGTGTTTCAAATTTGGCTTTAATCTGTGTAATTCGTGTACAACACTACTGTTTAGACCGCCCATACTGACAAAAAGATGATGTGTAAACTTGTCTTGATAGATTTGATAGCAACTTAACAAATCAATAGCACTTTCAAAATACAAAATATCGCTTGGATCACCATAAATTGTGTGAAATCCATATCCGCTGTGAGTTGATATTAGTTTAAATCGG
>CADCDE010000155.1:0-1348 GCA_902800065.1 uncultured Ruminococcus sp.
CAACCTTGCCCTTTGAGGAATATTGCCAAATCATATGTCTGATAGCCGCTTGATGAGGAGAAAATCACGCCATTAGCGTCTGTGCCTGACGGGATAGTGTATTTGTAAAGACCATTACCCATATTTTCACATATTTCCTGCTCTGACTGCCATTTGTAAATCGGATCTTCTCTTTCTGTACTCCATAAGTGACAGAAAACAGTCTGAACATTTCTCCAACTTTCAGGAACTTGGAAATAAATCGCTGTGTCATGTGTGAAAAGGCTTGAATTTGTATTGTTTGCTGTCAAACTCCAACCCTTGAAAGTGTAACCGTCTTTTGTGGTCACAGGAAGTTCACCATAAACCGATTTATTCAGTAAATCTATGCCCTCAACAGGTGTTCCGCCGTTTGTTTCAAAAGATACAGTCCTGCTTTCTGTCCATTCATATCCGCATACTGAGCATTTATGTACGATATGTGCGGGTTTCGTTTCAGTAGCTTCTATGTATTCATCTACATATGTGTGTCCAAAAGTACACAATTTGTCAAATTCACATACAAATCCTACGTCACTTATTATAGCAACGAAAGAACTGCAATCGTTCCAAGTACCGCCACTCCACATTAAAGCGTAATCTTCTTCTACATTGCCGTTCCAATTATCAGGTTGTGAAGAATGCCAATTAGTATATTTCAGCAAATTACCTTTAACATCTCTCCATACTCTTTCTTCTGCAATGTCTGTTGTTCCTATCCAAGCCTGACCTTTTGAAGTTTTTTGTATGCCTGAATATACCATACTGTTTTCATTTTCATCATCTATAATGACAAGATGACCGCCTTTCGCTTCACAGATTTTCTTTGCTGTCTGCCAATCAACAGTATCTTCAAAGAACCAGTATTCATGACCATTATAATTTTCTTTATATACAGGCTCATATTTTGTACTGTCTATTTTATTGTCATATTCGCAAATAAATCCGCAATTTTTGGTATCTGAACTTGCAAGGTCATCCCACTTTCCTTTACCATTTCCTAAAATGTACATATGGATTGCATCTTGATTTACATTATTAGGTTCTCCAATATCCCAATTTTGATAATCAAACGGTTCGCCTGTAATCCAATGCCATACTTCATGGTTACCGTCTGTTTTACCGCCTGTCCAAATCCCCTCAACTTGAGCATTTGTCATTCCTAAAAGGAAATCATTTTCTTCATTTGAGTTGATGGTTACGAGATGACCGCCTTTCTTTTCACAGAAACGATAAGCCTGCCACCAATCCATTGTTTCGCTGTAATACTCATATTTGTGTCCGTTATAGTTGCCTGTAGTGGTAGGAGTTATTTCTTTTTCAAATACAA
>CADCDE010000155.1:1425-5522 GCA_902800065.1 uncultured Ruminococcus sp.
CCAAATTATAAAAACTATCTGGAAAATCATTCCAATGATAGTTATCTAATTCCCCACCATCAAATGTTCCTAAATAGAATTCTATATTTCCATTACAATCAGGCTGTCCTCCACCCCAATTTGTATAGTCAAACGGTTCACCTGTTGTCCATTTCCACGAACCACTTGTATTTTCGGCTCCCAACCAACAACTGATACCATTATATTTTTCGAGCAGACCTTTGACTTTTTTCCATTCTGCTTCCGTAGTGATACAGGCAAGATTACCTCCGTTCTGTTCACACCACTCTTTCGCTTGTGTCCAACTCATACCTGAATTGTAAACTATGTACTTATGTCCTTCATATACCGTAGAAGAAATTTCTAATGGTTCATCAGTAACGATTATTCCTCCTGTTGAAACGGAGTGATAATTTCCCGTAGCATCACTTGCATAAATGTGAGTTATATATTCTCCATTTTCACCATTATGTTCAGATGTATCAATATACACGGTTGCAATATTACCACTAACATAACCCTCATGCCAAATCAAATCGTCTTGTCCCTGATTGACAGTCCATGTAGGAAATCTTACACTTGTTACACCAACATTATCGCTTACTCTGCAAATGACACGATAACCTTTTGAAGTTATCTGACTAATAGTTATATCAGAAATTGTAGGTGCAATAGTATCTTTATCAGGAACTATGATATATATTTCAGCAGTAGAATGATTATTAGACGGATCATAAGCGTGTACAATAGAATGATACACCCCTGCCTCATCAGTTAAATCAGAAATATTGACATCATAGATATACATATCATTGCCAATAGACTGTGCAGTATATGTTTTTCTTAAAGGAGAACCATCTTTCCATGTTTCAAATTCAACTCTGCTTACACCGACATTATCACTTACTTTTGCATTCAGCCTAAAACTATATGGTGTAACATTATCCACATACGCTTCTTGCATAACAGGAACATAAATATCAGACAACTTTTCAGCTATCGTTACTGTACCTCTGCCGATTTCGACATTGTTTCCACCGCCAATATTTATAGCATAAAGATAAACTGTCTTTGTACCCGTAGGTGAAACATCAATAGTAGCGTCAAAACCATGATAATTTCCAACGGAATACACAGCATTGACATCTGTTCTTTCTGTATTAGCAACAATACCGTATCCAGGTGCTCCTGAACCAGGTATTCCGCCTACATAAACATGAACTTCTATCTGTGTGTTAATATCATCTTTATCAAATGCCCAACCTCTTATATGCAGCTTGCCAGGTTCGGGAGAGTCGATAGAATCAATGGTTCCTTGCGGATCATATGATGTGGGAGTAGGACTGCCACCATATCTCAAAACATACTGAAAAGAGTAACGAGATGTTATGCTATCTAAAGTATAATAAGAGTAATTAAAGCCTTTTCCTATACTGATTTTGTTTTGAGAACCACCCCAACATTCCGCAAAAGTGTAATTTCCATTATTGGCTGTAAGCACTACTGCTGTATGCTGGCTTGTGCGAATTATATCTCCAATTTGCAAGTAAGAGGGTTTAGAAGTTATTTTTGTCCAATTCGTACCACCTGCCGATGATACAGTATTTCCTGTAACTTTACTCATAACATACAAAGCAAAACCATGACACTGCCAAGAGTTATTGAAGTTATAGCTTTTCCAACTTTGTGAAGATGACGATGTTGCAGGATTTGATGAAGCGTAAAGTTCTGAATTGATTGTCTGTACAGTAGCACCACAATCACTACTGCCAGAATTAGGATAATCCCACATTGTCCAATAACTGCCAGTAGTATATCCGTATTTGTCCAACACCCTCTGAATGTCCTGTGTTGTAATACTGCCTGTTGCATTTACTTCGGTTAAATCTCCAACCACAAAAATGCCGAAAATCATTACCACAGACAACAGCCATGACAACGACTTGCTAAAAGCCTTTTTCATAAAAATCTACCTCCTTAAAAATGTTTTATTTACAATAAAATTATATATTCTTTTATAATTAAAGTAAATATTTTCTTAACAAAATATAAAAAATTGTAATAAATAGTCAAATTAAAAATAATAAATTTGTATGATTTTATAAAATAAAAAAGTGCAGTTTCAAAATTTTCAATGAAACTACACTCTATTTTTAGCAATAATTAAAATTCATGCCAAACCTACGGTTCTGATTTCAAAATCTGTTGGAGTCATCCCTGCTCTTTTGGCTGCCTCTGCTAATGACAATAAACCATCCTTTACAAGTCCTGCGAGTGTCTTTAATCTGCCAAGTTCTTCACCCTCTTTTTTGCCCAGTGCCTTGCCTTCCGCTTTGCCAATATTAAGTCCTTTTTCGTACTCTTCCTTGCCCTTGATTTCAAGGGCTTTTTCTGCATTGTATTCTTCAAACAACATATTGACTACCTCACTTCCGTAATGTCTTAAATAATCGACTAACACACCTTTTTCGATACATTCTTTGACTGCTCTCTCTACATCACCGTTATACTTTCTGACTGTATCTACCATAAAGGAATATTCCGAGAGGATTTTACAGTTTTTTAAGTCAGTTTCCTGCATTTTGTCATAGTTGATGTCTATCACCTTTACTTCAAGTTCCAGCTTTGGACAGTCCGTCTTTGATTTAAAAGCGTCACTCAATTTCAGCGTATATTTGTCAAGTTTATCTGTGCCGTTGTACAGCACATAAAACTCAGGCGTAGGCAATTCTATCAAAGTCGATTTGTAAAGGTCATCACCTGTGTAAAATCTTTCATAAGTCCTTGCAAGATAGATCAACAGCCTTAATGCCATATTATGGCATTTTCGATTGCTTCGTCACACGAATAGAACAAACTTCCGAAAAGCGTATCTTTGTAATTTCGTGTAGTCTTGACATCTGACACCGACACCACCTACCTATTCTCATTTTAACAACTTATCAAGAAAATTTTATCACATATTCTTATCAATAGCAATATAAAATCAGACAAAGCCAAGAAAAATAAATCTGTAATTTATTTATGTAATACATATGAATATGTTGTATTACAATGTATTACATACAAGAAATATATACTTTTATCATGTGTGACATAGGTGTTGCAACGTGTTATATGCGTGTTTCAAGCAATAACTATCTTCTTCTGCGACTTTGATTTTGCTGTTGAGTATCATTTCTCTTTTTTTCCTGTTCATAGTAATTGCTTTTAGCGTCATCAAACTTCTTCAACATCGTTTCGTGGCTGACGATATTTTTTTCTTCTTCTGCTGCTATAAGCTGTTGAGCAAGGGCATGGCTTTTTATAAGCGAAGAAAGGATCGGTTGAAATTCCTCAATTTGTGATATATAATGCTCTATTGCGTTTTTCTTAATTTCCAATGTTAATTGCTTATCCTCTATTTCTTTCTTCAATCTTGCTATTTCGTCTTTTAAGGATCGTGTCATTTCTTCTTTCTTTTTTTCTAATTCTCTCTCAACCTCTCGCATTCTGTTTTGAACCCGTTCTCTGCCCTCTTGTTCAGCGTTTTTGAGTATTTTTCGTTCATCTTTGATAATCTTTTTTGCTTGTTTTTCTTTTTCATCAACTTCATTCACTCTTTCGGCTGTTCGTTTCAAATCAAGTGCGTCTTGATACGGAAGTAAAGCCATTCCGAACGGTGCTTTTTTAATGCCGATGTCCTTTACTTGTTCTGCCGTCAGAATTTGACCTTTTAACTCCGATAATCGTTCTTCTGCGTCCTTAATCTGTTGATCCATGTCCAATAGACGTTTTGCCAATTCTTCAGCCATATGTTGTATCTCTTGCTGTTGAAATTCTTGAGCTATTCTCGCTTGTTCTTCGGCTTTTGCCTTTTTCTGTTCGTATTGAAGAATTTGCTTTTTTATGTCCTGCTGTTCTTGTTGTAACTCTCTTGTCTGCTTTTCAATAAATTCCAAGAAATGTATTTGTTCAGCGACATCATGTTCTTTTTCTCGTGCTTTTTGTTCGGCATCCAACATCTGCATTCGGGCGGTTTCAATTCGTTCATCAGCTGCTTTCTGTCTTTGTTCTGCATACTGTATTCGAGTTTTTGCCACCCGTTCCTGACGTTC
>CADCDE010000156.1 GCA_902800065.1 uncultured Ruminococcus sp.
ACCATCGAACAGTGGCAGTAACAATTACAAAGACCTTCCGCAGTTTTTAAATGCTGCGGGAGGATTTTATTTTAGAGGAAAGTTGAAAATGGATAATACGTTTGAAATTTACGAAGTATTGTATTATTTCGATAGGTAAGGGGGATTTTGAGTGGATTTTCCTTTTGACATCTATGATGTTGCTAATAAAATCGGTCTTGTACTGAAACGGCAGCATAATAAATCTGCTGATTATAACTGCCCTTTTTGTGACGGTATAGGTAAACTCAATTTGAATGTTGAATACAATGCCTATCGCTGCAACAAATGCGGTGCTTACGGCGGTATGCTGGACTTATTTTGCAAATGCACAAATGTTCCAGACAGGAAAACGGCTTATCGTTATCTTGCCGTCAACGGCAGTGATGATTTTTCCATTCAAAAGCGTGAACAGCGTCAGGCAACTGTCAGTTCGATAAAAGAAGTTCCGAAAGCTGATATTGACAGGCTTGATTTTTGTTATCGTGCCCTGCTTGACGAGTTGGAATTGGATACTCCGCACAAGTGGAATTTGCTTGAAAGAGGGCTTTCAGAAGAAGCAATACAGGAAAATTTATACAAATCCGTTCCTGTGGATACATACAATATTCTTGTGGACAAACTTCTTGAAAAGGATTGTGATTTGATAGGAGTACCAGGATTTTTTACTGACATAAACGGAGAAATCAGGGTGAATATCCATAATCATATGTGCGGATTTTTCGTGCCTGTGTTCAACGAAAAAAGGCAGATTCAGGGTATGCAAATACGTCTTGACACGATGGATACAAAAAGAAAATATGTATGGTTTTCAAGTGCGGAAAGAATAAACGGCTGTTCATCAAAAAGTCCTGTGCAGATAAGCGGTGATGTTTTTGGCAGTAATGCGGTTTACGTCACCGAAGGTGCATTGAAAGGGCAGATTGCACACTTTTTATAGGGCAAGCCGTTTGTTGCAACGGCAGGCGTTAATCAGCAGAAAGAACTTGAAACGCTGTTCCAGCGACTTCAAAGGGAAAGCCAATGCAAGATTATAGTTGATGCGTTTGACATGGACGACGATACAAATGAACACGTCAGACGGGGACATCAAAGTTTAGCGTGGCTTGCCGATAAATATGGCTTTATCCCGAAAAGAATTGTCTGGGACAGGCGATACAAAGGAATAGATGATTACTTGTTATCAATGAAAAATAATGGAGGTATTTGAAAATGACGGTCAATGAATTGATTTTTAATTTCAGGATCAACGTAGAAAACGGCGGTGTTTTTATCATTGAAAAAAGTGGCAGTTTTCTCAAGGTTACAAAAGCTATGCTTGATGAAATCGGTGAGGAAGAAATTAAGGGACATACCGAATTTGATGGAAAAGTTTTTGTGCATATCAGCAGAAACATAAAAGAATTGACAATATGTGAGGTAAAATAAAATGAATATAGCATATCTCTTTTTTGAGGCAAAACAACTGATTGATAACTTTTGTGTTTCGACATATGGCGAACACGCTGATTTCAGTGACCTGAAAAAAATCGGCATTGCACACACCACAACGGAAGATGAGCGTTTTCCGATACAGGTTTATGTTAATTTGATTGAAAAACAGGTCGTAACGCAGGTAGGAAATGAAATTGCGGCTCTGAAGCATTATAAAAGTCTTGAAGATATGATAGATAATTGCCTGTCCGACCTTAATTTCAATGAACTTACAGAACACGAAAATATTGACAGCTTTGATTTTGAACTGATTGAAATACTTGATAAGAAAGCCCTTTTCACCAACAGCAGAGTTCCGGATTATGCATTGCCCGACGGTTTGCATAAATATGAACTGCGTGGCGGTGATACGGAGGATTTTTACACGGTTGAAAAGAGTGTTCTTGTCAATCATTCCGGCACGATATTGATGTGTGAGCCGTTAGAATTTGGCAAAAACGATTACATTGAACATGACGAAAATACGGAACCGAACTTTCTTGGAATTGATATGTCTGTTTCGGAGTTCTGTACAAGCAGTGAAAACAAGGAAAATTTCTGCCCGTATTGTACAATGGTGAACGGAAGTTTTTATACAGACGTTTTCAAATCCCCCGACAGCGACATGGAAATCACTCTGTCGGTTGGAGAAAATAAAGTACAGATAAATGTACAGCTTGCCGATGGAAGAACGGGCATACTTACAACGCAGGCGAAATACTGCCCGTATTGCGGTAAAAATATTAAAAATGAGGAGTCTTAAAGAATGAATATTCAACAGATAAAGCGTCTGATTGCAGACGAAAAGACAAAAATCGGTGAGGGGGAGCTTTTCAGCTCTCCTTCATACCGAAATTATCTGCAAAATATTGCCGATAATGTTTCGGGAAAGTACGGCAGAGGGGCATTTGTCCAGACGGAATATGCACCCGATATTGACGATACAGCCAGTACGGATAATTTCACGATAAAAATAAATACTGCAAATATCCTTGCGAGGTCATTCAGGAAAATGTCGCATAAAAATCTGTCAAATATAGGACTTATCGGACATGAATGCGGTCACGTTCTGTTTAGTGATTTTAGCGTTGCCAAGAGATTTCAGCAGGCTGTTTTGAATGGGAAATTTTATCCGAAAAAGCCTGCTGCAAAGGATTTCAGAAGTAAAACGTATAAAAACAATCTTGCCGAAATTCTGAAAGTGTTCGATGAACAGAATCCTGCAAAGCTGAAAGTTATTTCAAAAATAGCTCTGTATCTGTCAAATGTTGTTGAGGACGGCTATATTGAGAGGCTGATGAAAGCAAAGTTTCCGGGCAGTATTTGTTGAGGACGGCTATATTGAGAGGCTGATGAAAGCAAAGTTTCCGGGCAGTATCTCCATAGGCATACAGCTTAACAACATCAGACAGGCTGAAATAATGCCCTCGCTGAATGATATGATTGACAAGGATTATAAGCCGATAAGCATTATTGCAAACCTGCTTTTGCAGTATGTGAAAACGGGCAGGATTGAAAATCAGGACGATATAAAAAATGAATATACAGATGTGCTTTATGACTGCATACAGACGCTTGATTTTGCCCTTGATGAAAGAAATCCCAAAGAAAGAATATCGGCTGTAAATCACCTTTTGGTATATTGCTGGCAGTTCATAAGTTCGATATTTGATGAAATAAATGAATCCGAAGATGAAGGTGAAAATCCGAATGGAGATACTTCAGGCGAAAATCCGTCAAATGACAGTGCGGATTCAACTGAAAGCGATACTGCTGATGAAATTATGAATCAGTTGGATAGTGAACTTTGTGA
>CADCDE010000157.1 GCA_902800065.1 uncultured Ruminococcus sp.
AATATTCTCGGCTTGAATGTACCTGTCACGCCAACGGAAATGTTTTTTTCGGCATTGACATATATCACATTTCCGCCGTCACCGATAGCGGCATATACAGGCTTATCTTTATGAGGTCTGTACCAGAGATATCCGTAACACATATTACCGAAATTTTTGCCTAACTGAATGATTGGTGAAGTCATTTTATCTATCCATTCTTTTGAAAGAATCTGCTTTTCATTGTATATTCCTCCGTTCAAGACCATCAAACCGATTTTTGCCATGTCACACGCCGATAAAGTCAGTCCCCAGCCTGCCGTGACGGTATCTTTGGGATCGGAATACCATTCATTTTTGTGTGGAGATTTGTTCATCAGAAAATCAAACTGATCTTCCTTTGAACTGCTGCCGTGAATGGTATGTTCGGGTATTCCCAAAGGTGCAAAAAGATATTGATTGGCAAAATCTATGCACTTTTGCCCTGCTGCATTTTCGATAATTCCCGAAAGTATCTGTATGCCGAGTGTGGAATATTTGAATTCGCCTGTAATACCTGCTTTACCGCCGAGAAGGTCAAGGGCAGCCTTTGTCCAGTCATCAGAGGTACAAACCTTTGTCCAAGGTTCAGAACGGTATTTATACGGGGCGGTCATTGTAAGGAGATGTTCCAAAGTTACATTATATATGGTTTTTTCACCACGTTTTACGGTGTAATCGGGGAAAAACTCCAGAACCTTCTGCTTTCACCACGTTTTACGGTGTAATCGGGGAAAAACTCCAGAACCTTCTGCTGTACACTTTTGATATACCCTTTATCAAGTGCAATTCCGATAAGCAAAGCCATAACGCCTTTTGTGACAGACATGACATTCATGGCACTGTCCGTTTCAAAACCATGCCAATTATCGTTATAAACCGTGATACCGTTTTTAATGGCATATATCTGACATATATTATTTTCATTGCCTTTACTTTCCGACACGAAAGCATGAAGTTCATTCTTGGTCATTTGACAGCCTCCTCAAAATTCTTTATTTGTCTTATTATAGCCGACAGCAATCAGACCGTCAAGGAAAATATTTGGCTTTTGCCGACAGTATCTGTTATTTTTATAGCGGAAATACTACCGCTTCACTATACAGCCGTTTCAGAAGTTCTATGAATGAATTGAGCGATGTCCGTTTGTCATCTTTATGGGTGCAGAGGACACATGAAAAATTTTCTTTGCAGTCAAAAGGAATCCATGCAAACTGTCCGCTGTGGTCATTTAAAAATCCAGGTGCAAGGCATATTCCACGCCCTGCCGCAACATTCGTAAGAGTTGTATCGTGGTCGGCACTGTTGAAATATTCGATTTTGCCTGTTGCAATAAGGCGGTGCTGAACGGCTTTCAGGGCATTCGGTGAACCGCCGCCTACCATAAGCGTTCTCCCGTAAATATCGCTTTCCGTGATAATATTCTTTTTCGCAAGAGGATCCTCTTTCTGTGCTATGAGATAAATACGGCTTGTAAAAATATCGTGTACTGTAACATTCGGAAGTTGTTTTGTATGTTCTTTGAGAGTAAAGAGAATATCACATTCATTTTTCAAAAAACTTTCCAATCCGTTTTCATAGCGGAATATCGGTGTGATTTGTGTATCGGGGTTTGACTTTGTGAAAATCCTGATTGCTTGGGGAAGAAAATACAAAGCCTGTCTGACTATTATACATACAGAAATATTATCCTTATATTTACTGCTGAAATTCTGTCCCTGTTCAATGGCACGTTTCAAATACTCACGCATATTCGTCAGAAAACTGACAAACTGCATTCCTGCAGGTGTCAGGGAAGTACCTTTTCCGTTGCGTTCAAATACCGCAAAGCCGATTTCTTCTTCCAACAGCTTTATCTGATAGGAGAATGTCGGCTGACTGACAAACTGATTTTCCGCTGCCCTGCTGAAATTGAGAGTATGTGCCAATTCTATGCAATAATCTATCTGTTTTGTTGTCATAAGTTCATCTCCGGTATTTGATTATTAAATCAATTATAAACGATTTCTATTAGACTTTGCAATAGTTTGATGATATAATATATTCAGAAAATAAAGAACGGAGGTCATTGATATGGCAAAAACTTTGATAGCATTCTTTTCAAGGGCAGATGAAAATTATTTCGGCGGTGCAATGCGTTATGTAAAAGTAGGAAACACGGAAATTGTGGCAAATCTGATGAAAGATATGATTTCTGCGGATACTTTCAAAATTGAAATGAAAAATCCCTATTCGCCCGTGTATATGACGTGCATTGACGAGGCAAAAAAGGATTTGCGTAACAATGCAAGACCTGAACTTGTCAGCCTGCCCGAAAATATTGATGAATACGACACTATTATTTTGGGCTATCCGAATTACTGGGGAACTATGCCGATGGCTGTATTCACTTTCCTTGAAGCATTTGACTTTTCGGGAAAAACAATTCTTCCATTCTGTACAAATGAAGGCAGCGGCATGGGTAAAAGTGAGCGTGACATTAAAAACATCTGTAAAGCACAAGTCGCAAAGGGTTTGTCCATCAACGGCAGTCGTGCAGCGAATTCAGGTGATAATGTCAAAAAGTGGCTGGAACAGAACGGACTTGTTTAAGGAGAGAAATGTAATGGAATATCCAAAAGGTTATGTTTATGAACTGATGGATAGGGGCGGACCTACAACAGTAACGGAGCCATATTTTACAGAAGCAGTTGATGAAATGATAAGAGCAAGAACTCTCTGTGCAAAGGCAAACGCTGTTTTGCCGGATGATATGTCTTATGTGACATATTTAGAGGAACTTTTCGGACGGAAACTTGATGATGTAAGGATATTGACACCGTTCACCTGCGATTTCGGCAACCGTGTGACTTTCGGTAAGAATGTGTTTATCAATCATTCAGCGATACTTTCCGCTTCGGGCGGCATTGAATTTGAAGACGGCGTTATGGCAGCCCCCGGACTTCGTATTGCAACTATTAACCATGATATGTACGACAGACACATAAACTATACTTACGGTAAAGTCACTGTCAAAAAGAATGCTTGGCTTGGACTGAATGTAACGATATGTCCGAGAGTGACAATAGGAAAATATGCTGTTGTGGCAGCCGGTGCGGTAGTTACGAAAGATGTTCCCGATTATGCGGTAGTTGGCGGTGTGCCTGCAAAGGTCATTAAAATGCTTGATCCAAATCAAATGAAGGATTAAACCGGAAGTTTTATTTTCAGATGGGGAATAAAAAAGAGACCATCAATTTGAGTGCGATATGCTCTCATATTGATGGTTTTGAACTTAAAGGGAACAGGCAACCTGTTCCCTTTTGTTATCGTTTTTTATATATCAGCAGTTCAGGGTTATCACCATTTTCTTCATAGGTGCATATCAAAATAAAATCCATATTTGCGAGTATGCCGAAACATCTGTTTCCGCCGAATTCACATTCAAGCTGATTTCCGAGATAAGTGGCATTGTCATCAAGAAATTTTTTCACTGTATTTCCGTTGGGAAGTCTGTATGCGAGATTGACATAACTGCCGACAAGGGCATTCAATTTTTCAAGCTTCGGCATTCCCTCAATATGCAAATCATTTATCTCATCAATAAGATGTTTCCTGAATTCTTCAAATTTTCCGTTGTTGAGTTCTTTGTATTTTTTCCAATAGTCCAATTTTGGAAGCATCTCTTTGAGATATGCTCTGATTTCATTTTCGGAATGTTCGTCACTTTTCATATTCCTGACACATACCTCAATCAAATCGTCCATGTCACTGTACATATATTCTCCGTCAGCATAGCACCATTTACAGTAACTGTCATTGAATGAACCGTCTTTTTCCTTGCTGATAATCGTATCTTCAAGGGGCATACCGCAGCATTGGCATATCATCTGACGGGGCGAACCCAAAAGAGTATTGATGGAAACGTCAAACAGCTTTGACAACAGCTTTAAAGTTTCCGTATTGGGAACAGTTTCACCGTTTTCCCATCTGGAAACCGCCTGACGTGTCACAAAGACCTTTTCCGCAAGTGCGTCCTGAGATAATCCGTTTTTTGTACGAAGTTCATAAATGATTTCTTTTGTTTCCATATATAACCGCCTCCTCATATAGATTATAACATATTCTTTTATTTCAGCCAAGCAACTTTCGGTTGCCTGTACAAAACAAAATCCCGAAATCAAGCATTTTACGTTGAGTTCAGGCTTTTTATTGCAAAAACATCAGCCGTGATATATAATATTTTTATGATGATGAAGGAGGAAAAGCAAATGCGTCTTTTTGTTGCAGTAAAATTCAGTCCAGAAATAGAAAAATCTCTGACAGATTT
>CADCDE010000158.1 GCA_902800065.1 uncultured Ruminococcus sp.
GAAGGGACATTTTCAGAGTTTGAAGGGACATTTTCAGAGTTTGAAGGGACATTTTCAGAGTTTGAAGGGACATTTTCAGAGTTTGAAGGGACATTTTCAAAGTTTAAGGGGACATTTTCAGAGTTTGAGGGGACAAAATAAATTCGTTGAGCCTGTCTTCTTTGTGCATGGCGCAAGATGTAATTTTTTTCTTCCAATTCGTTTAAGGCTCTTTGAACTGTCTTTTCATTCGTTCCGCTGTCTTGAGCTATTTCTTTTCTTGGATAGATGCAGTAAGTTCCGCTGTTGTCTTGTTCGCATGTTCTGATTTTGAGTAAATTATAGACTTTTTCTGCTTGGGCTGATAATTTTCCCATAAAAAATAACCTCCGTAAAAAATAATATTTTTTACGAGGTCGCAACTAAAAATATACACTTGATTTTTTTTTAATGTTATGTTAGAATAACCTAAGATAATAAAAAACAACAAATGATACATCGAGTTGCGACCTCTTTGTATTGTTTGGGGGCAGTAGTATTGGCGTACTACTGCCCTATGTTTTTATTATAACATATTTCAGACTTTTTGCAATGTGATTTTGACAATATTATCTAAAATTTTTCTACCTGAGCGGTTGGAAACCAAATATCAATGAGTTATGCTTGTAAAATCTTTGTCATTCCGAACGAAGTGAGGAATCTTGCAAAGATTCTTCGTCGCTTTCGCTCCTCAGAATGACAAGTTGATTGTTATTTTACCGTTTATGACTCTTTTTCGCCAAAACAATTTTCAACCGCTCAGGTAGAAATTTTTCCTGCAAGATAATAATAGAGGGGTAAAATAAAATGGAGATGACGATCAAGCAGCTTGCTGATGAGTTGGGGGTAAGCAAGCCAACTATTAGAAATATCGTATCAGAACTCGGAATCCAAAGTAAGCTCAGAAAAGTGGGCAATAGGTATATGCTTTCCGATGCACAAATTACCCAAGTTAAGTTACAAATATTGAAAGATGGAGTGCTTTCCGAATCGGAAAAAACGGAAAAATTGGAAAGTGAAATGCTTTCCGAATCGGAAAAAACGGAAAAATTGGAAAGTGAAATGCTTTCCGAATCGGAAAAAACGGAAAATGGCATAGTAAGAGAGCAGTTGTCAATATTAAGTCAACAGTTAACTGTTAAAGACAATCAAATACAAGTGCTACAAGATCAACTTATTGCCAAAGACAACCAGATTCAAATATTGCAAGAGCAGATTGGACAACTTACGGCTGCCATGGAGAGTATGGCAGCCGCTTTGACCGGTGCGCAGGCACTCCATGCAGGAACTATTCAAAAACAGCTTACCGGACATAATGACAGAGTTGAACAATCTTCTGATCAGGAACAACCAAAGCAGAAACAAGGATTTTTTTCAAGATTATTTGGCAAAAAATAAGGTGGTGTAAAACGTGTTACCT
The DNA here is from genome assembly GCA_902800065.1 of uncultured Ruminococcus sp. Classification (GTDB taxonomy): domain Bacteria; phylum Bacillota; class Clostridia; order Oscillospirales; family Acutalibacteraceae; genus UBA1213. The sequence continues at coordinate 1,439 of CADCDE010000158.1, forward strand.
GTAAGAGAAAGAATTGTAAAAATAATTGATTGTATACCGGAACAGGAACAGGTGTTGCTTTTGGAGATAGCAAAACGCTTTATATCCGATGATGTGGCCAGTGTAGATGATCTTCAAGCTATTGCAGCGGCTCGCAGAGAGTTAATAGACGGCGAGACCGTAAGCCATGACGCCATTAACTGGGACTAATTAACTCGTTGTGCCAGTAGAAAATAAAAAAATAAAAATAATGAAACTCCAACTCAAATATGCTATTCTATAATCAAACCCAAAACAATTATAGGAGGCATACTCAATGTTGAAGTTTCAGGATAATTATAGCATAGAAATCGAAAATATGGAAGACCTTTTTTTAATCTCATATGTGATGATCGATGAACTGTACAAGCAATATGCACCACAGGAAGTAACAAAACGAAAAAACATTTCAAAAGTCAAATTGTCTGATTCCGAGATAATCACCATAAGCATATGCGGAGAATTGTCAGGTAACGATTCGGAAAACGGATGGTACAATTTTGTCAAAAAGAATTATCGTTATCTGTTTCCCGAACTGTGCTGCCGCAGCAAGTTCAACAGAAAACGCAGAGATCTTCTTCAGGTAACGGAACTGATACGGGAAAAATTGTTTCAATTTTTCAATGTCGGTTCCCATGATTACTATATTGTGGACAGCTTTCCGCTGGAAGTCTGCAAATTTGGAAGGGCTCATTTTTGCCGCAGTTTTTAGAGTGATGGTGCCGATTACGGAAAATGCCCGTCCAAAAAAGAGACTTATTTCGGATTTAAAGTTCATGCTCTCATTACGCTTGACGGCTTTATTACTGCATTTGACATTACTCCTGCTTCCACTGATGACAGAGAGGGACTGCGTGATTTAATGGGCGAAGAGTATGCCCTTTCAGTTATTGGTGATAAAGGGTATGTCGGAGAGCAACTGAGAGAAGATATGCAGAACCAGAATATCTGCCTTTTAGCCCTGAAACGAAACAACAGTAAAGTCCAGTGGTCTAAGCCTTTCAGACAAATGATATTCAAATTCCGCAGAAGAGTTGAAACTGTATTTTCGCAGCTTTCACAGCAGCTTAAGGCCGAAAGAGTTCTCGCCAAAACTTTTCGTGGACTTTGTACCCGATTGGTCAACAAAGTGTTGGCTTATGATCTTTCTTTGCTTATCAACAAACTGTTTTATTCTCTGCAGCCTTTGGCTTGTATCAAACATCTTGTTTTTTGATTGATATTTTTTACTGGCACAAGAGGTTATTTTATCAGAATTGTATGGATAATATCATAAACGTTCCCGTAGCAACACTGCTTTAAGCTCTGAAATAATCGTATTCAAATCTTCGGTCAGATTATCGCT
>CADCDE010000159.1 GCA_902800065.1 uncultured Ruminococcus sp.
ATTTTTGTTTTATTGGAATTGAGCAAATCTCTATAATACAGTCCACTTTGATTACAATAAAAATATAGTCTTTTCACTTCATCTATATTGAATCTTGCCTCAGCATTTCCTTCTGGATACAGCTTTACCATTTGTATTCTATCTGAAGAGACCGTCGCGATAAATGATATATAATGCTTTTTATTCATTCCATGCTCTATTCTTACATAATACTCATCTTCTACTCTTTCTATAAATATCTTATGTTCTTCATCAGTTTCTTCTGCTTCCTCAGGCAGCAATTGTACTCCATGGCAATGAATCACAGCTTCTCCTAGAGTATGAATGATATTTCCGCATACCGGACATATAAAGAAACGTGAACGTATCATATTTGCTGAAACATTAGAATTTGTCACTGTATTGCAGTACCCTTATGACTGCTCCCGTTACATACTGATTCATAGTTTTCATTCCTCGTATAATAAGTGTATAGCCAGTAGAAATGATGGTTATGCACTTATCCTTTCTATAGATTTATAGATTATAAAGTTATACTTAAATATGTACAATAAATATTAAATAAGAATGTACAAATGTTATGATATATGAGTTACAAGGAGGAACTCATAATGATACTAAAAAATCAGATCATAACAAACATAAAAATAGAAAGTGTCAATGACCTGTACAAATTAAAACCATTTTTGGAGGATGGGACATTGAAGATTAATAAAAGCCAAATAGCAAGAGAATTGGAGGTTGACAGACGTACAGTTGATAAATATATAAACGGATATACAAAACCAGAAACAAGAAACTGTGATGACTGTATTACACCTTTTTATGACATAATTGCCGAGTTGTTATCCGATAAAAGCCAACAGGTATTCTACTATAGAAAAGTCTTATGGCAATATCTGGTTGATAACCATGGCTTTACAGGTGTTTATTGTAACTTTTGTCATTATCTTAAGAAATATCCTGAATTCGATTCATATTTCAGAAAAAGCAGGCCTTCTAATACTGATAAGGTCACTATCAGATATGAAACACCTATGGGTAAACAGGCTCAGTTGGACTGGAAAGAATCAATTCCGTTCATTCTTTCTTCCGGTGAAACTATAGATGTAAATATTTTCGTCCTGTTGCTTTCATATTCAAGATTCCGAGTGTACAGAGTTTCGCTTTCTAAAACGCAGGATATACTCTTCTCGTATCTTGATGACGCATTTGAAACATTTGGTGGTGTACCGGATGAAATAGTAACTGACAACATGAAAACTGTTATGGATGAAGCAAGAACAAAATATTCTGCCGGTAAAGTAAATAATAAGTTTCAGCAGTTTGCTGACGATTATGGTTTTAAAGTTCAGCCGTGCATTGCAGGACATCCTCATACAAAGGCCAAAGTTGAGGCTCCTATGAAAATACTGGACGAAATAAGAGCTTACAATGGAAAGTTAAATTACAGGGAATTAGTTGAATTAGTGACAAGAATTAATAACCGTGTTAATGCGCAGGTGAATCAGGGAACAGGAAGAATACCATTGATGTATTATAACAAAGAAAAGGCTTTCTTAAACAGCTTGCCCGCTGATACCATAAGAAAGCCTTACCAAATCACCACAAATACCGTAAAAGTCAATCATTCAAGTATGTTTAATTATAAAGGTTGTCAATACTCTGTACCACCTGAGTACATTGACAAGATTGTCTCATTACAGGTATATGATGGTTATATACATGTGTATTGTAACACAGAATTTATAACCATTCATCAGTTAAGTTTAAAAAAATTAAATTATATTTCTGAGCATTATGCCGCGATTGCCAGAAAATCACATATTTTCAGGGATGAGCACATAATGGACAGGGCAAAAGAAAATCTTGAGATAATAGGAAAGGTTTATGATTATGAGTAACAGTACATACAATCAGTTAACAGCAAATCTGGAACTGCTAAAGTTAACCCAGATGAAACTTCATCTTGATGAAATAAGAGATTTTGTAACAACAAACGGATTATCATTTACAGAAGGCTTATTAAAACTCAGTAATTATGAAGTTGATTTTAAGGAACAGAATGCTTCAAGGTCTATGATAAAGGCTGCAGCATTTCCGTTCGTAAAGGAACTTAAGGATTATGATTTTAGCTTTCAGCCAAATGTAAATGAACAGGAAATGAGAGAACTTGCAAGTCTTGGCTTTCTCGAAAAGAATGAGAATATAGTGTTTCTTGGTCCAAGTGGAGTCGGGAAGACACATCTTGCAACTTCAATCGGTATTGCAGCCGCAAAAAAACGTGTAAGCACATATTTTATAAAGTGTAATGATCTGTTGCAACAATTAAAACGTGCAAAGCTAGAAAACAGGCTTGATGCAAGATTAAAGCACTTCTGTCATTACCGGCTGCTTATAATTGATGAGCTTGGATATCTTCCTATCGATAAAGAAGATTCCAATCTGTTTTTTCAGTTAATAGATATGCGCTATGAAAAGAAAAGCACTATATTAACGACAAATATGAACTTTAATGAATGGGATGGTATATTTTTTGATGCGGTTGTGGCAAATGCCATTATGGACAGGGTTCTGCATCATGCACATGTAATACCAATATCAGGAAAGTCCTACAGACTGAAGGATCATTTAAAACAAACAGACTAATTGTACATTTTTATATAATATTTTTTGTACATTGGGTCTTGACATTTTATAGATATAGTCGTTGAAAAGAAATCAAAAGCTCCTGACGAAGATAAATCCCTTGCAGATTCAAAAGCTTTATTACCAACTTTAAAGGATTTCAAAAACAAA
>CADCDE010000160.1 GCA_902800065.1 uncultured Ruminococcus sp.
AAGTGCAATATCACAACAGATTGAAATGACAGGCAATGAAATAGCCGACGAATTTATCAAGGCTATCAATAACGTACTTATGATACTTGCCAAAAAACAAATTTATCTTTCATTTGAGCAGGCTCAGAAAGAAGTTGATGATTTACACAAAAGAACTTCCGAAGGCATTAAAACCGCCAAACTCAAAGGCAAACAATTCGGCAGACCTGTCGGTGCAGAAATCGTTTCCAAAAAGAGCATTTCAGCAAAACAAATTATTTTACAACACAGCAAAGATTTCGGTGGAACATTGAATGATGCAGACGTACTTAAACTTATCGGCAATGTTTCAAGAAATACATACTATAAATACAAAAGAGAATTGAAAAACTGAATAAACAAAAATTCTCTGCTAAGTTCCATATTGGTATCAGCGAAAATGTAAACGCAATGGCAAGCAGACCAAAACAAATATTTAAAATAAAACTTTAACCCTGCATTTATTTAACATGTTGGGTATAACTAATATCTAACAAACATACATCAAAATAGCTTCAAAAAACAAATTTTATTTTTTCAACAACGAAGTATAGCTTAATCTGTGCAATTTGACATTATATTAAAAATAGATTTTACATTTTTTAGACATAAGTTTATAATTGAATTGAGAATATTTTTTATAAGGAAGTGAAAATGTGAAAATTATTTGTATTGATGACGAAAAATTGATTTTGAAGCTGACGGTTTCCATGTGCCTTGAACTGCCGCAAAAACCTGAAGTAGAGGGATTTAATAACGCAACAGATGCTCTTAAATATCTCTGCCATCATAAAGCCGATATCGCCATTATGGATATCAATATGCCAGATATGACCGGAATCATTCTGGCAGCAAAAATGAAAAAAATTAATAAAAATATTGCCATTATCTTTTTGACAGGATATTCGGAATATGCACTTGACGCAATTTCAATGCACGCATCAGGCTATCTTATGAAACCTGTCAGCAATGAACGACTGAAAGAAGAAGTTGACTACGCAATAGAAAATATTAAGCTTCACAAATATAAGCCTCAAAATACCAATATCTTTGTGAGAACCTTCGGGAGATTTGATGTATTGTTAGACGGAGAACCTATCGCATTTCAACGCTCCAAATCAAAGGAACTTCTTGCCTATCTCGTAGACAGACACGGCAGTTTCGTATCAAGGGCAACCGCTTTTTCGATTCTGTGGGAAAACAGAACATACGACAGACCTATACAAAAACAGTTTGATGTTATATTGAGAAGTCTTCGTGCAACATTGGACAAATACGGTATCAGCGATATAATCGAAATGAAAAAAGGATACATACGGGCAGTCCCTGAACAGTTCAACTGCGACCTGTACAGATTTTTTGACGGCAATATTGATACTATCAATTCCTTTCACGGTGAATATATGAGTGAATACTCATGGGCAAGCATTACCGAAGCAAACATATCATAATAAAAAAGTTCCCCCACTGCTTGGCAGCGAGGGGACTTTTCATTTGAGTTCATCCGAAAATATTGCAGATAATCAGAATGTATCTTTTCTGCTTTTCTTCTTTGAGGCAAATACTGCAATAAATCCCGATACTATAAACATTGGTATGATAAAGAACGGATAAAATTCACCTGTTTTGGGCGTACTTATATTATCAGAAATCTGTGTCACCGAATTGTTGGAAGATTCTTCTTCTTTTATTTTAGAAGATTCTTCTCCCTTCACTTCAGCCGTTACAAAAATACTGATTTCAATTTCACCGTCTGCAAATATAAGTTTCAGAGTATTTTCACCGTCTGAAAGGATAGTATTTGCAAATTCTCCCGAAAGTGTTACTATACCGTTTTCAAGCGTAACACCCTCTGTTGTTTCTGTACCTGCAAGACCTCCGCCTATGCGTATCGCAACTGTATCAGATGTAGAATTTGTCCTGATGACGATACTTTCGCCTGAACGTCCCCATGTAATATTGGTATGTTCTGCCATTATGACTTTTTCTTCCTCTGTCGCATAGGTCAGACCAAAACCTCTTTCATAGAGAACAGTATCGGTAAAGCTGTAATTTTCATCAAGCTGAGGAATGTTTATCGGAAGCTTTGCTGCAGGTGCATCATCTTTGCTGAATATCATATAGAGAGCCGCAGGCATATTCGGACCATACTGCTGTATCTCCTTTACTTTATCACCGGGATCTTCTCTCATGGTGCGAGCCTGATAGGTCAGCATGATTGCGTCAGCCTTTTCAAAGCGGGCAACATCATAAGGGAGATTTACTGACATTACAATGAATTTGCCGCCGTTTTCATGAATCGTATCCGCAAGAGTATCCGCCATTTTTGCGGTATCGTTTTTCAACGCCCTTTCACTGTACATTTCGGACATAAAGACAATATTATCTGCACCCTCTGTCATCGGCAGAACTTCATCAACTGTCTTGTCGTAATATGAATATGCTTCAATGACAGCTCCATCAGGAATTTTTTCATCATTAGTGAGCTTTTTTACAGCGTAATTCATAGGTATCGTTTCGTCATCATACGGAACAAGTACAACCGTTTTTTCATTTGATACAGTTAATGGAAGTGTATCATTATCATTTTTAACAAGAGTAATTGTTTTTTTGGCAAGTTCCCGTTCTTTATCGTGAATTTCCTTTGTGCCTACATGGTTTAAGGCATATTCCACACGTTCCTCAATATCAGAACCGTCATATGAAACGAACAGACCGTTATTTTCTTTCAGGGCAAGTATTCTTTTTACAGAAGCATTGACATTATCCAT
>CADCDE010000161.1 GCA_902800065.1 uncultured Ruminococcus sp.
GTTTCGTCAAGACCTTTTTTTAATATATATCTTTGAGATTTTTCGTCAAATTCTCGTCTGACATAGTGACCTGTTGCGATATAGTCCATCCCCAAAAGTTCAGTTCTTTTCAAAAGGGCATTGAATTTTATGAACCTGTTGCAGTCAATGCAAGGATTTGGCGTTTCTCCGTTGATATAGGCATTATTAAACCTGTCAATGACACACTCTTTAAACCTGTCACCGAAATTGTAAACATAATGTTCAAAACCGAGTTTGTGTGCAACGTAACGTGCATCTTCGACATCATCAAGTGAACAGCAGGTTTTCTGCCTGTCAAGCTGAATGTCCTCATTTGTAAAGAGTTTCATTGTAGCCCCTGTTACTTCATAATCGTCCATTAAAACAGCCGCCGCAACTGAACTGTCCACACCGCCGCTCATAGCAACTAATACTTTCTTTCAAAAATCAAACACAGCAAATCAACTCTGCTGTGTTTGGCTGAAAATTATTTACCACGAGCTGCAACGATGCTTGCCATTTCACCGACATTTTTCATAGAGGAAATTTCGCCCATCTTGAATTTCATCTTGAACTCTCTTTCAACTGCGGAAATGAGGGTGATGTGTTCGAGGCTGTCCCAATCTTCAATGTCTTTAGCGGTAGTTTTGGGGGTTACGTTGATGCTGTCATCATCGAAAACATCTCTGAAAACCTTGTTCAATCTTGTATAAATAGTCTTGCTGTCCATAATTTTTATCTCCTTTTAATTATATGAATTTTTTGCCGATTGACCATGCACCGCCTATGTTTTCGCCTATTTCACGGTAGCATTTGGCAACTGTATCAAACATTATCGGGTGAAGTTTGGAAATATCAACTTTGCCGTCTGTAAGCACACTTTCATCTGCTTTCATGCCGACAATTTCGGCTACAACCCTTGTTTCGCCGAGTTCTTCCTGAATTTCTATAACTTTGCACTCAATAGCAACAGGCAACTGGTCAATGACAGGTGCATTAACTTTGTCTGACTTTGTGACGGTAAAACCGCATTTTTCGAGTTTATCGGGAACTTTATCGCCTGAAACAATGCCGACATAATCGCAAGCCTCAGCTTGTTCTTTTGTCGCAAAGCTGATAGTAAATTCCTTGTTTGCTATGATATTTTTTGTTGTCTTGTGTGCAGGCGAAAGACTCAGTGAAAGCTGACTGCCGCCGATCTGACCAGCCCATGCAGCATTCATGGCATTGGGAGTGCCGTTTTCGTTATAAGTGGCGATAATGAACACCGGAAGGGGTGTCAAAAAGCCTTTTGTAAAACTCTGTTTCATAAAAAATTTCCTCCTGTTTTTATTGAATAGAAGAATTATCCTCTACTTTGATAACATGACATTTATTTTCGTAGCTTGCAACATCAAGCTGCCAAATGGTATTGCCCTGTTCATCTTCACTTATTTTATCAAATCCGAACCTGCCATACAAGTCCTTTACCATATTATTTTTTGCGGTGGGGAAGTAGTAGCCTTTTATCGTGGAAATGCCCTGTTCTCTGCACCTTTCAACAAGCCTGTCAAGCATGGCAAATTCCATATCCCTTTTGAGAACACGGCAACTCATAAGCCACAATTCCATGTTCAGAACATCACCGTCTTTTTTGCCGATAACTACCGATACAACACCGTTATCACCGAACTTATCAACAAGTTTACCGTAAAGGCGGATATATTCATCACTTGCAAAAACTTCTTCCATTTCGGTAGGAGTATAGCGTTTTGTTGTGACGTTGAACTGATTGCTCTTGTTGGAAAGTTGTGTAATTCTTTGCAAGTAGACGGGCAGAAAATCATCAATAACAGCCGTCATATCCAAACTCAAAAGATATTCATTGTAATCTGCAAAAGATGCTTGTTGTGAAGCTCTTTCGGCATTTGCCTTGTACATTTCATTTCGTTTGAGGTCGTCCTCGCTGAAATTCGTCACTTCAAAATAGCCGTTTCTGTCGAGAGTGGTAATGTAATTTTCCACGCTGTCCATAACGGGAGTGCTGACACCGTTCACCTGTGCGGCAACGATAGCCCTTTCAGCAGGATTGTCGTCAACGAACACAATCGAATCGGGGAGTATATTCAGTTCATTTGCAATTTCAATAATATTGCGGTCTTTGTTTTCCCAGTTGGCTTTGATGATAATGAAATCATCAGGCTTTAAAGCACCTTCGGGGTGATTCAGTCCTGCAACAGCGTTTTCATGGTCATTTTTTGAGCAGACGGTTAAAATAATTCCGAGAGATTTCAATGACTTGATGTAACTCTGAAATTCATAATATGACTGTGAAACGCCCGTTTCCTGACCAATTTGAATACCGTCCACTCCGTCATCACCGACAACACCGCCCCAAAGGGTATTGTCGAGGTCAAGTGCAAGAGCTTTTTTATTCTTGCCGAAAACGGATTTAATGATATTGGCAAGGTTAAAGGAAAATTCGGGTATAGCCTCAACGCACATAGCGTACTTGTACATATTCCAATATGATGGGTTACTCCACTCTTTCAAACCGTAACTTGCAGATATAAAGTTGATGTCGTTGATGTAAAAGCCCTCTGTTGAATTGGCATAATCATAGAATTTTTGATTAAGGCGTGTAAGGAAATTGGAGCGACCACGATAATCACTGCAATCCTTGTTGCCCATAATGCGATAGAAAGGCATTTCAAAATTGTTTTGAATGATAGGGCAGTGGTAGGTATCGGAAATCTTTTGCCACATCTGCACGAATTTGTTGCACTCATTTTCAAGCAAGGCATTGACTTGTTCTTTAGTGTCTGCAGTCGTGGGGAAGTTAGTAATATTTCTGTTAGTGGTGTGGATAAATACCAAATCGGGCTTGAAATTCAAGAGTTCCTCACTCGGAAACATGGCATCTTGCCAGTATTGAGCATATTCAGACTGATAAAATTCGGCTTCAATGCCGTTATTCAGCAGAAATAAATCGAGATAAACGACAATATCATTTGTAGT
>CADCDE010000162.1 GCA_902800065.1 uncultured Ruminococcus sp.
CGTTTTGCCGCATCCGCTTTTTCCAACAATATATCCTACAAATTCATAATGTACCCTTTTGTTTTCATCAATCAGCGGAAATATATACGGTACCAGTGCCGCTATCAAAAGTACAGGCGGATAATTCAAAGATTTCAAAAACTCTGATATCCACTTTTTATATGTTTCTTTAGATTTTGGTTCACCGTATTTTATTCTGAAATCCGATTCGGAAATCCACTTCTTTAATTCAGGAGCATTAATCACTCTGTCACCGGTATTGTATACCACCTTACCTTCAATATGGTTATAGCCAAGGGATAAACAATAATATTTTTCAACAGATAACCCCAAAATGCTTCTAAGAATGGATTTACAAAAGAATTTTTCTGTTTTTTTATCGATTGTTGTTAACACATGGAAATCGGGCGGACGATATTTCAGAAACTCGCCACTTTCCAGCTCCACAAACGGTACATCAACCTCTGTGATTTTTTCATCGGTAATAAAAACAACTTGGATATACATATTCGTAGTGTTATTTTCTGAACGGTACTCTCGGAGTCCCAAGTTCCGTATGGTTCCAATTGTCAGCTGCTCTCCATTATAATAGATATTTCCATTTTTTTCCTCACCTCCTTTAGCAAACGATAATACAATTCCAATTTTTTCTGTATTCATTTTTTCCTCCTTTCGCTGGACCAATTAGATCATATCACATCCATTTCGGAAAATGTATTGAAATATGGATAATTTTATGATAATATAAATTATCAATATTTATTATGAGGTGCAACTATGTCTAATGATATCAATTTATTGCCCTTGAGGGACTACGGTGAAATCGATGAGTATAAAAGAGAGCATTATTTTTTGTTTCAGGCCTTTACCGACTCAAAACTGGAGTACAAAGATACAATTGAATGGTCAGATTGTCCAAAGGCTAATGGAATTCAAACTATGCTCGATGCGGTGAATAGTGATTATCACGGACACCTAAAAAACGCAATTACCGTAGTAGAAAAATACTGTGAACATTTTTATGAAGAACCCAATAAAATCGCACAGCTTCTAATAGAATTTTCCTTTTATCTTAATAAGATTCATCCATATTTCAATGCCAAAATATCAAATTTCTCCGATCTTTGTTATGTGACTCCGGCTGATCTTTTGTTTATTTATCAGATTATTCAAAAGATGATAAGAGAAAACAATACCGGAAATCCGGATTATAAAAAGGACGAAGGATATCTTTGTGAAATGATCTATGAAGCAGTTTGTCCGATATTTCAAATGATTTGTGGAAATATGACACCTGAAATGGAGAAAAGCTTATTTGAAGATATAGAAAAATACTATAACCATATTGTTCATCCCGATGAATTTCTCAATCACGAGCTTGTTTCTATTTTTGATACGCTTGAAAGTTTAAAAAGACTGCTTACCATCCTTGCAAACAAACGAAATAAAAAATATACGATTCCGTATTCTATGTTCATGCGACTATATAGGTTAGGATTTAACAAGGATACAAAAGTCAACTTCAAAAAAGAGTTTGATGAGTGTGAACATCCGATTTTTTTATCCGAGTTTGATTACGCCGTTCAGAATATTACTGATTATGAAAACTATGACTATTCGAGTCTGGAAAACTATGCTAATGTATATAGATTCTTTTGCTTCGAGCAGTTGGGATATTTTTATGCAAGTTACTTATATAATCACAATGAAATAATAATCAGACAATGTGAAAATTGCGGTAAATTCTTTATTGCGGAAGATAAAAGAGAAAAATACTGCAATAATCTGTTACAGGATGATACTCAACATACCTGCCGTCAGGTTGGAGCTATCATTAAAAGAGACAAACTATACGGCTCAGATGAATTCCGCAAATTCAATAAAAATGTTCAAAAAAGGATTAATACTCTCAAAAATAACTGTAAATATGATATTGATAGGTATATTTTGGTAATTATATATGATATATGGAAGAAAAAATACAAAAATATGCCTAAACCCGGCAGTGAACTACCAGGCTATTTAAACGATATGTATCAAATATTCTTATTTTCTTTTAACGAATATAAATTTCAATATCATACAAAGCGAGAAGACAAAATAGGAAATCTCCGAAAAAATCAAGCTCAAAAATGCTTTGAAAGTATAAAAGATGATCACCTTATGATATTACCAATTATATGTGATATCTGGAAAGCAAAAGTCAGAGAGGAAAAAACTATACAGAATCCTGAGTGGAAAAGTATTATTGATAGTATAGAAAAAACATTCGATTCAATCATTATTGAGTATAATAACTCAATTCAAATTTATGAGTATTATCAAAAACGTCATCTTAATTATTTGAAAATGAGAGAAAACTTTAATAAGCTGTATAAAGCCCAAAATTAAAAAATACCCTTGAAACAAACGGGTTTCCCGGGAATCCCGCTACTTTCGAGGGGATTTTTTATTTTTTTGGCTTCATAATAATAGTAGATTCCATTATTGAACCAAGAGACTAACAAAAAATGAATATTTTAAGACATAAATTAATCGAAAAAATCATATTTTAAAGATATTATCAAAACTGCACTAACAGAATTTTCAGCAGCTGCACAGGTAACTATTACCATTGTGCAGCCGCTTTTCTTATCGCTTGGTCAGAAATTCTATCAGGCTGTACTTATAGATACGCCATCTGCTGCCAAGCTTGAATCCGTCAAGTTCCCCTGAGTGTAAAT
>CADCDE010000163.1 GCA_902800065.1 uncultured Ruminococcus sp.
TAATGTGAAGGGATATGCGACATCCAGAGATTACTATGTCTGCTGTAAAACGGCTTTTTCACAGATACTCGCTGTCTGTGAAAACCGCCATATCAGCGAACCTTTGAAAATAAGCGGTTATGTTGTTATATCTCTGATGGCAGGACTGATAATCTCAATAAGCCTTGCTTTTTCAAAAAGACAGAATGCGTTGGTAGAATACAATATTTATGAAGATCCCCAGCCATACAAAATAGAGGGAGAGTTCAAAACGCCGATAGATGCCGTTTATGTCAGCCAAACTACTGTATACAGACCGCCTGTTTCATCATCTTCAAGCTCGGGAAGCAGTTGTTCAAGCTGCTCAAGCGGTTCGAGCTGTTCAAGTTGTTCAAGCGGTTCAAGCTGCAGCAGCTGCGGCAGTGGAGGAAGCTCATCATTCTGACAATGGAAAATTTCAATTATACAGATTTTACACTTCAATGGCATATCACACATCGCTGCAACCTGCGGTGTAAGCATTGCTATCAGGAGGATTACAGTGCCTTTGAAAGCTCAGAAAAAATAAATGATATTTTGGAACAGTTCTGTAATCTGCTCAAGGCATACAACTGCAGGGGCAGACTGAACATAACAGGCGGAGAGCCTTTGACGCATCCGTATTTATTTGAATTGCTGCGTCTTGCATGGTCAAAGGGTATCAAAACAGGTGTTCTGACAAACGGTACACTTATCGGTGAATGGGAAGCCCGAAGATTCAGAGCCTGTCATGTTGATTATGTTCAGGTAAGCCTTGACGGAATGGAAAAGGTACATGATGAAATTCGTGGGAAAGGGAGCTTTGAAAAGGCTGTCAACGGCATTTACGCTTTGAAGTCACAGGGAATTTTCACGAGTATTTCATTTACGGCACAGAATAACAATTATAAAGAGTTAAAAAAGCTGTCGGCTTTTTGCAGTTATATCGGGGCGGATAAACTGTGGTTTGACAGGGTGATAATACCGTCAGAGGAAGACACTGAACAGCTTACACTTTCAACTGAAATATTCTGGAAATTGTGCAAAACAGCTTCTCATCTTAATAAAAGAGGGAGAGTGTTCTGTGGGAGGGCTTTACAGTTCATTCCGTGCAAAAACAAGCTGGTCTATCATTGTTCGGCAGGTGAGAACCTTTTGATAGTTTTGGCTAACGGTGATGTAATGCCATGCAGACGAATACCCCTCGTTATCGGCAATATAAAGGAAAATGACCTTCTTACACTGCATAAGACCAGTCCTATAATGAATGAACTGAGAGCTGTCGGTATACCTCAGGGCTGTATTTCATGTAAATATGCCTCATTGTGCCGTGGGGGTTCAAAATGTGTTTCATACGCCAAAAAAGGAAGATTTGACATTCCCGATCCGGACTGTATACTCTTACATAAACAAAAAAACGACTGAATCATTAAATACTCTCCCGTTTATTACGAGAGAGTATTTTCTTAATGTATATTTTTTCCAAACTATTGACCATATTCGTCAAAAATGTTATAATTTCTATGTTTACCGACAAATTTGGAGGGATTTTGAATGTCAAGCAAGATTCAGATAAAATATTTCAGTGGATATATCCGCAATTGGAGAACACTTTGCCGTGAACTTTCCGTTTCGGAGACTCTCGGCAGAAAAGACCGTGAATATGAAATTATAGAAAAGGCTTACATGAAGTGGGACTTGTCAATGATGGAACATATTTTCGGAATGTTTGCAATGGCTGTATGGGACGATGAAAAGAAAAAGCTGTTCTGTATAAGGGATCAGGTAGGTCAGAAACAGATGTTCTATACTGTTGTGAACAATGAATTTTTATGTTCGGGAGATATAAATGAGATAGCAGAGGTTTCCGAAAAGAAGCTCAATCTCAGAATGCTTCAGCAGTATCTGTTCTACGGTTATCCTATCGGTGAGGAAACATTCTATGAGGGAATATATAAGCTCCTCCCCGGACATTATGCCGAATGGGACGGAAAAAAGATTACAGTGACACGTTACTGGAAGCCTGTATTTGAGCCTGACAGGACGGTTTCAGCCGATGAATGGGCAGAAAAAATAAAAGATACAGTTGAGACTATCCTCGGTGAAGAAAAAAATGACAAGGAATTTCCGTATAAGGAATCATTCCTTTCGGGCGGAGTGGATTCATCTTATCTTTTTGCAGCAAGTGATGCTTCATGTGCTAATACAATAGGTTATGAAGTACCCGGCTTTGATGAATCAGAGCTTGCAAGGAATACAGCAAAGGCTGTCGGAAAGGATTTCCGTGTAAAAGTTATCACCCCGAATGAATATTTTGAACGTATCCCTACTGTAATGGATAAAATGGGACAGCCTCTCGGTGACGCTTCAGCAGTTGCTTTTTCTTTAGGATGTGCAGGTGTAAAGCAATACGCTGATGTTGTCTATTCAGGTGAGGGCATAGATGAATTTTTCGGTGGGTACAATGCTCACAAGAATCCTCTCAAGGAAGACTGGGTATATCTTACCTGTTCCCATATCATGTCCGAAGAAGTTGTAAAGTCACTCATGCTGGACTATAACAGCAATGTAAAAGCTGTTGATCCCATAATGCCTTTGTGGAAGGAAACAGATGGACAGGATGAGCTTTCAAGAAAACTTACAATAGATATATCATTCTGGCTCGAAGGCGATATATATTTGAATACAGACCGTACAAGTACAGCTTGCGGA
>CADCDE010000164.1 GCA_902800065.1 uncultured Ruminococcus sp.
CTCTGTCTTCTGGATGTGCTTTCAGATAATAATGTATAAAGTTTCCACCGATGAATCCGGCGCCGCCTGTTACGATAATTATCATTTTCAAAACCTCACTATTTTAATGCAGTACATCAAGATACTTTCCGTCAAGTACATCTTTAAGATACTGTCCGTACTGATTCTTTTTGATTTCCTCGTAAACCTTCAGCACATCGTCCTTTGTTATCCAGCCGTTAAGGTATGCTATCTCTTCCAGACAGGCAATTTTTCTGTGCTGGTGCGTTTCAACGGTCTTTACAAAATTGGTAGCTTCTACAAGACTTTCGTGTGTGCCGGTATCCAGCCATGTAAAGCCCTGTCCTAAAAGCTCTACATTCAAGGCTTGCTTTTCAAGGTATATTTTGTTGAGGTCGGTGATTTCAAGTTCTCCTCGCGGAGAAGGCTTCAAGGCTTTGGCATATTCCACTACCTTATTGTCATAAAAATACAAGCCTGTCACGCAGTAATTGCTTTTCGGGTGTTCGGGCTTTTCCTCAATTGAGATAGCCTTTCCATTTTCATCAAACTCAACAATTCCGAAGCGTTCCGGATCATCAACATAGTATCCGAATACTGTTGCACCCTTGCCGCTTTCGGCATTTTCGACGGATTTTTTCAGACGCTTTTTCAATCCATGACCGGCAAAGATATTATCGCCAAGCACCATCGCCACGCAGTCATCGCCGATGAAATCGGCGCCAATGATAAATGCTTGAGCAAGACCGTCCGGTGAAGGCTGAACAGCATAGTAAAGCTCCACTCCGAACTGGTGTCCGTCACCGAGGAGGCTTTCAAATCTCGGCGTATCCTGCGGAGTGGATATGATCAGAATATCCTTAATGCCTGCATTCATCAGAACAGACATGGGGTAATAGATCATCGGCTTGTCATAAATGGGAAGAAGCTGTTTGGAAGTTACTTTTGTCAGCGGATACAGTCTTGTCCCGCTACCACCTGCAAGAATGATTCCTTTCATCTGCCTTACCTCCTGATTATAATATCACTTATATGAGAGTAACATTCTGTCATTTTCTGATTTTTGTATCTGCTCTTGTACTTTTGCCATCACAATAATTATGAATAACTTACTACAAAATCGGCATTATAATTCTTCAAAGTCATCAAAACGCATATCTGGAATTCGGGTACCAAAGGTTAGTTTTTCTTTCAAAATACCTAAAGCAATCATTCACAAAATTTACATACGAATTATATCATACACAATTAAAAATTGCAATAGTAACTGTTGTTTTTAAAATTACGTCAAATATTTTTATTATTATGGCATAAAATTATTATTTAAATATTAAGATTTCTTGTAGAAAAATATTATTTGATTTTCATTAGTATTTTAAGTTTTGAACAAGTTTCTTTTCTTTTTACAGTGACAGCTTTTCCAAGACGATAAAAGAATAATCCCGGTAAAAGTATCTTATAGCGATAGACAACAGGATACGTCTCTTTCACGACATCCATCGGCAAAAAAAGACTTCTCAGTATTAATTTCATTTTTCCTTTTTTACCTCCGCCATATTTTTTCAAGTTGTTTTCAAGATGATTTTTACATGTGCCGTAGGTGCCCGAAAAGATGATATATTGTAATATTTCCTTGTCTTCCTCAGTCAGTGTACCTTTACCGAACAGATTTATCGCAAGTTGTCTGTTTTTCCGTTCAAAATCGCTGATGTCAAGTTTTTGGCATTCGGTTCTGATATATTCCTCGTCCAGTTCATCACCAAGTTTTTGCCAAATAACATAAGTGTCAAGAAGTGAACGCACACCGGTTCCGCCGCCATGAAAATGTTTGTATTCATGTGCTGTCAGATAGATATAAAGATCATTAGCACTGAAATGATAACCGTAATTGTTATCTGTATCCTTGAGCAAACGATCTTTGACAAATCGATAATAATTATATATTTCACTTTTATGTGTTTTATTGAACAGAGAAATGTGCATTTCAAAATTGCTGACAGGTTGTTTGAAATAAACATCATGATTTGATTTTCCGAAATGTTCACAGGTAAAACCCAAAGATAACATTATGCTATGTACTTGTTCAGCATATTTGCTGTCAAACAAAATATCGAAGTCCGCCATTTGACGGATACCTATAGACGGATACAAGTCTTTAATGACCGCCCCTTTCAAAGGCATATACCATATCTTTTCAGCTTCCATGCGTTGAAAAAGAAGTTCTTTGTCTATTTCCATGACAGTAACTTTGCGTATAGATTTTGCTTTGGCTTGTCGGAAAGCGTGGTCTTTGATACCTGCCCTTTCCAAGCTATGTGCCACAACAGCAGAAAGTGAATGTTTTTGAGCTGCTTGAAATAAGTATTCAAGATTCATTTTATCTGTTTTTTCCTTTTCGGGAATTATATCATTTACCGCACATCGGCATAGATAAATGACATCTTCCATTGCCTGACTGTATTCCTGCTTTGTCAATTTGTACCATTCCTTTCCCGATCAGGATTTTTTCAATTCATCAGCACGTTTTTTCTGGCAGTAAGCAAGTTGATATTTAGTAGGGATTTCCAATTCTCCTGTGATAAAAAACTCTATTTCCCAATATCCTCTTATAAAATTTGCTCTCATTTTCCAGTCGTAAACATAGGGCTTTTTTGCATATTCATCCATCAACTTTCCGTGAATTGT
>CADCDE010000165.1 GCA_902800065.1 uncultured Ruminococcus sp.
GTTCTGATTTTGTTTACAAGCCTTTCCATCGCCTCTGCAAAGGCAATATAGCCTTTTCGGAAATCCATTTCATTTGTCAGATTATAAAGCCCCAGTGCGAGAGTTTTATTTTCGTCAAGTTTTTTCAATACTTTGCCAAGCCTTGCGTACTGCATTCAATCATCTCCTAAACAAGAAAAGCACCTGTCAAATGACAGATGCTTTTACATTTTTATGATATTCAATTTTCTTCAAGTATAATATCGAGCATTTCTCTTGGCGTGACAATATATGGTCTTATGGGAAAATGCTTGATATTGCCCGTAACAAGATATGCGTCCTCATTTTTTCGTTCTTCCATTACTACTTCATAAAATACTCTGTCTTTGGGATCGGGAAGGTATTCATCCAAAGATTGTTCATTTACAAAAACTGAATTTTCCATAATACCGTTTATAAGATTATCAACGATTTCACGGGTAAGTTTAAATTTCGGTCTGGATAAAACTTCTCTATATTCCTTTAAAATTTCGTCATTTACCAATGGAACAATCAGTCCGTTGAATGTAAGTTCCAATATTTTTCCCGGTATGGACTTCCATTTAAGCATCGCAGACACCAAGACATTCGTATCTATAACAGCGTAGTATTTCATTCAAACACCTTGCTTTCTTGCTTCTGCAATTTCAGCATTGATTTCTTCAAGCGTCATTTCAGAAAATCCGTTTTCTTCAGCGATTTTGCTTGCTGCTTTTAACGCTTCAAAACCTTTGTTTACCGGTTCATTTTCAATTTTCATACTAAATGGAACACCATTTTCCTGAATCAGACGGGCAATACACATACGCATATAGGTTTGCAAGTCAATACCGATTTTTTCGCAAATTTTCATTGCCTTGATTTTCGACTCATCATCAGTACGAAATTGAACTAATGCACTTGCCATAGAAACATCTCCTATCAATGATATAGTGTAATTTTTTCGATTGATAACATTATATCATGGAATGTAATCATTTGCAAGCGTTTGATTACATTTTAGATTATATTTCATAGCTTTCAATATTTCCGTCATTATCAACCCTACAAAGTGAAACACAATTTATTTCATGCAGGACTTCATCAGAGATTTTATCTGCTTCTTCGTCACTGTCAACGATTGCAATTCTTTTTGGCATATCCCTTTTATCAACATTACTGTTGATAGCCGTCATGACTATCCTGTATGTCTTTGAGGACAAATGCACGATTTCATAAAGCTGATTCTGACTTGTCATGAAGATTATCAAAACAAGGCTTTCGCCTGCATAGTGTTCCTTGACATCAAATTCTGTCAGTATCCAGAGTGCCTTTATCAAATCACAGTTTATCTCCTCAGAAAAAAGAGGAACACAATATGCGTTCCTGTCAGAGTTATATTCAATCTTTTTTTCACCTGTAAGCCTTTTAAGTGTACACTGAAGATACTTGGAATTTTTGTCATTCACATAATCATAACACCCATTGCAAAACAGCTTGAACAGAAGTTTTTCAGGGATATATTTGTACTGGCGTATAGCGTCGATAATATCTTGTTCAGTCATTTCAGTGTCCCTCCTATAAGTTAATGGCGGCAGCTTTATAAGGAAAAAACTGCCCGAAAACCATAATTCAGGAGTTTTTATTGCTTGACAGCGAATACTTTAAAGACGGTATATTGTTCATGTTCTTCCATGACTTGAATTTTGTTAGGAACATAATGACCATTTTTATAAAATATCATGCTGCCGTCTTGTAATCCTTTAGCATTTTTGTTTTCAACAATAGGAACTGGTTCCGCTTTTTCTGTTTTACTGCCAAAAGTCATTGAAGTGTCAGTAACAATAGGAACTGGTTCCGCTTTTCCGGTTTTGCCGTCAAAAGTCGTTGAAGTGTCCGTAACAATAGGAACCTATTCCGCTTTTCCTGCTTTACCGTCCAAAGCCGTTGAAATATCTGAAACAATAGGAACTGGTTCCGCTTCTCCTGCTTTATCGTCAAAAGCCGTAGATGTATCTGCAACAATAGGAACCGGTTCCGCTTTTCCTGCTTTACCGTCCAAAGCCGTAGAGGTATCTGCAACAATAGGAACCGGTTCCGCTTTTCCTGCTTTACCGTCAAAAGCTATTGAAGTATCTGTAACAATAGGAACCGGTTCCGCTTTTTCTGCTTTACCGTCAAAAGCCGTTGAGGTGTCTGCAACAATAGGAACTAGTTCCGCTTTTTTAGACAAAATAGCTGACAAATCAATTTCACCTGATAACAGTATAGTTTTTTGTTCAGAAGTAAGATTGGATAATAACTTTTCCATCAGTAAATTTTCCGAATTGCTGTCAGATTTATCGGAAGCCATTTCTATCGCTTTGTTTATACTGATTTTTCCATCAATTACATCCTGCTGAATATGTAAAGGCATTTTTTCAAGTTGGGCATATTTACGAATCTGTCTTTCCGTTACATTCAAAATTTCAGCAATACCCTTTTGCAAACCACCGGTGTATTCACCTGATTTTGCCATTCTTCCAAGCAGTTCTTTTACTTCAATATAATATTTGAATCTTTGACCTGATGTGTACTCACGGACTGCAAGATTTGCCATGTAAAGTTTAAGCTGTGCCGAATCCTTTGAAAGACCTTCAAAAACCATGCACGGAATAGATTTCCAATGCAGATATTCCGTTATTGCCGTTATTGCACGGTAACGCCGTTCACCCGAAATTATCTGATAGTTATAAGATGAAATTTTATGGACAGCTATCGGATGCAGAAGTCCGCAGGCTTCAATATTATCCGCAAGTTCCTTTATGGCTTCGTCAGTATCATTTTCATTGTAAACATTGCTTTCGGCAAGATGAATAAAATCAACGGGAACATTTTCGGTATGTCCTTTATTTTGGAGGGGAGCAGCAGTTTCTTTCGCTCTGTTCAGAGAAGCTTGCATGTTGCTCAAATTGATTTTTCCCATTCCACATTATCCTTTCAATTTTTCAAGTATTTCATTTGTCAAAGCAAGGTAATCTTCATAACCGTGACTTTTTCTGTCGTAAACATTTATCGGCTGATGAGAATTGCGGGCTTCCGACAAATATGTATTTTTACGGATAGTTGTCTTGAAAGCAGGGAAGATTGTTTGTTCCTGCAAAACCTGTCTGTAAGCGTTTTTGTTGCGGTTATTTTCATCAAGCGTAACAAGTACACCAAGTACAGACAAATGAGGATTGACATCTTCCTTGACATCGACAAATTCCGTTGACAGACAAAGCAGTCCGTGAAGTGCATTGTCATCAGGAATTGTCGGTAAAATAAGATAATCTGCAAAAGCAAGGGCATTTTCCTTAATACGCTCACCGTTTGGCGGATTATCGAACACAATAAAGTCGTAATTCTTTTCAATTTCAGACAGGCATTTTTTCAAGGTATATTCCTGTCTTTTGGTTTTCATCATCAAAACCGTTTCCATTTTGCGGAAACGATAATTTGACGGGAGCAGGTCAAGTTTTTCAATGCCTGTCGGTCTGACGGCATCTTCGGCTGTAACGGAGTTATCCTCACACATCACTTCGTATATACAGGGTAATTTGTCATCATACATATCGAAGTAACTTGTTGCATAACTCTGCAAGTCAAGGTCTGCAAGCAGAACTTTGTAGCCTTTTTC
>CADCDE010000166.1 GCA_902800065.1 uncultured Ruminococcus sp.
TTCAATATCTTTGCTTCCACTCAAAAAGTCCTGCATATTGATGTAAATAACATTGTACTTATTCAAGTGTTTCAAATATGTTTCATCATTTGAAACCAAAAAATGATTGAATATTTTTTTGCTCCTGCAGCCTTTGCTGTAATAAGCCGCAAGCATACCAAGATTCATAGATTTTCCAAATCTTCTCGGACGACTCACACAAATATGTTTTTGAGAAGTTTTTATTTTTCTATTGGTAAATGTTATAAGTCCTGTTTTATCCACATATATTTCCGAATTAACTGCCCCCTGAAAGCTTTCGTTGGTCGGATTCAAATAAATTCCCATGTTCATACCTCCCACTGCAACATTTTTCATCACTTCTATATTTATTATAACATAACTTTTCAATAAGACAATACCGAAACAGAGAAATATCGCAGACAGTATCCTGCCATTCCTTTTCTCTCCATAGTCAAACCACCTGTCAAATAATGACAAGTGGTTTTTCATTTGTTACATTTGTTGTAAAATAATAGAATTTTTTTTGAAATTTAACTTGACAAGAAAAGTAAATTATGATAATATCTAATCAGAAACTTTTTAAAAAAAATATCCGATTAGATACAAGGTGATTTTATGAAAGAAATAATAGCCACTATGTTAAAAAGTTTGTGTGAAGAAAAAAATAATGGCAATGCTGAATTAACCATACCAAAACAAGCAGAGCAAATGGGCATCCCATATCAAACTTTTAACAAATATATTAAAGGTACTGCTGAATGTTCAGCATCAAATCTTGTTAAAATATCACAATATTATCAAGTGAGCGTGGATTATATTCTTGGTCAGACTAAAGCTAAAACTTTTGATACAGATTTGAGAAGTATCTGTGATACATTAAATTTGAGTGAGGAAGCTGTTAAACAGCTTATTAACCCATGGACATACAAAAATGTAGGATATGTTGTAAGTTATGAAGATCAATATGAAATAGTCGCTGATATTATCGATAAATTGATAAGCCACAATATACTTTTTGAAGTTGCTAAAAAGATGGAGGAAGGACAAACATTCTTTGAAAAATTTATTTCAAATTTAAAGCAAATCAATATCAGTTACGATAATATAGTTACTTCCGTCAAAGAAGCTTCATCATGGATTTGGGGATGGGAACATACAGATGAAGGTTTGAATTATGGCTTATCTAAGTGTTTACCTGAATTCAGAAAAGAATTTTTTAAATCATCATATGATATTTTCAATAATTTAAATACGAAGATAATGCAAATTTGGGCTGCTGATGGAGAAGAAGCCCAAAGAAAGAGCATAGATGACTATAATGCTTATTTGAACAGTTTGTAATATAACGTATCGAAAGGACTGATTCCAATGGATTATTTATTCTGACAAAGAAAAAACACACTGACAAGTTGACTCCAACAACAAGTAAGCGTGTTTTGAAGTTATGATTACACCATAACGATGACAAGTTAAGTATATTATATCTTCTTTTCTTTGTCAATTCGCATATTATACAAAATTAATAATTGATAGGTGTATTGCACCGGAAAGGAAAGAATTATGACTTCTTTAGAAATGAGAAGTAATCCTCTTTTCATGAGGAATGGTTTTAAAGGCAGCGGAAAATGGGAAATTCCCTTAATCAAAAAACAAATCATATCTTTGGATAATATCCAATTGATAGCGATGTCTGATACTCGTCAAAACGATATACTGGAAAATACAAAATGCGGAGTTCATTGCTTCATTGATGATTATCGCTTCACAAGCACTTATTTTAATCCCAACAGAACAATAAAAAAACTCTCACAGTATGCATTTTTACTCTCACCGGATTTTTCCACCTATTCTGATATGCAGTATTGGAGACAACTTGAAAGTGTTGCACATAGTCGTTGGGTGGGGGCTTTTTGGCAAAGTAAAGGGCTTATAGTTATTCCAACAGTTACATGGAGTGATGCAAAAAGTTATAGTTTTTGTTTTGATGGAATAGAGAAAAATTCTATTGTGGCTATCGGTATGATTGGATGTAAACATAACAAAAGCGGATTTCTTAATGGATACAACGCTATGCTTGAAAAAATCGAGCCTATCGCAATTATCTGTTTCGGCACGCCTTTCAACGAAATGGACGGAAACATAATCGTTGTTGATTATCTTGCTTCAAGAAAGGTGGTACGCTAATATGGGCGGAAGAGGCACATACTCAACTGGAAAATCTCCTGAATATACCTATGAGTCACCAGGCAAAATCGGTAATGTAAAAATTATCAAACCAATTGATAAGAGCAAATCTTGGAAATTACCTGAAGAATCTCACACAGCCGGCACCAGTTATGTACTGTTGGACAAAGACGGAGTTTTTCATCAATACCGTGAATATAACGAAAACCATAAGGTAGTATTTGAAATTGGTTATCATCATGAATCCGGAATGGGATCAGGAGATATTCTTCATGTACACATTCATTCTATTCCGGGTGTAGAGGGTCATGCAAGTGCAAAAAAATTCAAAATTTTTCCGGGACACCCAATTTATGAAAAAATCCCGACTTGCACATAGCACCTATTTTGTTCTAATCAAACCCAAAAGTGCAGTAAATAAGCATCTTTTAGCAATTTAAAAATGATATTTTGGA
>CADCDE010000167.1 GCA_902800065.1 uncultured Ruminococcus sp.
AAGCATGAAAGTCAACAAAAACAAATTTGCAAAGAATAGAAAAATAATTCAAATTTCTGTAAAAAATTGCAAAAAGGATATAAAAATATAGCATTTTGGAAAAATGCAACGGCTTTAATAAGGCTACAAGATAAAAGAAAAATTCTATGATGTGGGAAATATTTCAAAAAAATAGGAGAATAGAAAATGTTTATTACTTCAAAATCAATCAATGAAATTCTGACCGCTGCAAGAGGTATTCAGAAAACAGCTAACGATGAATTAGGCGAAAAAATCAGCCTTGAAACCGCCTTGCAGGTAGTCAATACCTTTATGGTATGCGATGAAGTCGGACACCTCAAAGGAACTATAAACAATCTCAACTTGATTTTAAGGCATGAGGACTATTAAGAAATAGAATAACTGCACACACACACTTATACCCGACCAAAACAGCGGAATAACGTGTTTGTGTGTGCAGTTAAACAAAGACGAAAGGAATTTTTAACTTATGGATAATATAATCACAAACGAAAATGAAATCACTATTGCCGATACTGAACCAACAACAGAGCCGTCCGACAAGCCTGTTATAACTTGCATAGATGACTTAAAAACCATTGCCGAAAATTCGGTTTTGGGCGTTCTTGACGGCTATATATGGGAATATTGCGAAGATAAAAACAATCATTCCGAAGAATTGAAAGCCTTTTTGAATGGAAATGATATGCAGAAATTAGCATATTCTCAAAGTAAAGTAACGGAATACAGAAAGAGAGTAAAGAAAATATCTTATCTTATAGTTAATACTTTGTTTAGAAAAAAACTTCAACAAAAAGCTGAGGAAAGAGGAGAACAGCCGCCTTTTATTATTACATATACAAACGAAGAGGGCGAAATAGTAAAAGAAAAAGTATTACCAACAGCATTAGCACAGTATATACAGCAGACGGACGATTATGTTTTAGTACACGGCAAAAGTAAAAGTTTATTTTATGCCTATAATACTCAAACAGGCATTTATACGGCATACAATGACAATCAAGTTGACGGATTTATAAAAAGACACATAGAGGGGTATAATCCGCATTTGGTAAAAACAAAAGATGTAATGGAAACAAAAAAACTAATTTTAAGCGATTTGGATTTGAAAGTAATAGAGCCTAACAAATTCAATTCAAATGAAAAGATCATTGTCGGGGTTGACGGAGTTCTTGACATAAACAGCGGAAAGCATTTTGCACATAGTCCGACATTCTTTTCTACAATACAACTCCCTTGTAATGTATTCATCAAACCGAAAGACAGAGGAACAGCACCGACATTTGAAAAATATCTTGATGATCTTACAGTGGGGTATCAAGATAGAAAAGATTTCTTGCTTGAAGTTTTGGCGGCTATATTGTCAAATGAAG
The DNA here is from genome assembly GCA_902800065.1 of uncultured Ruminococcus sp. GTDB lineage: Bacteria > Bacillota > Clostridia > Oscillospirales > Acutalibacteraceae > UBA1213. The sequence continues at coordinate 1,395 of CADCDE010000167.1, forward strand.
ATTGTGCAAAATTTAAAAAATGTTTGTTCTTATTCGGAGCAGGCGACAGCGGAAAATCACAGTTTTTAAAACTTGCAAGAATGCTTGTAGGTGAGAATAACTCTTGTATAGTTGACCTTTACACGCTTGTTGAAAATGAATTTGCAAAGGCTGGATTGATGAATAAACGCTTGACAGGTTACGGCGATATAAATTTCAAAAGGCTGAAAAACACATCTCTTGACTTGTTAAAAACAATAGTCGGCGGTGATCCGATTGACGGCGATGTGAAATTCGGAGATAGAGTTACTTTCACCTTTAAGGGAATGGCAGTCTATGGAGCTAACAAAATGCCTGTTGTGTCCGATGAACGCAAACAGGAAATTTACAACAGAATGATTATACTGCCCTGTAACAACGTTATTCCGAAAGAGAAACAAGACGGAAAACTATGTGAAAAGATGTTTGCTGAACGTGACGAAATAATGAAAATTCTTTATCCGTATTTCAAAAAAATCTTGAATAACAATCATTTCAGCGAACCGCAAATCTGCATTGACACCAAAAAGGAATATATCGAAACTTCAAACCCTGTTATCGTATTCATAAATGAGTGTTGCGAAAAACGTTTAGGCAAAGTACAAAGCGGTGATGTGTGTACCACTGGAAGAATGTATGATGTATTCAGAGAATGGTATAAAGAAAACTATGATAAATACGATATACCGTCATCAAGAATTTTTAAACAAGAAATTTACAGTTATCTGAATGTCGAAAAATGCGAAATAAGAACAAGGGACGGCAATAGATATTATCCGCTGACACTGACACTTGAAAGCAAAAAAGAATTTAAAATACAGTACGGCAATGACGGGAGTAGCTTTAACGGCTTTAATGTCGATTATGAAACAGAATGACCGCACACAAAAAAATTTTGTTGTGCAGTCATTCGGAAAGGTATGTGAAAAATGGAATTTGATTTACCGTTATCACTGGAAGAATACAGAGATAAAAACATTTGGCTGAATTACTGCATTGTCGAAAATAACAAGCTACATTCGGGCATTGACAAACCGCCTATCAATCCCCATAACCTCAAAGCAGGCAATACAACGGACTTGCAACAATGCACCGACTTCAACACAGCGGTTAGTAATATCGGGAAAAGTACTGTAATATATTATACTCCGTTT
>CADCDE010000168.1 GCA_902800065.1 uncultured Ruminococcus sp.
ATACCTTCATTTCGTATGTTTACAGCAGCATTCATATCTCTGTCATGATGTGTTTGACAACATGGACAAGTCCATTCTCTGACAGACAAATCTTTTGTTCCACTATCTTGGTATCCACAGACATTACAAATTTGTGAACTTGCAAAAAACTTATCAATTTTTACAAGTGTTTTTCCGAGGTCTTCCAACTTGTATTTCAAAAATGCCGTGAACATTCCCCAACCATTGTCCGAAACGGATTTGCCGAAATTCAGCGATTTTGACATAGCCTGCATATTCAGATTTTCAATGCACACACAATCATAAGCATTGGCTATCTGCCTTGACTGCTTGTGCAGAAAATCCTTTCTTTGATTGGCAACCTTTTCATGCATTTTTGAAACTTTGATATGCTGTTTTTCTCTGTTTTTGGAGTCTTTTATCATTTTAGACAGCTTTCTTTGTTCTTTTTTGAGTTTCTTTTCAGAAAGTCTGTAATATCTCGGAAATTCAGGGCAATTTCCGTTGCTGTCAACATATAATTTGTGCATGGAAAAATCCAAGCCCAAAAACTTCTGCATTTCTGTTTGAGGTACTTGGTTCTCGTACTCAAACAAGATACTTGCATAGTATTTTCCGCTTGGTGTCTGACTTACGGTAACAGACTTCAAAATATAATTATCGGGAATATTTCGATGTTGTTTAACTTTGATTTTTCCTATTTTTGGCAGTGTAATATTTCCATTTTCAAGTTTGATATTATTATTTACGCATATCGTTGTATAACTTTTCTTATTATTTTTCCTTGATTTAAATTTTGGAAATCCGACTTTTTTATCTCTGAAAAAGTTTTCAAAAGCCATATCAAGATGTCTTAATGCCTGCTGTAACGATATGCTGTCTACATCCTGCAAAAATTCCTTTTCTTTTTTCAGCAGTGTCAGGTCATTGGCACATTTTGTATAGCTAAAAGTCTTTTTTTCTTCTTCATAGACTTTGATTCTTTTTTCGAGATAGTAATTATATACCATTCGTGTACAGCCAAAAGTTTTGGAGAACAATATTTTTTGTGTTTCATTCGGATATATTCTGAACTTATATGCTTTGTTCACTGACCTTCACCACCTTTTTTTTAGATATTTTATAATTACATCTTATCATCAGACTTTTGAATTGTCAAGATTTTTGCAGCCCTTACGGGCTGGCGGCAATTCATCTCCGACTTATAGAAGTCGGAGTCTTCTTGCCGCATTAGGATAAAAACATCGCAGGCTGAAAAACATTCATGCTCAAAAAATCCCGCATCACTGATACTCTGGATAGGAGGTATCGGATATATCACATAATCCGACAAAAAATCTTTATCGTTCGACAGTATATCTGAAACAATCATTGTATGGCAATTTCCGTATATACAAACAATTTTTTTGCTGGGATTGTCTTTTACAAACTCTTCAAAATCAACCATAGCTTATTCACAATTCCTTTATCTTTTCTTTAATTTGCTTATCAGGTATTTAAATTCTTTGGTTTTGCCGTAAACGGCAAAAAATATGATATTGGGAACCAAAAGGCAGATAACACACTGTATCAGGAAATTCAAATAAATATTGGGAATATTTAAATATGCACATGACAAATATGTCACTGTACCTACGATCAGCATTACTGCCAAACGAATCAAATATCTTGTTATGTACGGCTTTACGGATGTATGGAAATATTCTCTGAACAGCACTAACGGCTCTTTCCACCACGCATAGATCATTCTTGCAATAATCGTTGCAATTAAAATACCGCTCAGTCCCCACATATATCCCATAATAATAGACAAGCCTACATTGAGAACAGCCGTAACAGTTGTAATATACTTTGTCTGGTAAAAAATACCTGTTGTTTCACGGAATACCCATATTGTTTGTCTGATATTGACAGTATAAAAATTAAGCACAATCGCAAACACGACTATATTATCCAGAACATATTCCTCACCGAAACAAATTTCCATGAATCCTTTCGATAAAACGAAATATGAAATACAGCAGAAAGCTACTATCCAAAAGTTTATCAGTTCAAATACATCAAAGAGGAAAGCTTTATCTTTCATCGTAGCCTTTTTATCAAACAGAACACTGCCGACACTTGCTTTCAGATTGTTGAATATCAAACCGATAAAGATAACAATATTGGTCGTTATCAGTGTATAGTTGGAATAGTAGCCGACAAACACGGTTCCGACAAACATGGAAATCAGTATACTGTCCGTATTGGTCTGCAAAGTTCCTGAAATCTTGTAAATAAACAATGCTTTAATATCTTTGAAAATCCCTTTTCTTTCCTCTTTATCCAGTGTTCCGCCTTTTTCTTTCAGGAAAGGATATTCCTTTATTGCAATACGGTTCTGATAAAGATTGCACAGGAAATTTAAAATCAAAGCAACAGTAAGATAAATAAGATAGTTTTTAAAGATAAACAAAACAGCGATTTGTACCAGACAGGTAATAATTTTGAATGTAATGATACACCTTGACAGCATATAATTTTTTTGGTCTGCCGATACAAGTGTTGTTCTGTAAACAAGTAGCCTTCAAGATACGGAATATCATGGTCAAGATTGATAATGAACCTTAAAAACGGAAGCAAAATGATTCCCATCGTAAAGACAGCCAAAGCAATCCATGTATATATTTTTTTGAAAAACTCTATTAATTCGGATATTTTTTTCTTGTCATTTTCTGCAATCGGCTTGTAAAGGTGATACATCATTGCAGTTGCCATTCCCAGATCTGCCATTGACAGCAGACCGAAAATATTGGAGAATAATCCATTGATTCCCAGATAACTTGCATCAAGCACATAAACAAACACAATTCTTGCAACCAAAGTAATACCGATATTTGCCAGATTTTGCAATACAGAAAAAAAGACATTACGGGTGACTTTTTTGGTTCTGGTTTCAGCCATGCAACATACTCCCTCCTGTTAAGAGATAATCATACAGAATTCACTTTTTAAATATCCTGTATATTTTACGAAATCCACGGTATATAACAGTTCTCCTGAATTTTTTTGCAGGATAGTCATTAAATTTGGAAAAATCCATATCCAGTATCCATGAATATTTTTCATGATCAGGAATATTAGCTGCATTATCTTTCATTCTTTGCTGAATAACAAGATAATTTTGCATCAGGGTGGATTTTTTTATTGTCAAAGAGTATTTCATATCATTTCGGCATTGACGGATAGACTTATCATTCCATACAAAGCCATACTGATTCGGGTCTGCCCCCTCCACTACTAATTGCAGAATGGTACGATAGCATTTTTCGCAACGACAGCAGTTCACTCCCATACTGTCAAGGAAACATACTCTCAAATGGATATTTTTTTCATTTCTTTTGGCTTCATTGACAAGATAATGTATTTTTCCCTGTCTGTTATATTCTTCTCCGTCATGCTTGACCTGACAGCCGCAGTATTTTACACAGTTATCCGTTCTGGGATCACTTGCACAAATAACCTGACCTTTTTCTATCATGTCAATCGGAAAAGATGAAGCAATATAAACTTTATTGATTTTTTTAGTATAAACAAACGGTGCAGCTTGTGAGAGCAATGCAATGCCATGCTGCAAAGCGTGCCAGAAATTATCGTGAATAACCGGTTTTGTAATGTTATTCAGTTCATGCTCGTTCAGAAACTCTCTGAACATGGATCTGCAGTATGCACTTGTCAGGTGATAGTCTTCTGCTGTCTGCTTGGTAAGGGAAAATACATTATTCCATCCATCTTCATCTTTCAGTTTCATATCAGCTCCCCAAGTCGTGAAAAGACAGGGATTTTCTTCGATATGCCTGAAAAGTGTCGTAAATGCATCCACGCCGCCGCTA
>CADCDE010000169.1 GCA_902800065.1 uncultured Ruminococcus sp.
ATAAGCAATTCCAGTGCCTTTTGGATTCCTCATATCTTGATACAATCGTTATGAATTGGCTTTGTTCATAAATTGTTTACTCATTCAAAAACCCTGTACTATTATGCTTGCATTATCTTTATAGCCCTGTCTGACAGTCCAATCTTTATCGGTCAATTTCTTATACAGTACAGCATAGTTATATTTTCCGACACCGCCTGTTGCAGATGCACTGACCGTCAGCTTTTCGCCCTGTACGATGCTTGTCTTTGATATTGTGGAAGTATTTTGTAATTTTGGATTCACTTTGAGGGTAAAGAATTTTTTGACTACCGTTCCTGCACTATCCTTTACCTTTGCACAGACATCATAATCGGTATCCTTGGCAGGCTTTACTATAACAGCCTGATTATTCTTGTAGCCTTGTCTTACAGTCCAGTCTTTTTCGGCTTTTTTCTTGTACAGCACAGCGTATGTATAACCACCTTTGCCACCGCTTGCCTTTGCATTTACCGTAACCGATTCACCTTTTGAGATAAGCGTTGATGAAATTGTGGAATTGTTTGTCAGAGAATTTGTTGCAATAAGCGGTGCAACATCAACTTCCGCCGCACTTGCAGGAACAGCACCAAGACACACAATTCCAGCAGTCATTGAAAATGCCATTGTCACAGAAAGAATTTTCCTCAAAAATTTGCCTTTCATATTTCTTGCCCCCGATACAAATTATTTGTTATATTTTATCATATATAATTCAAAAAATCCACTGTTTTCGGGCATATTTTCCATAGTAAAATCCTACAAAAATATATTACAGTTTTTATCATATAAAAAAGCGGAACAAATAAATGCTCCGCTTTTTTCTAAATCAATAATTCATATTGATATTCAATACTGTTTTCATTGGAATTTTTATTGTGTCTGCCATAACTTTCGGCAGTTTTTTTCATACCTATTTTTTCCATAAGCCTGTAAGATGGGATATTCCGTGAATCACAGTGTGCAACAAAATGCCTTATGTTCAGGTTATCTTTCAGATATTCCACCAATGCCATTACCGCTTCATAGGCAAATCCGTTTTTCTGATATTTTTTGTTGATTATCCAACCAAGTTCCCCGAAACCGTCATACAAATCTACATCTACTGCTCCTATATGAATACCATTATATATAACTGCAAATGTCAGATAATTCGGCTTGTCTTTCTGCCACTCCTTATCTACTTTCATAAGAAAATCCACTGTTTGCTCTGCCGTTTCATTCGGCAAGTAAAGCATATATCGGGTATTTTCCATGTCCATAGCATATTCTTTCACCGTATCAAGATATTTTATTCCCAACGGCTTCAAAACCAATCTCTCTGTTTTTATTTCAATATATTCCATAATTGATTAATCCTCTACAAACTTTTTTACTATTTCTATTTTTCCGATAATATGATGATTGAACTCCGAAAGCTGTTCTGCAGGTATCCATAATTCACGATGATACTCCGCACCAACTCTCTGTATTTCAAACTGTGAAATATAATTATCATCAACTTCAAATTTGGTAACATAGCCTGTATTATCTGAATTTTTATCCTTGGTATTCCATTTCAAAGCAATTTCTTCAGCATATTTTTGCGTTAAAACAGGATAAAATATCGGCTGTTCAGGCAAGCGTGGCGGAAATTCTATAAAATCACTTTGCTTTATCAACTCATATTCCTTTTGTCCGACAGGTCTGTATAAAATCATTTCTTTTGCATCCTCTTTATAGTATAATAAAAAATCAACACCGATTTGATATTACTCAAACCGGTGCTTTTTACATTTATTTTATAGAACCGTCACCGCCCATTAATGCGGTCAATTCCTCTATTCGTTCAATCGGGAACGGTGGCTCACACAGCGGTTTCAGTGCAACCGACATCAATTTCATAGGATTGTCGTCTGCTGCCACTCTGTTTGACGACAGTTTGCCGCAGCGTTTGCAGCGATGTATAACAGCCCATTCTCCGCCTTTTCTCACCCATACACTGATAGGTTCCATAATTCCTCCGCAGTCTGATGAACGGTCACCCGGTTCATCATCTACATGAAGGCTTGAAAGACAGTTTGAACAGTGATTTCTATGTTCTGTACCGGCATTTTGGGGAGTCATTAATCTTCCGCATACCTTGCAGGTAAAACTGTCATTACAGGAATGAGTTTGGTAATAATTTTTCTGAAATTTTTTTCTTTTATTTTCTCTGTTCAATGGAAATTCCTCCGATAGCTGAATTTATCAACCTATGGGAGAACATACGAGAGTTTAAGCTTTGCAGTCCTCCCGTAAAACTGCTATCGGCATTATACTAAATGTCAAAAAAAACATTCCTTTCGTGGTTTATATAACAAAAAATCCCGTCAATCAAGACAGGATTTATATAAAATGGTTCGCACCCTGAAAACTGAATAAAGAGTGTTGCAAAAGTGAACCAAGTAATAACTTGGACAAGCCCTCGACCTATTAGTACTGCCAAGCTGAATACCTCACGGTACTTACACACGCAGCCTATCAACCTTGTAGTCTACAAGGGGTCTTAA
>CADCDE010000170.1 GCA_902800065.1 uncultured Ruminococcus sp.
AAGCTCTGCTTCACCGATTTTTGTCTTTTCGTCTGCAATCAGACGTTTTATCTGTTGGGTGTTCATTCTTTAAGACTCCTCGTTTTTAATATTTCTGCCGCAATATGGGCAATATTTCGCCTGTGTTGTAAGTATGCCTGTTCTTCCATCGGCAAGCTGTACATTTATCTGTACTTTATTTTCCCCAACCGACAGAGTGATTTCCATATCGCTGTCGGGAGATTTGAAAACGTCTGTATAAAAACTTCCGTTCACCATTGTACAATACGGGCAGAAATTTCCCTTGCTTTCACTGCTTGTACAGAACTCCGTAACAGACATATCAATGTCAAGAAAGTTTGGTGCTGTATTTTCGTCAAGTTCAATGTAATCGTTTTTTCCAAACTCTAATGGTTCACACATCAATATCGTGCCGGAATGATTGACAAGAACACTCTTTTCAACCGTGTAAAAATCCTCCGTATCACCGCCACGAAGTTCATATTTATGCAAACCGTCAGGCAATACATAATCCGGAACTCTGCTGTTGGTGAAAAGTGCTTTCTTATCAAGTATTTCAATCAGCTCAAAATCAAAGCCGTCAATAGTTTCGTGTTCTGTAAGTTCATTGAAATTAAGATCAGACAGGCAATTATCTATCATATCTTCAAGACTTTTGTAATGCTTCAAAGCCACAATTTCATTTCCTACCTGCGTTATGACCTGTTTTTCAATCAGATTGACATAAACCTGTATCGGAAAACGCTCATCTTCCGTTGTAGTGTGGGCGATACCGATTTTTTTCAGGTCACTGAAATCAGCGTGTTCGCTGTATGTCGAAACACAAAAGTTATCGATCAGTTGCTTTGCCTCAAAAAAGAGATATGCTATATTCATTTTCAAATTCCTTTCCATTTAATTTTTGATGACTACAAACTTATCAACTTCGGGAATAATCGCAAGAGAACTGCCGTTCTGCCACCTCACATGAATTTGTGCGGCATCATCAATATGCGTCACGATACCACGCAAACCTTTCGGTATTTGCTTTTCGCCCTGCATTTCAATAAGTTCCAGTGTCGTTCCGATTTTTATTTCTTCAACATTTAAAGTTTTCAGTTCCTCGACACTCATTCCAATGTTTATCATAACTTTGCTGTCAAAAATATTATGGCTTTTGATTTCTCTGTCACCGATTTTATCAAGCATAGCCTTTGTAACCTTGAGAAAACTGCCCGTGTCCTTTTCAACAATGAAAACACCGCCGCTTTCCACATTTATCCTGAAATTAAAAATCAATTCATTTACTGTCATTTTCAAATACCTCCATTATTTTTCTTTGATAACAAATAATCATCTATTCCTTTGTACTGCCTGTTCCAGACAATTCTTTTCGGGATAAAGCCGTATTTATGGGCAAGCCATGCTAAATTTTGGTGTCCTCGTCTGACGTGTTCATTTGTGTCATCGTCCATGTCAAACGCATCAATTATCATTTTGCATTGCCTTTCCCTTTTAAGTCGTTGGAACAGTATTTCCAACTCTTTTTGCTGATTCACACCTGCCGTTGCAACAAACGGCTTGCCCGATAAAAAGTGTGCAATCTGCCCTTTCAATGCACCTTCGGTGACGTAAATGGCATTACCGCCAAAAACATCACCGCTTATCTGCACGGGACTTTTTGATGAACAGCCGTTCATTTTCTCTGCACTTGAAAACCACATATACTTTCTTTTTGTGTCCATTGTATCAAGTCTTATCTGCATACCCTGAATCTGCCTTTTTTCATTGAATACAGGCACGAAAAACCCGCACATATGATTATGGATATTCACCCTGATTTCTCCGTTTACGTCAGTGAAAAATCCCGGTACTCCTATCAAATCACAATCCTTTTCAAGAAGTTTATCCACAAGAATGTTATATGTATCCACAGGAACGGATTTGTATAAATTTTCCTGTATTGCTTCTTCTGAAAGCCCTCTTTCAAGCAAATTCCACTTATGCGGAGTATCCAATTCCAACTCGTCAAGCATGGAACGATAACAACAATCAAGCCTGTCAATATCAGCTTTTGGAACTTCTTTTATCGAACCGACAGTTGACTGACGCTGTTCACGCTTTTGAATGGAAAAATCATCACTGCCGTTGACAGCAAGGAAATGATAAGCCGTTTTCCTATCCGGAACATTCGTGCATTTACAAAATAAATCCAGCATACCGCCGTAAGCACCGCATTTGTTGCAGCGATAGGCATTGTACTCGACATTCAAATTCAGCTTGCCTATACCGTCACAAAAAGGACAGTTATAATCGGCAGATTTATTATGCTGCCGTTTCAGCACAAGACCGATTTTATCGGCAACATCATAGATGTCAAAAGGAAAATCCACTCAAAATCCCCCTTACCTATCGAAATAATACAATACTTCGTAAATTTCAAATGTATTATCCATTTTCAACTTTCCTCTAAAATAAAATCCTCCCGCAGCATTTAAAAACTGCGGAAGGTCTTTGTAATTGTTACTGCCACTGTTCGATGGT
>CADCDE010000171.1 GCA_902800065.1 uncultured Ruminococcus sp.
TGTATGCAGTGCGTAAGGCTTGGCAACGGGCGTAAAGATATGTTTGTTGCCGACAAAATTTCACCTGATGTCGTGGCTTATTACAAGAAAAAATATCAGAATATCGAAATCCCCAATCAGCCGAAAAGATGATTTGAGGTGGCTATGAAAGAATTATTGCAAAAAGAAGAAAAGAAAGTCGAATATCTGGAACTGATATATGACTTGATTTTTGTCTATATCATCGGCAGGAACAATTCACTTCTTCACCTGACCGAAAACGGTACGATTTCATTATCGGCGTTTATGTCGTATGTTGTTTGTACGCTTGCCGTGATACAAATATGGAATTTTTCTACATACTATATCAATATCTACGGCAAAAACGGTCTGCGTGAACACATTTTCCTTTTCAGCAATATGTTTCTGCTGTACTTCATCGGTGTCGGCACGCAGGAACACTGGCAAAAATATCATACCCAATACCATGCGGCGTGGGCTTTGATTTTGCTGAATATCGCCTTGCAATATGCGATTGAAATGAGAAATCATGACAAAAAGCATATAAAAACTATCATTGTGCTTGGAGTCGAAACCGCAATAGTTTTGCTGAATATCCCGATTTTTAAAATGTTCGGCTATAATTTCTCCTACATTCCGATTTTGTTCGGAATTGTGGCAACACTCATTCCCTCCAAAAACAGCGATATCGTCAAAATCGACTTTGCACACCTTTCCGAAAGGGCTATGCTGTATGTGGTATTCACTTTCGGTGAAATGGTTATCGCTATTTCAGAGTATTTTCACGGCGATATTTCTTTCAATCTGATCTTCTTTGCATTCATGGCATTTTTGATTGTCGTAGGACTTTTCCTCAGTTATGGCACATTTTACGATAAAATTATTGATCGTGAACAGGAAACAAACGGACTTTTGTATATGTTTCTTCATGTATTCATCATTTTCGGCATCAACAACATCACAGCGTCACTGGAATTTATGAGAGATGAGGAAATGTCACTTATCCCGAAAATCATATTTTTGATAGGTGCGTTTTTGATATTCTACATATTTTTGTTCATGACAAGAAAATATGCCAAAAAGACCTGCAAACCATCGCTGAAATTCTATCTGAAATTAGCAGGAATGGCATTATGTTTTATCACACTGATGATAATTTTCAGAGAAAATATGTATATAAACATATCCGTCAGCGTCATTTTTGTATTTTCGGTTTACGGCATGATTTATCGTTTAGGCAAATACAATACGGAAAATTAAAATTTTGGAATAAAGGAGTTTGAATATGAACAATACAGAAAAAATTTATTTTGAAGCGTTGCAGAAAGACAGAACGGCAATCGCCGACATGATGGAAAAATTGATATGTTTGCAGAAAATGCAAAATTTATCCTTGAAAAAGACAGGCTCATTTTTAAACACAATGGAGTTAAAAATTTTTCGGTAACTGCTCCCGAAAACGAAGAAAAAGACTTTGAAGATAAAGTAATCGGCAAAGTAAACGCATTGACTGCTGTTACAAAGTTATATCCGAATTTTCAGTCGGTATTCAATTACACGACTGCACCGTGTATTTATGCCCCCAACATCATGTTTAAAATAGAACGCCTTATTGTTCCTGTTTTGTTGGAAAGTGATTCAAGTGAATGCCGTAATGATGAAACACTGTTCATTATTCCGTTTGATAAAGATTCTGCAAAAGCGTATGAGGAAATCAGCGAGGCATTCAAAAAATTCAGTTATCAGTCCGCTTTAAGCAAGTTAAAGAATATCGAATTTGAGTATGAAAGCAACAATATATCCTATGAAGTGGGCGATACAATCAAGCGTACAGGTTATCCCGACAGCCGTTTGATACCTGCTGTATTGAGAAAGGATTCTATTGCCGTTGAAATCATCGGCACAAGACCGGGAAAATATTTCTTAGTGCCGTATGAGGGCAAATTGAAGAACTTCACGGATAAAAGACCGATTCCCATGAGCATACCACAAATTCGTGGCTCAAAGGAAAAAATGGTTCCTGTTTCGGCATTTCCCGATGATTATATCCTTTATATCACAATGGAAAATTTCAAGCGTTATGAAGACGGCTTGCTTGATGCGGAAGTGCTTGAATTGAGAGAAAATGCCGGTGCAGTGGAAATGTTTGCGAGAAACAACAGTTCTAACTGAGATAACAATTCCGGCAAGATGGAGAAATTACAATGAAAGTTTCGTCAAAAGTTGCAGAAGGTATGGTTAGAATTGATTTTGATGCAAATCGCATTCAGAATGGTAAACTCGAAAATGTATATAAATACTTGGATGTAGAAAGTAAGATTTCAAAAGTTATATGGAATGATAATCCACTTCTTCTAAGCCGTGGCATCATAATAGGTTATTACAATCCATTCATAACAACTGATGATATGGCTGATTTAGCCTGCAGAAAAACTATAAAATATATTTTGCAATACGAACAGCTTTGATAGCTCGTCTAATAATAATTGCAATACACTATTTTTCTACCAAAAAATAAAACAGAGAGTAGAGCACTTTTCGCTTTCTCTCTGTTTTTGCTTTATATCCTTAACCAATTTACACTATTTTGTATTCCTCTATGATACACCTATGCTTTTTATTTTTCTCAATATCTTTCTCGTAACTGATACCAACCAAAAGTATTTTTTCAAAACTTTTCAGCTTGTCAGGATAATTTCTGTCCTTTATCTGCTTAATCGCCGTTTGGACAGTATCATCCCATTTTAATTCAATTACCATAGGCGGATATTTTCCCGTATCAACATTATGTTTCGGAATAAAAACGATATCTGCAAAACCTTTCCCCGATGGCATTTCCTGAATGATCTCATACTGCTCTTTTGCGTAATAGTAAGCTATCAGAATAATAAACCTCAAAGACTGCTCATTATTGTAATTGAGAATACTTGAATTGCTGTCATGCACTTTTTCAATAGCCTGTGCCACAACATCAGCATTTCCCTGCAAAGTATCGGCAAGCAACTGCCTTGACTGCAAAACGGTTTCTATTGTTTCTTTCCATAAGCCTGTTGCTTCCATGCTGACAACAAACTCATCAGCTATCTCTTTATTAGGAATATAAACAGTCTTATCAAGCGAATTATATCCCAAATAGCCAAGATGTATCAGCAGTGTCAGAATGTCATTTTTATTTGTAAATGTGACCATGTCATTGGTAAAAGTTCTTGTCACTACCGGCTGCGACTGATTGGCAAGAAGTTTTTCAATCGTATCGTGCAATCCGTCAAAATTCATAGCGATATATTTTGCCAACGCCTCATAAGTTTCTGTTTCCGTCCAGTAACCTCTGAATTTTTTGGAAGATATTGATTTTACAACAGAACGAGGACAATATAACTCTGTTCCTTCCAAATTATATCCGTCATACCATGATTTCATCTGCTCAAAGTCGATTCCATACTTTTGGCAAAGCTCCAAAACTTCGTCGTTAGTAAATCCTATATATTTTTCAAGCCCGTCGGATTCAAGCATGGAATATTCATCAAACATATTCAAAGCTGAATGTGTACCGTATTTCTTTATCGGCAATATTCCTGTCATATATGTCAGGACAATATAGCTTTTATCTTTCAGCCAATTACGAAGAAAATCAAGATATGTTTTCAATGCCTCCTTATCATTTTTATGCTCACGCATAACACAGTCCCATTCATCAATC
>CADCDE010000172.1 GCA_902800065.1 uncultured Ruminococcus sp.
ATCCTTGCAGCATTCATGAACCTTCTGGATATGGTGATACATCGGTTTAAGCGGGGATTTGGCAAACAGGCTTAAAAAGTTTACCGGCATGGGCACCTCCTTATACAGAAAACCGGTGATATTTTACATTTCCTGCCGTAACTGAACAATAAAATTATCCCGGTCCGTCCGGAGGCTTATATTTGCCGGTTTGCGGGGTTTTTTATGAATTTTCTTAGACAGTGATTTTTGCGGCAGACTCAGAAATATGCGCAGAAATGGCACCGGAAGCCTGCAGGCGTTTATTCCGGTTTCAGGCTTTCCCGATTTTGCAATGTTCTCCGGAAACTTTGGCTACTTCCGGAAAGAAATGCAATGGTTCCTTCGGCGGAAGCCCGCATTCAGAGGGAATGTCCTGAAACGAAGTACAACAGCATGATGGGGTTTTCAGAAGATGAAGTCCGCAAAATCATCGAATTGGGGCACAGTTACCTGATAGAATTGAAATATCTGGAAGCTGATGCTGCAGAAAACAAAAGGGAGTGAGCTTTTCTTGCCGCCCGGGAGCGGCTCGACCGGTATGTGCAGGATCCGATAGCCAGAAAGCTTTTCCGGGATATCGTGCTGCATAAGCCCAAATTCCCTGTAGTTTCTGGTAACTACATCTAGTTCTACATCACCAAAAACCCCTTTCAACCCCTTATTTTATCTGATTTTCCTGTTGGTATAGACGATTTGTTGTGCTATAATGTAGTTACAGGTTTGTAAATGGTAACTACAAATGTCAGAAAGCTCCACAAAATGCACAAATAGGCTATCCTTCCAATTTAAAGGCAACTACAAGTATGCTAAAGTTCCAGGAACGTCATATCGGGAAAATGGAAAAATCCGGAAAAAGGGTACGATATATTTAGGCAGAGTAATTGATGAGAAAAATAATATTTTCTACAGCAAGGAAAGAGGGGTTTTTAAGTATGATATTGAAAACAACCAATATCTTCCAGCTGATCCTTCGTTTACAGGTACATTGAAAAACGATCAACGAAAGAAACTTAAGTTAATATTAGATTTTGGAGATTCGTTTTTCATTAATGAATTAATTCATCAAATGAATTATGACAAGGTGCTCAATAGCATTGGATATAAAAATAATGATACCTTGTATTCCATGGTTATGTTTTATGTGCTTACTGATATTTCATGTATGCATTGTAATACTTGGTATGATGGTAATTTTGTCAAATTATTACATCCTAATGCCGATTTACATTCACAACGGATAAGTGAATTCCTCTTGTTTTTAGGAAAAGAGGAAATAAGACAAAAATTTTTTAAATCTCATATAGATTGGGTTAAAGAAAATATTTCTGATGATCCTGCTATTGTTGTAGACAGTACTGGTTTACCTAATGATATTCAAATTGAACTTACAAACGTAAGCAATCATAATAATATCATTAGCAATGAAGTTCGTATGATATCAGCCGTTCAAAGAGATTCAGGCTACCCATTAATTTTCAGAGCAATCCCAGGGAATATAAACGATGTATCAACGCTATCAAGAACAATAACAGTCCTCAATGAGTACGGCGTAAGCACAGACATGGCCTTGCTTGACGCAGGATACTTATCAGAAAAGAATATTGACGACCTTCACTATGCAAATATTGATTTTGTTGCAAGATTACCTGAAAAACTAAAGACCCTATACAATAATATTTTTGAACAAGGGAAAAATGAATTACGTAAACCGGAAAATTTAGTAACATTTATGGGGAGATTTGTTTATGTAAAGCAAATAAACTGCAATATTGGAACAAAGCAAAAAGAAGCGTATGCGTATTTGTGCTTTGATGTAGATGCAGCTTCAGCTGAAAATCATAAGGCTATTGTTAATTCAAAAAAGCTTTCTCAAAAGAAATTAAATAACAGCAGCAGTACATTTCATAAGTTGTTTGAAAATTCTGGAATATTTATAATTATTTCATCATTGCCGTATAAAAGCGATGAGATTCTGAATGTATATTACAATCGTCTTATTGTTGAACAATATTTTGATTTAGGAAAAGGACTGAACAGATTAATACCGTTAAGAGTTCATAATGAAGAAAGAGTATTAGGACATTTGCTTCTTTGTCAAATTGCTGCAACCATAAACTTGTATATACAAAAAAGGCTGAATCAGACTTATCTAAATTCGGTGGAATTATATTTAGGTTTAAGAAATCAAAAATGTGTAATCTATGCTACAAAAATAATAACAAGTGAAGCCCAAAGTTCTGCAAATCTCCTATACGATAAGTTTAAAATTACTTGCCCAAATTATTACATAAAACACGGTGATGTCTTAAAATCACATAATTCCATACCTAAGGTCAATCCTGACGATGAGTAACTCTAGTGAATAGGATTGTTGAGGGAGAGGTGCTTGTAGTTAGAAGATACCCCCGGGAATTTGGGATAAGGTAGTGGTTGTCATCAGGGGGGGAAGCTGGAATTGTTTCGGGACGATTTAGTGGAATGATCCTGATG
>CADCDE010000173.1 GCA_902800065.1 uncultured Ruminococcus sp.
AAGTTTTTACACGCTACGATAAGCTCGATTCAATTTTTCTTTCTGTTATCATGTTGGCTATGATTTTTGATGCTCTTTTTATGTGAACACGCTCTAATACAAGTTATTTTTATGCACATTTTATTTTTGATGATAATGATTTATACATTCTTTTGAATAAATATTATCCTGTTATTGCGTTTGTTCAAAAACTTGAAATAAATAAAAAGTTTATTGATTGTCAAATAATGAATATTTATTTTACAGGCTATGAGATAATAAATGCAAATACTTTAAATTCGGAATTCACAGGCAAAGAACACAATTTATCACCAGTTGAACTTGAGCAAATAAAATATTGGAATCCGGGTTCGATTGGTAATATCATCTACAATGAATGGGATTGATTTTATAGTAAACGACAAAATAAATTGCTCTATGTCACTTGAAAACGATATGTTTATAATTGGCGTACAGAGTATAATACAAGTACATCCAATACCGATAAAATCCATTTTATGTCCATAAATATAAAAATATAAAGGTGTCACAAACTATGTGACAATAAAATGATAACATACTTTTCAGGGCTATTCAAGATGAAAAGCACAAAACAGCTTTGGCGAAAATTTCGTCAAGGCTGTTTTGTTTGTCAAGAAAGCTGTTTTTCTGAATATTTTATGAAAGAAAAACGGAAATTGTTGTTCAAGCTGTTTTGCAACGGGTGTTATGACTATGTGAATGACAAAAATGCCAAGTATCTTCAACGTACACTAAAAAGGCTTACAGGTGAAAAAAGATTGAATATAAATCTGACAGGAACGCATATTGTGTTCCTCTTTTTTCTGAGGAGATAAACCGTGATTTGAGAAATATCAATTTTTGACTGTAGAGGTTGGTTTAATTTTTGCAAGACGGGCTAATTTTATGGATTGCTATAATCAACTAAAATTTCTTTCCACATTCATAGAATTTTTTATTGACAAATCTATATATAGTATATATAATGAGAATATAAGGCAAATATTGTTCTTTACCTTTCCCATTGGGAATTGATACTACAGAAACAGTCTACATTGAGGGCTTTGAAATTCTTGCCTTTACCTTTCCCATCGGGAATTGATACTTGACAGCAACACCCATCAAGGTACTTGCGATGTTCTCTTTACCTTTCCCATTGGGGACAATCAAATGAGGAATTAGGAGTGAGGAATGAGCGGTGATTGATAATTGTTCATTCCTCATTCCTAATTTTTTGAAAGTGAGTTTATTATGAAAACTGTAAAAATTACGTTCAAGCCTGTCCAAACGCTTGTTATACCGTTTGGACATTTCAGTATGCTTCAGGGACTGGCTTACAGTCTTATGTCTGTTGATGAACAGCTTGCACTTGAAATACATGACAGAAACTTCCCCAACAGAAAAGCCTTTAAATTTTTCTGTTTCAGTGACCTTGAGGGACGCTATTCCATACGCAGTAAACAGCTTGTTTTTGAAGATATCATATCGTGGGAGATACGTTCCGCCGATGACAGAATTATAAATGCGGTTGAGCAGTCGCTTATGGGCGGGATGATGGAGGTTTACCGTCAGCCCTGCATGATACTTTCCTATGAAGTGAGCGAAAAGCATTTCTTTGCAGAGGAAATGACGGTTCAGATGAAAACACCGATTGTTGTATATAATACGTTGCCGTCGGGATATGTACGTTATTACAATCCGTTTGAACAGGAATTTTATGATATGCTGATACGGAATATCAAAAATAAATGGGAGATGTTTTTTGATGAGCCGTTTGCGGAGAGTGTCAGTATAGAATGTGACTGTCCGTCTGATGACGATAAGTGCGTGACACACTATAAAAAATCGATTATCAACGCATGGTACGGCACATATCATATCAAAGCTCCCTCACATTTGCTTGAATTTATCTATTACACGGGTATCGGCAGTAAAAATTCGGCAGGTTTCGGGACATTCATGGAAGTATGATTTTTACCTTTCCCATCGGGGATTGATACTTCTCACATTCAACCTAAATTGTATTCCAATCCACTTCTTTACCTTTCCCATTGGGAATTGATACAATGATATTATCAAAAATAGTATCACTTTAACCATAAATTACTTTCCCCATTGGGGATTGATACCTTTATCGCTCGGATTGAGTTTCGTAGATGAACTCTTAATTTTGAACGAAAAAATCCCTCTGAGTTTTTTGAATGAACTCGGAGGGATTTTTTTGTGTAATTAAAAAATAGATAAAATTCAACTATAAGTTTAAGAAAATTTATATTTTGTGACTTGACTGTGACAGCAATTAGTGATAAAATTGAGTAAAGTCAAAGGTTAGTAAAAATAATTGTATAGGAGGTAAAAAATGTACAGTTTTCAAAAAGAGTATGACCTGACAGCACACTCGCCGCTGATACATTTTCAGTATGACAGCAGTGGGGCAACTCTCAGGGCAACGGAAGTCAAACCCAAACTTGACAGATATATCCTGAAACACTGCAAGGACATTCCGAAAGAGTGGATAAGGGATAACGTCAACGGCAAAATATCTCTTGACTACAAGCTGAGGATAATTGCCACTGAAAGCAAGCCGCCTTTTAATATTGGCAGAGGAACTCCCTATGATATTTATTATGGCAATATGGGTGATAATGCACAGATAAAAAAAGGCGTTATGAACAATGCAAAATTGACGGTCACCTGTTTTCATGAGGATTTGCTGGAATATATTGATGAGATTATCGGCGATTTCTTTATTGTGACGAATTTCGGCACCATGCAGAGCAAGGGGTTCGGTTCATT
>CADCDE010000174.1 GCA_902800065.1 uncultured Ruminococcus sp.
GAAAAAATGAGCACCCCTCCACAGTCCGTGGCGGAAAATGACACCGTCTCCACGGAAAGTTTAGAGAAAAATGTCCCCGTCTCCACAGAAGATTTAGATGAAAATTACGCAAACTACAGAGAAAGCAAACAGTCGGAATTTAGTTTTGCCGGTGATTCCGGTCAATTTGCACAGGTCATAAAAAATTTGAAATCGATAGTAAAAAATTCTATTCTGCAAAACAGTCCTGTGAATAATGAAATGATCCGCAACTCCGGTATGAACGATCTTTATCCGGCATACGTCAGTGGTAAACCGGAGAGGCTTCCTACGGTTGTTCGGGAGAAACACGGAAAAGCAGAACAGGTAATTTCTTATGTTTCTTTTTCTTACGATGATACCGTAGATTTGGAACTTTTAAACAAAAAGGGCAAATTCAATATTACCGCATATGACAGGAGAGTTTACAATGCTGTCAGTACATTGTTTATTAACGGGCGAAAAACCGTATCGTTGTTGGAAATATTCAATATTATGACCGGTTATGCAAAAACAAATCCGTCAAAGAGCCAGATGGAAACTCTTGAAAAATCTTTGGGAAAGCTGAAAAGTATCAAAGTGTATATTGATTTAACGAACGAGGTCAACCATAAGATGATTCAGGATAAGCAACCGCTTATTGATGCCGGTATTCTGAAAAATCACAGCGACAAAATTAAAAAAGCAGTTGTCGAAGATAATATGCTCCATTTCAAACAGTGTTATTTGGAAAGTGACAAGGGAAAGGAATTCAAGGTGATCCAGATTATCGGAGAGCCTGCCCTGCTTAGCTATAACAGAGCTAAAAAAACACTTATCACGATACCTATGGAGTATATTGGACTGGAAGGGCAGAATTCCACGGATAAAACAATCGCATTTCAGGACTATCTTCTGATGCGTATCTTCGGTTACAAAAACGGAAAGCTACATGAAAATAAAATTCTTTATGATACCCTGTACAGAGATGCCGGATATGAAAAACCGGGGGACAGCAAAGGCTTTATTCGTGACCGTGAAACGATTGTCAAAATGATGGAAGAATGGAAGCGAAAAGGATTGATCAGCGAATTTTCGGAGGTAAAAGAGGGCAGGTCTTATATAGGACTTGTTTTTTATATGGCAGAACCGCCAAGAATAGAATAATATCAAAATAATTTTGAAACAATATTTTAATAATCTTGAAATAATATTATTTTTATATTGAAGATTGCAACGTGAAAATGTATCCTTTTGAATAATCAAGTACGATATTCCGAATCGTACCTGACTATTTTTATATTAGTGGTATCTGTAAATAAAGCAGGACTTTCAAAAAAATAGATTTATTTCATTGATGATACTTGAAATAATAATAATTTGTAGTATAATATTCTAAAGTATATATTTTAGAGGAGTAACAAAATAAGTAGCAAAAACATTGACATCAGTGGCTAAATGTGTACAAATATACTCACGGGAAGGGGGATAAAAAATTGTTAAAGAGCTTCAAAACAGAAATCAGTCCGACAGCAGAACAGAAAAACAAAATCGACAGAACCATTGGAACTTGCAGATTTGTTTACAATTTTTATCTTGCACATAACAGAGAAATATATGAGCAGGAAAACAGATTTGTTTCGGGATATGATTTTTCAATATGGCTCAATAACAACTATATCCCCGACAATCCCGAATTTTCATGGATAAAGGAAGTAAGCAGTAAATCCGTAAAACAAAGCATTATGAACGCTCAGAAAGCGTTTAAGAATTTCTTTGATAAAAAAGCAAATTTTCCAAAATGGAAGAAGAAAAGCAATGCAGATGTAAAAATGTATTTTGTTAAGACTGACAGCAAAGCAATGATTTTCTGTGAAAGACACAGGATAAAAATTCCTACACTTGGTTGGGTAAGGCTGAAAGAAAAAGGCTATATTCCGACTTCAAAAGATGGGTATATCATAAAAAGCGGTACGGTTTCATGTAAAGCAGGAAGATATTATGTGTCGGTACTCATTGAAATGCCTGAAAATGAAAAGCCTGTTTTGAATAATCTGGGAATGGGTATAGATTTGGGTGTCAAGGATTTTGCTGTTTGTTCAAACGGCAAGGTTTACAAAAATATCAACAAAAGTTCTCGTATCAGAAAACTTGAAAAGAAGTTAAAACGAGAACACCGCCGACTTTCGAGGAAATACGAAAGCCTTAAAAAATCAAAAAATAATTTGAAAGGAGAAGCTGCTCGGCAAAATATCCGTAAACAAAAGCTGAAAGTACAGAAACTTCATCATAAACTTGACTGTATCAGAACAGATTATATCAATAAAACGGTGTCCGAATTGGTGAAAACCAAGCCA
>CADCDE010000175.1 GCA_902800065.1 uncultured Ruminococcus sp.
TATAGAGCATTTGGTAAAAAGTGTTGCATGGAAAGAACGTGTTAATAACGGAAAACTTTGTGAAATCAGAGATTTAATGGATTCAATATATAATAATACTTCAGAAATTTTTGAAATTCTAAAAAAAGAAGATGATGAAACAAAGAATAATACCGATCAATATAAAAGAATAAGCAAACAGTTGGATAAATTGATTGAGTTAGTATCAGAAAATAATACATAAAATTGAAAAAATAATTTCTGTAATATTGCTGAAATGTTTGTCAGCATGATAGAAAAAGGAGAGCAAAGAATGGAATATATGACAATAAAGCCTTTCATAAAATGGGCAGGCGGTAAAAGTCAGCTTTTGGACGAAATAAGAAAAAAATATCCACCGAAGATAGAAAGGTACTGTGAACCATTTGTTGGCGGTGGTGCGGTTATGTTAGATGTTTTGGCTAACTGCAAACCTCGTGAAGTTATGATAAATGACATCAATAAAGAATTGGTGAATACCTATAAGCAGGTACAAAGGAATATTGATGAACTGATAGCCGTACTTGAAGTCTTGCAGGAAAAGTTCTGGAAAGCCAATAATGAAGAACGGAAAATCATATATACGTCTGAAAGAAACAGGTTTAATGAACTGAAATTTGCCGCTAATAATGACAATGATGTGGAATTAGCAGCACTCTTTATCTTTCTGAACAAAACTTGTTTCAATGGTCTTTATCGTGTAAATCGTGACGGCTTGTTTAATGTTCCGATAGGCTCATACAAGTTCCCCCCGATATGTGATAGTGAAAATTTACGGACAATCAGCAAATTGATGAAGAATGTTATTATTCATTGCGGTAATTACAGTGAATGTTATGATTTTATAGACAGTCAGACCTTTGTATATATCGATCCACCGTACAGACCTCTTACCGTTACATCTTCTTTTACTTCTTATTCGGAAAATAAATTTGGTGATAACGAACAAATTGAACTCGGAAAGTTTGTGGATAAAGTATCTTCAAAAGGTGCTACAATAGTTTTAAGCAATTCCGATCCGAAAAATGTTGATGATAAAGACGAATTTTTTGA
Organism: uncultured Ruminococcus sp.; assembly: GCA_902800065.1. Classification (GTDB taxonomy): domain Bacteria; phylum Bacillota; class Clostridia; order Oscillospirales; family Acutalibacteraceae; genus UBA1213. Next base: position 1,072 of record CADCDE010000175.1, read on the forward strand.
TGATTTGTATGGCAAGTACAATATTCAGAGAGTTTCGGCAAAAAGACGAATTAACAGTAAAGGTGACAAAAGAAATAATGTCAATGAATTGCTGATTTCAAATTTTTGAAAGTGAGGAAAAATTAATGAAAAGAGATTTTAATGAGTGGCTGAGCAAGTTCAGACCGAGTATAGCTCCCTACGAATACTATGTTGATTTTAAGAAGATACATAAAAATGTTGACAGTATCAAGGTTGAATTGAATATTCTCAATGCTTTGATAGGTTCAAAGGATATAGAAAATGAATTTATCAGTATTGTTACAAAATATCCCGAAACATTGAAGTGTATCCCCCTGTTGATTGCTGTGAGGTACAGTGAAATACATATTAGGGAGAATGATACCGATTTTTGTTATGATTTCGAGAACATGAACTACTCTGTTGAACAATATGCAGTATTTATGCGTAAAATAGGACTTTTTGACTTGTTAGAGAAACATATTGTACATAGCTTGGTTGACTATGTTACAGGAGTGGAAACGGGACTTGATTCAAATGCAAGAAAAAATCGTGGCGGTCATCTGATGGAAGATTTAGTGGAGAGATATATTCAAAAAGCGGGATTTGTTAAGAATGAAACATACTTCAAAGAAATGACTATCAGCAAAATAACTAAAAAATGGAATATAGATTTGTCTGCAATATCTAATAAGGGCAAGACTGAGAAAAGATTTGATTTTGTCATAAAGACTGAAAATATGATTTATGGCATTGAAACAAATTTCTATGCAGGCGGCGGCTCAAAACTGAATGAAACTGCTCGCAGCTATAAGCAGATAGCACAGGAAGTTGAAGAAATTGACGGATTTACATTTGTTTGGTTTACAGACGGTCAAGGGTGGAAAAGTACAAGGCACAATCTGGAAGAAACATTTGATATATTGGAAACAATTTATTCGATTGATGATTTGGAAAACGGTATATTATCAGATTTAATTTAGGAGTGTATGCAGGAACTATCATAATGAAAACAAAAATAACAAAATGGCAGCCTGACAATTTTGAATTGGAAATGACAACACATTGGAGTTTTCCTCAACGTGGTGACTGGGCAACACATGACAGCAAATGGAGAGGGAATTGGTCACCATATATTCCGAGAAATATTATGCTCAGATATTCACAAGAGGGCGATTTGGTGCTTGATCAGTTTGCAGGCGGTGGAACAACGCTTGTTGAGGCTAAATTACTGAATCGTGATATTATCGGCATTGATATAAAC
>CADCDE010000176.1 GCA_902800065.1 uncultured Ruminococcus sp.
GATAATATTTTTCATATCTATCGGGGAACTGAGAAAACGCTTTTTCCAGCACCAGTTCAACAGACTTACAAGTGCCTGATTGATATTTCTGAGGGTTTTGGGAGAATAGCCCTGAGCAGAAAGCCGGTCGTAGTATTTTTGAAGTTCGTAGTAGTCGATATCGTTTATGTCGTTTTCGCCAATCAAAGGGAGAAGGTGATAGTCGAATATGGACACATAGCCGCTTATGGTAGATTCGAGGATTGTTCCGGGGATTGTCCAGTATTCGTCCTGCCAAAGATGATATGATTCTTTAAGTAACATCTAAATTACCTCCGGTATAATCGTAAAATTTTCTTAGGCTGTAAATGCCTTTTCTGTTAAGTCCTGCTTTTTCGAGAGCTGACTTATAGTATCTTATAATATTTCTTTCTTCGATAACGCCGCCGTGCCTGTTGCAGAAAATGTATTCTGATTTTATCTGCATTTCATCAAGCATTGAAAGCTGTGCAAGCAGGATTTTTTCTATATTCGGTGTTATTCTGATTACTCTGTGTGCAGATGATGTTTTAGGATAGTTCTGCACGGTGAGCTGAGTAGTTTTTGCCTTGTAGTCCGTATAAATTCTTTGAACATACGAACTGATACGGATAAATCCGTGTTCAAGGTCAATATTTTCTTTCAAAATGGAAAGTTCGCTGAATCTTATGCCCGTATGAGCCATGAACTGTATTGCATATCTGTAATGTCCCGAAAGAACGCCGACAAGTTTCTTGTACTCGGAAATTGTGGGTACATTTTGTATGCAAATTTTTTTGGCAGGCTTGGGATATGTAACAAGCTGGTTCAAATGAATGGGAAATTCAAGAAAACCTTTTTTGAAACACCATGACAAAAGACTTGAAAGAGCCTGATGTATGTTGCGGATAGTTTTGGCGGAATAGCCGTTTTCCGAAAGTTCATCGTAGTGTTTCTGGATTTTGGTGCAGTCGATGGAGGATATGTCCTCCTTGCCGATAATCGGAATGATATGGCGATCGAACATCGAGATATATCCGTTGATGGTTTTTTCGAGGATATTGCGGGAGTCAAACCAGTATTCGTTCTGCCATTTCCTGTATGCTTCGTCTACCGTCATTCGTTCATCTCCAAAAAATAAATTGTTGGCCAACTGTCGCCATTATACAATGTGCGACTTAATTTGCAATAGTCAACAAAAATATTTATAAAAACAGCCTAAAAGCTGTTATTTTGGACAAGTGTTTACCCTTATACAAAAATGCACAATTTAACAGTGTATTTTTAAACTCCAAATGAAAAATTATGGAGTTTAATACACTATTAAAAATATGACAATATTTCACATAGAGGGGGTTATTCTACGTTTTTTATAAATATAGTAACTTGTATTATACAATAATCAATGTAGTAAGTTCTACAAAATATTTGTGATTGTGATGTAGAATATTTATTTGATTTGTGATTAAAATACAGCAGAATCAACAATGCAATTTTGAAAATTTCAGGAGGGCAAATTATGCAAACAGTAATCACCCATATAAGCATGAAACTGACGGAAGATGAAGATAAGATCAAGGCTTATGCCTCTATTGTTATCAATGATTCCATAAAGATAAACGGAATCAAAATTGTAATGACAAATACGGGAAAATTGCTCGTAATTCTGCCCGAAGCCGAAAACCGCAAACTTCAATATGTTGTTCCTCTCACTCAGGAAACCCGGCAGCATATTGATAAACAACTGCTTGAACGCTACTTCGTTTTAGAAGAAGCTCTCAATAAAACTGCAAATATGAAAGGAAATGATTCAAATGGCAATTAAAATTGCAATTACCTATGAAAAAGGCGGAGTCGGAAAAACCACTACTGCTGTGAATCTCTCTGCTATCCTTGCCGAAAAAGGCTACAAAGTTCTGCTTGCAGACCTTGACTTGCAGAGTTATGCAACAAGTTACTTCGATATGTACGATGATAAATTGCCCTGCATATACGAAGTGATGTGTGAGGATAACTCCGTTACAGCCGAAGATGCCGTAAGACCGACAGGAATTGAAAGACTTGACCTGCTTCCGTCAAATTACCGTTTCCGCAAAATGGAAACAGTCTTGATGATGAAAACCAAAAGACAGGAATATACTTTGAAAAAATGCCTGTCCGAAATTGAAAAAAATTACGACTTTATTGTGTTCGATAATCCGCCAAACGGTGAGCGTATCAAAGAAAATGCCCTTGCTTTTGCAGATTATCTTATTTTACCGACAATTCCTGATGACAATGCACTTCACGGACTGCTTTGTCTGTCAACGGAATTTGT
>CADCDE010000177.1 GCA_902800065.1 uncultured Ruminococcus sp.
TTTCTCAAACACTTTCATTGATGGAGGTAACAGCATGAATGAATATCCGAAAGAATTCCTTGATTTACTTCAATCTGTAAAGGCTAAACGTCCGCAAACTGTGATAAAACACATACTTGAGCATGGTTTTATCACTTCTGAAGAACTGAAAAATACTTACGGCTATAACCATCCGCCGAGAGCTGTCAGAGATGTTCGAGAATATGGCATACCGATTATTACCTATCGTGTAACAGGCACTGACGGCAGGAAAATTGCAGCATACAAATTCGGCGATCCAACCGATATACAAAACAATCTATCAAAAGCAGCAGGACGTACTGTACTTTCAAAGGCATTGAAACAGGCTTTAATAGACAAGTATGGCTCAAAATGCTTTATATATCTCGAAACGATGGACAAAGAAGTTTTGCAAGTAGATCACCGTATTCCTTATGAAATTGGCGGTGAACATGACGAAAAAGACATTGATTACTATATGCTTTTAAGTCCGTCTGCAAATCGTGCGAAGTCATGGACATGCGAACATTGTGAAAATTGGAAGAAAAAAGACAGTAGCTTTTGTTTACGTTGCTTTTGGGCATATCCCGAAAATTATGACCATATAGCAGGAAAGTTTGAAAAAATCATATCATTAGTTTTTACAGATGATGAAATTGATGATTACTACAAACTTATTGAACTGTCTGGAGAGAAAACAGCACAGGAAGTTATAAAAAAAATAATACATGAGTACCTAAAATAATTTATCACATCAAGAAATCCCCAAAAGAGATTTGCATACTCTTTCGGGGAAAAATTTTAGAAGATATTGTCAAAATCACATTGAAAAAAAGTAAAAAAAGTGCTATAATGGCAAAGGGCAGTGGTATTTGCCGTACCACCGCCCGAATACGAGGTCACTCTTCAAAACTCCCTCATATCCACCATTTTAGATTATAACATCTTTATCAAATTTTAACAAGATGATTATAACATTTTCGGCGTGAAATTGCAAGTAGAATTTTGAAGAATATATAGTAGACTATACGACCTCGTAAAAAATATTATTTTACGGAGGTTATTTTTATGTCCTTATTTACGTTGGATACCAACAACATCACAAAAGCCATTCAACTTTTGCATTCAAACGATGAACTTTTTGAAATTCGCCTTATCAATGGTGGTTATAATGCAAGCGGTTACTTCACAAATGCCGATACCGCCATAAAAGCCTTGCAGGATTTCCGTCCTGAATGGAATGCTCGCACAAAAGTTGCAAGAGCAGTAAATATTTTCATAACTCTCAACCCGATCAATATGTCCTGTTATTCTCGTAAACAGCATGACTGCTTCATAGAGAATGTTCAGCCGACCACCAAAGACAATGAAATCACCGCTTTACACTGGCTTTTGATAGATTTAGATCCTAAAAGAATGTCAGGTGTCAGCAGTTCGGAGGATGAATTGAAACTTGCAAAGGCAAAAGCAAGAACAATACATGATTTTCTGTTGGCTCGTGGTTTTAAAGAGCCCATTCGTGCTATGAGTGGTAATGGCATTCATTTGGTTTACCGCTTTGATGTGCAGAATACAGCAGAAAATGTGTCTGTCTTTGAGAATGCCCTGAAAGTCCTGTCCGAAAGGTTCAGTGATGAAGAAGTTGAAGTAGATACGACTGTATTCAATCCTGCTCGTATCTGCAAGCTTTGGGGAACTATTGCACAGAAAGGTGCTACCACTCCCGAAAGACCGCACAGGAAAGCGTATATTGAGCCGTCTGTGCCATCTTCCGTTGATGTTAATGATTTTACATTACTGCAAGCATTAGCGACTGAATTTGAGGAAAATAAGCCCTCTGCACCTGTTCAAGATACCATGCAGACAGAGAAAAAGGGAAAATTTGATTTGCAGAAGTTCATTTCCGACCATAATATCCCTGTTAAAAGTGTTGAGAACACTCCTAATGGAACAGTTAAATATATTCTCGAACATTGTCTGTTTGATGAAAGCCATAAGGGAAAAGACGCTGCTATTTTTCAAAAAAATGACGGCTCTCTCGGCTATAAATGCTTTCATAATTCTTGTTCGGATAAACATTGGAAAGATGTTCGTTTGTTGTTTGAGCCTGACGCATACGATAAAAAGACCGACACAAGGACAAAAAGAGAGAAAAGATTGTCTGTTTATGACATTGACGGAACAGGATTGCTCACCATAGAGAACCTGAAGAACTACATGAGAATGAAAGGATACAATGTGCAGTACAATATAATTAAGCATTCTTTGGAGTATTCAGGATTTAGAGGACATTCTGCTACA
>CADCDE010000178.1 GCA_902800065.1 uncultured Ruminococcus sp.
TGTATTAAGCCGAAAATGCACAGGGCACTTTCTAAAAATAATATCCAAAAACATCATTTTTATTATATACAGAATCATATAAAAAGTCAATAGCATAATCTTATAATATATCCTCTAACGGTTTACCCGTTCACCATTAAACGTAATACGAGACAGAAAACAAAATACCCATCTCTGATTTTTTATATAAATAATTATGCCATCTGTAACGGGGTATCCGAACTTTTCGGAAATGATATGATTTTAGGACAACAGTCAGACAGAAAATCTTCAACAACATTTTGGAGATGTTCGGGGTATAATTCTTCTTCCACTATCAGATCAAACAAACCGTATACAAAATTGAAATTATCGGAAATATCTGTAACTTCTGCCTTTTGAGATTCATCGGCTATGGAAATACCATATACTGTAACTGTGTCGAAATCCTCTGAGATTACGGTTGATTCCAACATAGTATAAATATGACTTTCACCTTTGCGAATTATTTTGACCATATACATACACCACTTTTTTGTAAAATTTTTGTCACAGCCAACAGTTCTATTATTATAAACCAAAATATGGAAATATTCAATATTTTGTGTGTAATATAGTCTCTTTATATGTGATATCAAGTGAGAATAATATGGTGAATTTATTTTGGGTTTTGTGTAAAGTGACAATTATATCTTGTAAAAATTATTCTTATTGAACAATAAAAAAGAAAAAACAGAGGAAACTGCCTCTGTTTTTGGTAATATTATAAAAGACTTGAGAATTGAAAAGCCATGGTGAATTCTTATCCATTTAGGTCCAAAACTATAAATAAGCAAATCTGAAAAATGCACAAACAACTTGTCATTCCGAACTTAGCGAGGAATTTTAAAAAGACCCTTCATTTCGTCCAAGGCAATAAAACGTGGTGTTTTATTGTGCATAATCACGAATAAATTGTAAATTTGCTCATTTATAGTTTCAAGCAAAAAGACAAAAAGTATGGCATAGTTAAAAAGTTGCCGTTCAAACCGATTTTCGAGAATTTTGCAAGATAGGCATAGTTTTGAAAAAAATCCATATTAGGAATATACATGAAGTACTCACCGCCTATAGAGGCGTGCTTCCTTTAACCTACCCAACCTTGCATTTCATTTTATGGGCATAAGTTTACGAGGCTATGTTTTTTTATGAAGCAAACCTTTCCAGTACTCACTACGGTACTGCCGTCTTACGAACAACTTTTTGAAACTTTATATATGTATTTTAGTCAAAAAAAAGGTCAGCCCTTACGGGTTAGATGCAGTTCATTCCAGACTTATAGAGGTTGGAATCTTCTTGCCGCATTAGATAAATCATTCTTACGATTTTATTTGTAAAGTTTCGTTGGATTGTGTCACACAACCCAATTTGACAAAAAGAGTTGATGAAATTACTGTTTGGTAGTGTCATAAAGATGACACTACCAACACATCTTGCCCGTAGCTTCTATAGGCTTGGGGTGGAAAATCTATCAAAAATTCGCTATTCAAGCGACTTTTAAGCCGATTTTACATATAACCCAAATTCGTCAAAAAACGGCAGTAAAGTTATATGCCATAATAAACGAATTTTAGTCTTTTTCCTCATCCTTTACCGCCTTTGTACTTCTTTGGTATTGCCATAAAAAATAAGGTAGTGGAAAAAAGCACCCGCATTTTCAGCGAGTGCTATGAAAGATTATTGCTGTATGGCCATAATTTTAAACATAGTATAGCCATTATTTTCTTCTAATATCTGCACATCATTCAAAAGATACTGTTTCCCCCTATAAAAAAGAATATCCCTAGAAAGATGAACCAGTTCATCTTTTTCTCGTTCCTTGCTAATAGCTGACTTTCTACCCAAATGATGAACTGGTTCATCTTTTTGGGAATGTGCAATTAAAGTATTCAGGTCAATATCCCCTGAAAGCAGCCTGTCACGATTTTCGTCACTTAATTTTGACAAAATATCAGACAGTAAAGCGGCATTGTCGGAATCCTGTTTTTTGGGAGAAGCCATCTCCACGGCTTTATTGATACTGATGTTTCCCTCCAGGACTTCCTGCTGAATATGAAAGGGCAGTTTTTCAATGGCACTGTATTTTGCAACCTGTCTTTTGGTAACATTCAAAATATCTGCAATGCCTTTTTGCATTCCGCCACTGTACTGACCGGATTCTTTCATGTGTTCAAGCAGTTCTTTTACTTCAAGATAAAATTTATATTTTTGACTTGCCGTGTACTCACGCACAGAAAGATTTGCCATA
>CADCDE010000179.1 GCA_902800065.1 uncultured Ruminococcus sp.
AGAACTTGTAACACCAAAAGAAATCAGACCTATTAGAATAAAAATAATTCCTATCACAACCCCTGATTTTCTCGGACCGGGCTTGTCGGCATCTTTTTTTGACATTGCGCCGAATATGACAGCGATAACAGCCGAAACCAAAGTACACAAGGAAAATACTATATTTATCTGACCGAAAAATGAAATTTCTCCGTTAAGTCCCATACCTGTAAGCTGTATCATCGGAATCATTGAAAGTGCCGCAAACACAATAGCAATCAAACCAAAACACAAACCTGTTATACCTTTTACATTTTTTTCTTTCATCACAAACATCTCCTTAAATTATTTTACATCACGTTTATTGAAAATCGCCACGGTCAAACCCACAAATACAGCAATAAATACAATCGAAACAATCACTGCATTGATAGCCACGGTCAAACCCACAAATACAGCAATAAATACAATCGAAACAATCACTGCATTGATAACTGCACCAACAGCGGCAGTATCAAACTGTGAACCGAACAACTGGTCGGGGGCATAGTTAGAAACATCAAAATCTTTAACGCCAACCATAGAAAGAAGCTGATTGAGAGCCATATAAAGAAGTCCCAAAGCACTTACGCTGAAAAGTACACCTACTACACTTGCAAGCGTCTTATTACGCAAACCTGTCGTGAGGAACAATATAATTGATGTCATCGCAAAGCTGAGCATCAGTTTTACAAAAAACACAACAATTCCCGAACCAACTGCCGAATCGACTATCAAAGAGGCATCGGGACAAAGCAGTACACCCAAAATATTTCCCGACAAAGCCAGCAGCATAAAAACAGCATTATGTACACAAACTACAATAAATTTGGATATGGCAGAATAGCCTTTTCTTGCTATCTGACCTGCAAAATTTTTGATATAGCCATCCCTTATATCCGCAAAAAGAAATGTTGTTGCAGATATGAACATAATAAGCATAAAGAACGACATCATAGGAGAAGAAAATATTTCGGAAAGCTTGCTGTCAAACAGTTCATTTGCATCCTCTACGGGTACGGAAGCAAATTTCAAAAGATTTTTTTGCAGTATAGGCATAGAAAATGACGTGATTCCCTGCAATAAAAACATAACGGCTGCCGATATCCAAAACGTCTTTGACTGGAAAAGCCTGTAAAAATCCATTTTTATCAGTTTACCCATTGTGCTTACCCCCTGTAACGCTCAAATAATAATCCTCCAGAGAAACATCTGATACGCTGACATGATTTGGAATTATATCAGCCTCAACCAACTTCTTTACAACCATCTTTACATCATCAAGTCTTTCGCTGATACGGATAAATCCGTCATTGTCAGCAACAATTTCTTTAAATCCTGCTTTTCTCAGGACTTTTTCGGCTTCTTCATTATCGTCTGTCCTGACGGAAATATATTTTCCGCAGCGTTTATGAAGCTCGTCTGTTGTGAATTCATCTACCAACCTGCCCTCATGGACAATTCCGTATGAATCCGCCAATTTTCCGAGTTCGTCAAGAATGTGGCTGGAAATCATGACAGTTATTTTTTTCTCGTCTCTGAGCTGTGCAAGCATTTTTCTTACCTCAACGATACCTTGCGGATCAAGACCGTTTATCGGCTCATCAAGTATTATCAGTTTCGGATCACCCACCAAAGCCAAGCCTATGCCAAGACGCTGACGCATACCGAGTGAATTCAATATATCCGTTTTTCGTATCACAGCCCATAGCGATTGCCTTGATTTTGAGGTTTTTATATGCGGAAAGGCTTGGATAAAGTCCGGGATGTTCGATAAGAACCCCGACATTTTTCATTTCCTTGCGGGCCTGATTTCCTGTTTTTCCGAACAGTGTAAATGTTCCCCTGGTTGGAGATGAAAGACCGCTTAACATTCTCATAATTGTAGTTTTTCCTGCACCGTTACGACCAATCAAACCATATATTTCTCCTGCACGGATATGGATATTGATATTGTCTGCTGCTGCTTTTGAACCATATATTTTTGTAAGTCCGTCAGTTTCCATTATGTAATCCATAAATATCCCCCTTTTTTATTTTTTGTGTTTTTCTCTTACAGTGACTATATCATAATATAAATTTTTGTTAAAAACAATTTGCAATACAATTCCGAAATGTAAATTAATTTACAGTTTACGTGCAAAACGTACATTAACTTACACTGCAAGCGAAAATTGTAAACCCCATTAAAAAGAACAAACCCACCGCAGAAATTTATTCCTGCGGCGGATATGTTTATTATGACAGCATTTATCATGCCTGTTCTTTTCTTTTACGCTTTTTTGCAAGTGTAATGACAGCACCAAGGCTGCTTAACAAAAATGCCAAAATGGCTACCGCTGATGTTGTGTCACCTGTTTTTGGTGTACTATTGGGTGCTGATACCGCTGAATTGGTGTCTTTATTGTTTTCTTCATCATTTCCACCGATAGTTTCAGGTGCGAAACCACTTGTATGACCAATATTAACTATCGTATATCCGTTGAAAACTTTTACCGTTTCATATTTTGTCTTATCAATATAATCAATTGGGTCAAAGGAAAAAGCCCCTCCTCCCGTAAGTTCAAACCCCTCGATACTTCCGAGAAAAGTACCGTTAATGGTACCTCCAGTTATTCTGATTCTTGAGAACTCGCCGCCGCTTACAAAGGAATGCTTACCATTGATATATCCGCTTTCCATCATAGTTGTGCCCCTGTTTTCGATAACTGCACTGTCGGCTTCGGTATTCGTGTTTTCAATAATGCCCCCCATCAGAATATTAAGAGTGCCTGTTTCGCTGACAATAACAGTCCTTTTGTAATTACTTGTAATCATACCTGCTGTAATACTATCCATTACAGTCAAAGAGCAATTATCAATGAAAAGGGCAGCATTGTTCAATGTAAGCGTGTGATGGTTCAAAACCATAACCGTATCCTTGCCGAAATGATACATCAGATCATCTGTTTCATTCAGAGTTATATCATCATACAGCTTGATATACTTTCCTGTATACTGACTGTCAGTAAGATACTTTTCCAAATCATCAACTGAATATATCTGATAAGGATTATTTTCACTTCCAAAACTCTCTATTATAACGATTTTTGAAGCCCCGAACTTTGTACTGCTGAATGTTGTGCTATCTCCGATATGGACTGTTGCATTGACATGATTGAAAATCGTTTTGCCTACTGTAATTTCACCGGGATAATCAAGGGTTATATCCAATTCATAATTTCCTGTCCTGTTCGCCCATGAAAAAGCATAATCCCCTATTTTATTAAGTCCCGAAGTATTTCCCGTTACTTTGTTTACACCTATTGTATTAAAGGCACTTGACTTGATTTCGCTGATATTTTCGTTCAGTACAAGGGTAAACTGCGGTTTTCCCGATTTTATGAACACATCAAGCTCATCTGTACCCAAAACAGTTATTTTCCTGCCATTGAAAGTTTTAGGAATGACAATTTCCGTCAGGTTCTTTGTCTTGCCTGTATAATACTTGATTGCATAGGTATCATTATCAAGCAATTCAAAAGCAAAGTAAGATATCCAAATATCACTTATTTCTTCGCCTACGGATTTATCATTTCCAACGGCATAATATTTGCCCATATACTCGTAATGCTCGATATATCCGAGAATATACGCTCCGCTTTCATCAATATAAGGCTCTGCCACAGGAACATAAACATAATCCTGTTCTATAGTTTTGGTATCTGTATATGTTTCACCGTCAAACTCAACAGTTGCAGTATAGA
>CADCDE010000180.1 GCA_902800065.1 uncultured Ruminococcus sp.
TGGGCAAGAGTGACATACCACAGAGCAAGACTTAAAATTATAGAAAGATTAGGTGATAAAAATGAAAAATGATTGCAGTGTAGTGAAGGACCTTATTCCACTGTATGTAGAGGGACTTGTCAGTGAAGAAACAAAAGAGTTTATTGACGAACATCGCCAAAGCTGTGAGAATTGCAAAAACCTTTTAGAAAACCTCGCAAAATCCTATAATGAACAGGAAACAAATGATAATAAAAAAGAAAAAATATGGAGTGAAATAGCAAGCAAAGAACGAAAGAAGAAAAAAAAGAAGTATCTGACTTTATCACTTGCATCAGTAATATTAGTAACATTGGTAGTGCTGGGGGTTATTTTTTTGCCGAAACCTTTACAAAAAATCTATTACGAAAATCAGACCACACAATATGACTTTAATTTTACTGAACAGACTTTGGCTAAAACTGGTTTTACCGAAAACGATATTCATGTCGCATCGGAAGCAGTAAAAAAGTCTTTTGAAGAACATTCCGATGATCGAAAACTGCTTCGTCTTGCCTATGATGAGAAAGAAACAATAGATGAGAACAAGATAGTTTATAATCCAAATCATGCGGATGCTATTGTCTTTATTGGTGACTACTATTTTTTCGAGGATCCTGTTGCTGGCGATGGCAGTCGTCTAAGAAATAACTGGAAATGGTTTGTAAAAAAAGATAGTAGCGGTGAATGGAAAATAATCGATCAAGGTTACGACTGATTGAGTACTTGCCGACAGGCAACGGGTAATACAGGCTCAATTATACAGTTGCGTAGATTATAAAAAATGTACGCAGTATTTGTGAAACTGCAAATCAACATATCAAAAACCACTTGCCATTATTTGACAAGTGGTTTGATTATGGAGAGAAAAAGAATACTGTCTGCAATATTCCCCTGTTTCGGTCAGGGCAACTGCATGAAACTACGTGAAAAAATTGTATATTTTGTATAAAAATAAGCATGATATTCTCTTGTCAGAGCAGTTACCGTTTGGTTTATTTTTGTTTTTAGTGAAAAATAATTAGCTCAGAAATAAATTATCACAATATCTGTATTATAATTTTCTTAATATAGGATTAAAATTTATAATCAACTCTCTATAATGATATTTTTAGCTAAATCATAAGTAAAAAATAGGTGGCTTTGCACAAATATCAGAGATTTTTTCATGCGGTTGCCCTGATGGATATGGGAATTTATTTGAATCCGTCTAACGGGAAATTCAGAAAGGCTATTAAAAGTGAGATATATGTTGATAAAAGTGATTTGATAACAAAATTGAATGAACGAGTTGGAAAAGAGAACTGCAATGTATGTGTCAGCCGTCCGAGAAGATTCGGAAAATCGATGAATCTTGCAATGGCTGCGGCTTATTACAGCAAAGGCTGTGACAGCAGTGATTTGTTTTCGGAACTTGCTGTTGCAAAAAGTAAAAGCTATAAAGAACATTTAAATCAATATAATGTTATTTATATCAATATGCAGGACTTTTTAAGCGAAAGTAAAAGTATTGATGATATGCTGAACTTGCTGAAACAAAGTCTTATTCTTGATTTTGAGGAAGAATTTGAAAATATCAATCTCCATTCGGAATTGGGCATGACATACAGTATGAAAAGAATTTATAAATCAGATAATGTTCCTTTTGTTATCTTGATAGACGAGTGGGATTGTGTCATGCGTGAACATATGAATGATAAAGAGGCACAGAAAATATATCTGGATTTTCTTCGTAATTGGCTGAAAGATAAGGAATATGTTGCATTGGCTTATATGACAGGTATTCTTCCGATAAAGAAATATGGTACGCATTCTGCTTTGAATATGTTTGATGAGTATTCCATGCTTTCTTCCAAAGGAATAGAAAAATACATTGGCTTTACGGATGAAGAAGTTTCAAATCTTTGCAAACAGTATGATATCAATTTTGATGATATGAAATCATGGTATGACGGATATAGGCTCAACGGAACGGAACTGTATTGCCCTCGTTCGGTCGTAAAGGCTGTTAATGAAAGAACATTTGGCGGCTACTGGACAGAAACAGAAACCTATGAGGCACTTGCAAAATATATTGCCATGAATTTCGATGGCTTGCATGATACTTTGGAAGAATTACTCTCAGGTCAGCCACAGCCGGTAGATACACGAACCTTTACGAATGATATGGTAACATTTGCGAATAAAGATGACATTATGACGTTGCTGATACATCTCGGATATTTGGGATATAATTCATCGAATAAAACGGTTTATATACCTAACAAAGAGATAGCCGATGAATTTATTGTCAGCATGAAGGCAACAGGCTTATGGAAAGAAACAATAGAAACCGTTTTGCAGTCAAGGCAACTTCTTGCAGATACTTTGCAGGGAAATGCCGATATTGTTGCACAGGCTATTGAAAAAGTGCATGACAGCAATTCAAGTATTCTCAATTACAATAATGAGCAGTCTTTGAGATTTATCATTCTGATAGCTTACTATTACGCAAAAGAGCAGTATGAGATCATTCAGGAAATGCCATCAGGAAAAGGCTTTGCAGACATCGTTTTTATTCCGAAACATAATGTTGATATAGAAAAATATCCTCCAATGGTAGTTGAATTGAAATGGGATGATACTGTCCAAACGGCAATTAAGCAGATAAAGGACAGAAATTATCCTGACAAGCTGAAAAGTTTTGAAAAAATACTTTTGGTTGGTATCAGTTACGAGAAAGACATTGAGAAAAATAAAAAGCATAGGTGTATCATAGAGGAATACAAAATAGTGTGAAATTGTAAATCAAAATATCAAAAACCACTTGTCAACTAATGGCAAGTGGTTTTTATCATGTAGTTTTATAAAATCCTATATTTCAAACACTGTTGTTTCTTGCAAACATTTCTACTGCACCGGCATTTTCTCTCAATTCAAGCATCTCAAAATTCAATCAATTCTCAACAATTCTCCATTTTAATCCGCTTGATTCAATCAGTGTAGTGCCAAATAGATGTTCTTCATTATTTGGATTAAATTCTTGCCATACAGTACAAAATATTGATTTATCATTTCTACATACTTTCGCATAGATAATATTTGATAAACGTGAGTTCGATGAAAACGAAAAATTATTATACTATCATTCTGAGGAGCGACAGCGACGAAGAATCTTTTGAAGATTCCTCACTGCGTTCGGAATGACATACTTCATTTCATCATTGTCAGAATATTTTTCATCAGGTGGGTTTACAAACACAAAAGTAACTTTTAAATCATTTTTTTGCTCCATATGTCCTAATAAATCTTTATCAACATAATCACCGCTGATATATTCCATACGAACGATATAAGAACCTTCAAAGTCACCATATATATCGTTTAAGTGTTGAATATCCATATCACTTTTTATTTCAATCTATTTCAAAACATTTCCCTTCTTTCATGTCATAAATTCTAATAGTATATCAAGCCACCAACCATTTGTATTTTTCAACGCTGTATAAGGGAATGAAGTGAACAAGAATCGGGACGCTTTTGACATATTTCTGATATTTAGGATCATTTCCGTAATTTTTATTCTGTCGAATTTCCAAACGCCTTGCACCGCTGAACATGACAAAGATAATACCCAGATAGCCAAGACTTGCCAAAAGCCACTGCCAGCCGTAAACGCTGCTTATACCTGAAATGAAAACGCCTGTCAAGAACAGCATTTCACCGAAATAATTCGGACAGCGTACAAATTTGTACAATCCTGTATCTACAAATCGTTTTGGATTGACTTTTTTAGCCTTGTTTTTCTGAAAATCCGCAGCAGATTCAAGGATAATGCCGCCAATCATGATGACAATGCCAATGTATGTCCAAATATCAGAGCTGCCTCCGTTTTGCAGACGATAGAATATCGGCAATATTTGTAAAACATACAGCAGGGCACAAGTGGAGCCAAATCATTATTTTTACACCCATTGGAACGGTCTGCTTGATTTCTCCGACCATATTTTTTCGGGATAATGGCTTACAATGAAAAAAGGTTCAAGTTTTTTTAAATCCAATTTCTTTTCCATTTCATAATGAATATCGGCATCATAAGATTTCCAAGGCTGAAATCCCAATTCTTCTTTCTTGACCAAGCCGTATTCACATATATCTTTCATATTGTCACCTCCAAATTGTTTTACAAAATGTTTATCTTTTCGGCTGATTGGGTATTTCAATATTCTGATACTTTTTCTTGTAATATTCCACGACATCAGAGGAAATACTGTTTTTGACGAACATATCTTTATAGCCGTTACCAAGTCTGACACACTGCATACAGTAAACTGCCCTTCCCATGTGAAAGCAGTCCGCACAAGTTATGATTTCTTTTTCCATTGTTTTAAATGCTCCTTTTTTATTTTGCAAAATATATTTCAATATGAATTTGATGAAGTAATTTCAAAGGCTCATCATATTTTGCAAGAATATTTTTGTATTCGTCTTCAA
>CADCDE010000181.1 GCA_902800065.1 uncultured Ruminococcus sp.
ACAAGTGCTTCGCAAAATAAAAGACAAAGAGATTATTCGTGATGCTTTGTTTCGGGGCATGATTGAAGGCATTGCTTTTTATTATTTTGAAACCACAGAACAACCAAAAACTAATCGCAAATATTTAACAGATTATGAGGTTGACAGTATTGCTGAAATTAACGATTTAGATATGAATGTTAGTATTATTTCCCTTCCTACTGATTATACAAAAATCATTCGGTCAAAAAATTCAATATATGAGATAGCATTTAATTTGGATTATTTTGATCAGGCTGGCGGAGAATCTGCCGAAAGTAAATTGCGTAAATATCCGAAAGAAATTCGTGAAGCATATGCAAAGAGAAAATCCAAAGAAAACAATGAGAATGGTAATTGGTTTACATTAGATAGCACAAAAACTATCGTACATAAAATTCGTTCCAAAAGAGAAGAACGATATGGCAGACCATTAGTTTTAGCTGCAATCAGCGACATTTTGTATGGTGATTATTTTACTAAAACCAAAAGAAATATTTTGGACAATTTGAACAACAATATTGTAGTTCAGACTTTCCCAGAAGGCAGAGATAAAGGCACATCAGCCTTAACCAAAGAACAGCAAAGACAACAGCATGAAGCTGTCAAAGGTGACAACAGCATGAAGCTGTCAAAGGTGCTGTTTTAAATCGTAGCAATATTGGTGGAACATCATTCTTTTCTGTTGCAGCAGGGACAAAAATAGACTCCCTTAAATTGGCTAATACAGACATTTTTGATTCCAAGAATGAAT
Organism: uncultured Ruminococcus sp.; assembly: GCA_902800065.1. Lineage (GTDB taxonomy): Bacteria > Bacillota > Clostridia > Oscillospirales > Acutalibacteraceae > UBA1213. Next base: position 773 of record CADCDE010000181.1, read on the forward strand.
CAAATCTCGATGACAAAGTGGCATTAGGTATGGGTATTGCTTCCTCTTTGCTTAACGGTAGTGCAAGCGGTAGTTATTCTGCACAGGAGAATAACCTTGAACTCCTGACGGCACAGATATTTCAATGGGTTGAACAAATCACAGCAGAACTCAATAAATGTATATCTGCAAATATTATTCAAGATGATAAGAATTTGGTTGAGTGCAAATATTTACCCATAACACACGTTAATAAAGGAAAAATGGTCGGCTACGCAAAAGAATTATATTTGCAAGGCAAAGGCAGTCTATCCTTATGGGCGGCAGCTTGTGGAATTTCCCCAGAAGTATTTTTCTCATTATTGGATTATGAGTTAGAAGAAGATTTTGAGAATCGTTATCCTGTTCATAATACAAGTTATACCATATCCAAGAATGATAAACAGGCTGGCAGACCTGAAACGGATAATCCGTCAGAGAAAACGATTGCTTCTCGTGGCAATAATGGTGATAATATCCCATCTCCAAGCGATAAATAATCATGCTATTAAGTAGCAGTACAAGTAATGTACATACAGTGTTAATCAGAGAATTATGCCTAAAGCATAGTTCTCTTTTTATATTTTTAAAATCCACATGAAAGGCGGTGATAAGTATGAAAGTGTTTGAAATGTCGAGTAAAGAAAATAAAAACGGTAGGCGACACTTTAAAGCAATTCTGTATCGAATCCATCCCGATTCATGTGTAGATGCAGTCAATCAAGTTGGTATGGAATATCAGAAAAATGGTATTACATGGATAAGAGAGTATTGTGAACAAGCGTTGCCGAGCATTGAGGGTATGAGTTTGAGATGTGAATTTATTGACGATGAAAGAACTGAAATTTTAGGGCATGGGGACACAGGAATTGTTGACGGTGAACCTGTGTATGAAGATGCCGTAGTTATAGGAACTTTCAATAAAGGCTATATAGATGACATTGAAACTGATGACGGAATTATCACCGCTTGCATAGGTGAGGGTGAAATTGATGCTCAATGTTACCATAATTTCGTTGCCAAATTAGAAGAAAATGCTGAGCAAGGTATTTATCCGAGTGGCAGTATCGAAATTATGAGAACAGAAGAAAACAAGGCTATTGTTTACAAATACGGTTACAAAGAAAAAGGAAGAATCCCTATGGAATTTATACATTCGGGATTTGCTTTGCTTGGTGTAACCCCAGCAGATGATAGTGCTAAATTGATTGAAATCAATGAAAATAAGGAGGATTTAAACGAAATGACAGATGTAGAAATTAAGGCTTTGGTTTCCGAAGCGATTGGCGATTTTACACAGCAAACTGCGGAAATTAACAAATGCAAAGCCGATTGTCAAGCAGAAATTGACAGAGTGCTTGCTGAAAAGAATGAAATCATTGCAACTTCCGAGCAAATTCAGGCGGCTCTTGATGCTGTAACGGCAGAACGTGACGCTTTGAATGAAAAGTATGAACAGCTTTGGGCTGAAACAGAGACATTGAGAAAAGCTCTTGGTGAAGCAAAAGCAAGAGAGAGAATTGGAGAATTTAACTCCGCTATTGCAGGATTCACGGATTCCGAAAAAGCATATGCAAAAGCTGAAATTGAAGCGTTTAACGCTGACCCCATGACATCAGAAATTAATACTGTTGTTAATAAAATTTGGGAAGGTATCGGCAAGTCTGCAAAAGCAAAAGCTGTGGCAGAACAGAACGCACTTGAAAGTGCAAAGGTAGAAGATATTTTCGGTGAAATCGTGGACAACGATGATGTAGAAGATACAAACATTTTTTAATTAGAAAGGTAGGCAAATATTATGATTAAGCATTGTGATGTTTCTATCACAATGGATAGTCCGTTATAAATGAAAATTTATAATGTAACTCCTTGAATTGCTGGAAACCCCTT
>CADCDE010000182.1 GCA_902800065.1 uncultured Ruminococcus sp.
TGTGCTTGCAGATGGTGATACATTCTCATTGGAACAAGGAATTTCAATTTGCTTGACAAAGAAAATGCTGTCCGAGTTGACAGGCGGTAACGGTAGTTCCACATACAATAAGCTGATTGATTTTGCTGTACATAAATATGAAGATATGCGTGACTTTGAAAAGCGAGAAGCTGAACGCAAACAACAAGAGAAGGAAGCCAAACGCACCCTCGAAGGCAAACGTGACAAGAAAAGAGCAAAGAGAAAAGAAAAGGAAATAGCGGAATACACCGATATTCTCGCACAGGCAATAAGCAAAGCAATACAGAGTTGTCCTAATCTTATCAAAGATAATTCTGTGAGCAAAGATAAAAAATAATTAAAAGAATAGGAGAATGAAAAATGAATAATGTAAGTTTGATAGGAAGATTGACAGGAACACCCGAATTGAAACGCACACAAAGCGGAAAGGCTTATGTGAAATTTAGCATAGCAGTTGATAGGCAGTTTGTGAAGCAGGGTGAAGAAAGACAAGCAGACTTTATCAGTATACTTGCGTGGGACAAGACGGCAGAATTTATCTGCAAGTATTTTGAAAAGGGTAGAAGAATGGCTCTCACGGGCAGAATACAGACAGGTTCTTACAAAGACAAAGACGGCAATACCCGTTACACAACTGATGTAGTGGCGGAGAATGTGGAATTTTGCGACAGCAAGGGTAACAATACGGATAATTCACAGCAACAGCAGCAGAAACAGCAGGTACAGGCAACAAACCATATGAGCAATCCTCCGACAGTGACAGAAGATTCAGGAGAAGATTTACCGTTCTGAAATAATATGAAAGGAGAATGTTAGAATGGATAAACAGGATATAATTGTTCGTGGTGTAACATTGGGATTGCAGATTATTGGCATAGGTTTTCAGATTGCACTGCTTGTAATGCTGTGTGCAAAATAAACAGTAACATTAGTAGGGGGAGTGCCAATGTGCTTCCCCTATATTTTCAAAATATTCATATAGGATGGGATAAGGAATAGCGAAAATAAAAAGTGACAAGTATTACACATCACCTGATTTGGCAAAGTATTGTGTAGATAAAGCAAAAGAAATTATTGGGGCGAACAATATTACAGAATATATAGAGCCAAGTGCTGGTGCAGGTGTTTTCTTGGATTATTTCGATAAGCCATATTTGGCATTAGATATACAGCCTGAAAATGAAAGAATTGTAAAGCAAGATTGGCTTAAATTTAATTTAGATTATAAAAGTGGTAGGTGTGTTATCGGAAATCCACCATTTGGGAGAGGAAACAGTTTAGCCATGGCTTTTTATAAAAAATCTGTGCCAATAGCGGATTACATAGCTTTTATACTTCCAATAAGCCAATTAAACAATAACGTACAGTTATTTGATTTTGATTTGGTATATAGTGAAGATTTGGGAGTAAGAGATTATTCAGGTATAAAATTACAATGTTGTTTTAATGTATATAAAAGACCTTTGACTGGGAAGCTAAACGCAAAACCGAACTACAAATTAAAAGACATTAAAATTATTGAATATCGGAGAGATGGCAGGGATAAGCAAATTCCTGATAATTTTGATTATGCAATGGGAAGTTTTGGTGTGGGATGTGTTGGGAAACCGATACATAAGAAAGGACAGTTTGCGTTAGAATGTTACTTTTACATCGGCAATCCCAAATACAGAGATAAAATACTAAATGTGTTAAAGACAACGGATTGGGTATCTATATCCAAAGGAATATCTGGAACGTGCAGATTGCCACAATGGAAAATCATTAAGCGATTGAAAGAACAAATACCTGAATTACAATAAACTTATCAATAATTGCAAAGGGGTTGAATAAAATGGAATTTTTATTCGGTATGATTATCGGAATTGTTATGGGCGAAGTGGGGCTTTTAGGAGTTTTGGCGTTGTGTTCTGCTAACAAAGACTGTGATAGCCATAATCAATCAGAATTGAGAGATGAGAAATGATGGAACTTTCATTTGAAGATTTCAAAAAATATATAAATGTTGTGCAAGTGCTTATATCTTTGCAAGATAACATTGACAAGGCTGGTGCGGTGTTTTATAAGAGTGACATTTGTGATGAATTTCATTTTT
>CADCDE010000183.1 GCA_902800065.1 uncultured Ruminococcus sp.
TGGCAAGCCAGACTTTAATGACTAAGAGTTGGTATTGTCAGGAGCTTAACAAAAAACTTTCAGATGCAGTAAATCGGATGGCTGAGAAGGTAAAATCCTGAATCTGCTCACCATACCGATCCTCCGCGCGTTGGACAGAAAGCAGAAATCTGATAAAACCCACCCACGTGGAGCGAACCCGGGGGAGATAAGGAAAAGGGATTTCAAAAGGGGAGAACCTTAAGGGGCTGTGAAGAAACGATGAAACAATCATCAAATCTTCACAGCCCTTGAAATTTTGTTGAAAACTTTCCCTAAAAAACAAAAAAATGGCATAACCCCCCTTACCCCATAGAAATCCGTTTTTTTCAAACAGAATTATGCTATGCAGCTTCTTTTAATCTATAATGTTTGTTGTAGAATTTGTAGAGATTGTGTCCTATTGAAATCAGAAAAAGCTCCAGTTGAACAGAATCGAGTCCTCTTCGGACGGTTCTCTTGTACCAACGGTCATATTTTATGATACCAAAAGTACCCTCGGCTTGTATGGAGCGGTTCATCCTGAGCAGTGCTCCGTGAATGCTTTCGAGGTTGTTTAAAACTTCCTCATGCATTTTCGTAAGTTCCCGATTCAGTTGAATTGTGCGATTCTTATCCGTTTTTTTGCATTGGCTTGCATAAGGACATCCTGAACAGTCTTCACATTCGTATATTTCTTCCTGCCGTCCGTATTTGTTCCCTTTTATCGGTCTGCGATAAGATAATTTGAATTTTCTGTTATTTGGACATATCAGATTTCCGGTTTCATCAGTTTTGAAATTAACTGCCCGAAAAGGGTTATCACGATATTTTGCGTCAGTTGTAACTTTCTTGTACATCGTGAATTTCATATATTTTTCCATGCCATTTTCCTGACAATAAATATAATTGTTGAAAGAGCCGTAACCTGCATCGGCAACAGGGTATTTCGGATAAAAACCGTAAAGCCTGCGGAAATCTTCCATCAAAGGAATAAAACAATCCATATCAGAACGATACTGCAAAGCCTTTATCACTGCAATATATTCGTCAGCTACAGCCACCTGAACATTGTATGCCGGAAGAAGCTGATCGTTGCCCATATAATCCTTTTTCATACGCATAAATGTTGCGTCTGTATCGGTTTTTGAATAGCTGTTTCTGTCAGGTCCGCAGGTTTTTATTTTCTGCACATATTCTTTCAGCTTTGATGTGTAATAAACCAATTTTTCATAATGACGCTGTGCCGGTGTTTTCCGGCTTCCTCTGCCGTGTACAAATTTAGCAGGGTCAAGTTTTGTTACATTGGCATAAGAAGCAGTTGTCAATTCCAGCTGTTCCGGTGTGTATTCCGTATTTGTTTCGATTTTTAAGCCGTCAAATGAAAGCTCAGCATTGATTTCGTTGAAAAGCTTAGTTATTTTTTCATACAGACGATACCTTGCTTTTTCAGTTCCCTTTTTCCAGACAAAAGTGTATTTATTTGCATTTGCCTCAAATTTTGAACCATCAATATAAATATGCTGTAAATCAACGCCTTCTTTTTCAAAAATGTATTCATTTACGGCTTTGAATATTTCTTCGATACTATCGTTGAGTTCTTCATTTATGAAATTTCCGAATGTTTTGTAACTCGGTGTTTCATAATCCATCAGATACATATATCTCAGATTTACCTTGCATCTGTCTTCAAGTTCTCTTAGTGATGCATAACCTGTGTCCCTAAAGCTAAACAAGATTGTTTTCAGCATATTGACTTTATTATATCTGGGTCTGCCGGGTTCTTTGTATCCGTCAGGCTTCAGATACCTCCATATTTCAATCTCCTCCATGATTTCGTCAAATGCCAATACCGGATCGCAAATATCTAAATTATCTGCAATAAACACTGGAAATCTGCCTTGCTTTGGTGTATAATGATTTACGGTGTAATTGGTTTTGTTCATATATCTATTATACCAAAAAAGCAACCGACTTCCAAGTTTCTACTCGGAGGTCGGTTGTCTTTTTTCTTTGGACTTTTTTCACAGCCCCATGATACTCACTCCGCCGCCGCACGCCGTATGGCGTGCTTTCCGGCTGTTTCTTTATGAAATTAAATTTTATTC
>CADCDE010000184.1 GCA_902800065.1 uncultured Ruminococcus sp.
AGCCTTTGAAGTAATGTCTTTATCAAAGAAAATTCGTTTTGTGATGTCAAGACAGTGTGATTTTATCATTTTTTCGCACAATGTTCTTGAGCATAATCAAAAAAATCATCTCCAAGTTCAATGTTTGGTATTCATAAATGTATGGATAGCAATAATTTGTGTATTAGTATAAATAAAACTTTCCCAATAGATTGATCTATACATCAAATCATCTTGAAACTCAATATACATCAAGTTTTGTCGTATCTAAAAATTTAAATTCTATTCTGCCATAAGTTCTACTATTACCTCTCCAAAGCATTTTTGATTATTTTTGTGTCATATTTTCCCTATTTTTCTTCACCCTTAGCGATAAAAGTATAGCACAATATATATATTTATGTTATAATTGAGCTATACTTTTCAAGAGGGGTTTATATGGCTATTCCTGCTGATATATTGTCGATAGAAAGACCTAAAAATTCGTTTGTTATTCGAACCAATAAAACTGAACCGGCCCGGTATGCTGTAAGATCAAGAGTTGGTTGTAAGTACGTTCAAGGCAGGAGGCTACCTCAAAACGGACCGGTTATTGGACATATTGATACTGAAGCAAGAATTTTTGTTCCTCTTTCACCGGAGTCGGAAAATGTTTCCAATACAACATTTCTAGCAAGTACTAGAGTTAGTCAGTATGAGACTGTGGATTTGAAAGATTGGGCCAATGTGATATTAGCCGACCGCGTTTTTAAACCTGTTCTTGAAGATCTAAAAAGATTCTATGAAATACATGATGCTATTCAGATTTACGTAATCGCATTATTGAGAGTATGTTGCAAGGGGGTGAAGGATTACGAGTTACAGGAAGCCTATCAGACATCTTTTGTATCAGAGTTATACCCAAAAGTAGCATTGTCAAAAAACACAGTATCAACGTTTCTAAAAAATATAGGCAAAGCTTGCAGTAGAATAATTCTGTTCATGCAGGACAGAGTAAAGAATGTGAAAGCTGATCATCATTTGCTCATCGATGGTACTTTGAAGTCCAATGAATCAAGAATCAATTCTCTTTCTGATTATTCGCGCAAGGCTTTAAAAAAAGGTACTAAAGACATTTCTGTTATGTATGCCTTTGATTTGGAATTAAAAGAACCAATTTGTTCCAAATGCTATCCTGGTAACATGTTGGATCTGACAGCGTACGAAGATTTCATCACCGAAAATAATATTACCCAGGGAATTATTGTAGGCGACAAGGGATTTCCTTCATCAGGAGCAAAGTCAGCCTTCATGAATAATAAAAATTTGCATTTCATAAATCCATTGAAGCGTGACGCAAAGATAATTAAAGATCTAAAACTGTATGAATATTCCGGTACTCTCTCTAACAATGAGTACATTCTCTACAAAAAGGAATTTGATAAAGAGGGAAACAAATGGCTGTATTCATTCAAGGATTTATCGCTGTTTGCTGTTGAAGAAAAAGATTATCTGCACAGGGTTAACAAGAACAATAAGTTCTCTGCTGAAAAATATGAGGAGAAAAGAAAGGAATTTGGAACGATAGTGCTGGAAACAGATCTGGATTTATCTCCAGAGATTGCTTTCAATTCTTACAACAGCAGATGGGAAATTGAATTGGTTATGCGCTATTACAAGCATGCATGCGATTTTGATGAAACCAGAGTTCATGATGATTACTCTGTGCTTGGTTCGGAATTCTGTGATTTTTTATCATCTCTACTAACGTACAAGTTGATTAACTATTTTGATGAATGTGAGTTGTTCAACACCATGACATACAAAAAAATTATGAAACATCTTGAACGTGCAAAGAAAGTAAATTTACCAAACAAAGGCTGGACACTTCGAAAAATTTCTAAAAATCTAGAGGATATTCTGATAAAACTGGGGTTGCTCGACATTCAAAAAGCCCCAAAAAAGAGAAGGGGCCGTCCAAAGAAAAATAATGTTGAATGGCTTGACGTATGAGCTATACAATTGGGAAAGTTGTAATAAAAACAAACAGGTATATTAATAACACAAAAGCAGTAACCGGAAGGTCACTGCTTTAAAAAATTCTCAGGATGTTCTTCTATTTACTGAAAGATTTTCACATCCTCAG
>CADCDE010000185.1:0-1141 GCA_902800065.1 uncultured Ruminococcus sp.
ATGCGAAAAGAAAATTGACTTCCTTGTAAACTTTGAAACAGCAAAAGAAGAAATACTCCCCAACATTAAAGAATATGTTGGTGCAGTTGACGGAGAAACGGCAATATTTTATGAAAGACCATTCCTTGAAACGCAGGCTTTATTTGCTGAAACCGCTGAACTTATGTACGAGAAGAAAGCAGATACGGGAGTCATTGTTATAAGAGAGCAAGGTTCTAACAGAAAAGACCGTTATACATCTGTAAGCTATGCTGCTTATGTATGCAGTCTACTTGAAAGAGATTTGCTTGCAAACACAAACAATTATGAATATTCAGTGTTTATCAATTAAAACGAGGTTTTTATTTAAAAAATTATGGACAACAAAGAAATTTTGAAAGACGGATATTCTCTCATAAACGGTGACTGCCTAACCGTTATGAAAGATATTCCCGATAAAAGTATAGATATGATTTTGTGTGATTTGCCTTATGGAACAACTCAAAATAAGTGGGATAATATTATACCTTTTGCACCATTGTGGGAACAATACAATCGTATTATCAAAGACAATGGTGCAATAGTTTTGAATTGTCAACAACCGTTTACTTCCAAACTGATTATGAGTAATTTAAAAGATTTCAAGTATTGTTGGATTTGGTATAAAAAGCAATGTTCAGGTTTCCTCAATGCTAAGAAACAACCATTAAGGAATTGTGAGGATATTGCAGTCTTTTATCGAAAACAATGTACATATAATCCGATTATGAGGAGAGGAAAACCTCAGTTAAAGAATACAGGTGGTTCTTCTACTAACTATAATAAATTTTTAGAGCAACCTCACATTTCAGATAGTTATTACCCTACTACATTATTAGAAATTCCTTTGCCAAGATTTAAAGGTGGGCATCCCACACAAAAGCCTGTGCCATTACTTGAATATCTTATTAAGACATACACGAACGAGGGTGAAACAGTCCTTGATAACTGTATGGGTTCAGGTTCAACGGGTGTTGCCTGTCTGAATACTAATCGTAAATTCATAGGGATAGAATTAGACCACAACTATTTTGAAATCGCACAAAACAGGCTGGCACAAACTAAATAAAACTGCATTTTTAACAAGAAGGGAGTGACAAAATGAGCAATAATAGACCAAATA
>CADCDE010000185.1:1188-6073 GCA_902800065.1 uncultured Ruminococcus sp.
GTCCGTGACCCTATGAAAAACAATGACATCTTGCGTGAAATTTCTCTTATGCTTTATAACACCAACGGTATTTACACAAATACTGTCGATTACATGACTGCTATGCCGACATTAGACAGAGTAATTGTACAGCATGGCAAAAATGCGAATAAGAAAAAGAGAAATAAACAGCTTATGGAACAAGTGCTTCGCAAAATAAAAGACAAAGAGATTATTCGTGATGCTCTTTTTCGTGGAATGGTTGAAGGTATTGCCTTTTATTATTTTGAAACAACAGAAAGACCACATACAAATCGTAAGTACTTGACTGATTATGATGTTGGCAGTATTACTGAAATTAACGAATTAGACAAGAATGTTAGTATCATTTCCCTTCCGACTGGTTATACAAAAATTGTTGGCATGAAAAATTCAGTTTATGTGGTAGCGTTTAATCTGGATTATTTTGATAGGGCTGACGGTGAATCTGCTGAACAGAAATTACGAAAATATCCCAAAGAAATTCGAGAAGCCTATGCTGAAAAGCAGAAACAAAAATCAGAGGAGCATGGTAATTGGATTGTATTAGATAACACCAAAACTATCGTACATAAAATTCGTTCCAAAAGAGAAGAACGATATGGCAGACCATTAGTGTTGGCTGCAATTAGTGATATTTTGTATGGTGATTATTTCACTAAAACCAAAAGAAACATTTTGGACAATTTGAACAACAGCATTGTAGTTCAGACTTTTCCAGAGGGTAGAGATAAAGGCACATCAGCTTTAACCAAAGAACAGCAAAGGCAACAGCATGAAGCTGTCAAAGGTGCTGTTTTAAATCGTAGTAATATTGGGGGAACATCATTCTTTTCTGTTGCAGCAGGAACAAAAATAGATGCTCTCAAATTAGCCAATACAGATATTTTTGATTCAAAGAATGAGTCGAATCTTGATGATAAAATCGCATTGGATATGGGTATTGCTGCTTCACTTTTGAATGGTAGTGCAAGCGGTAGTTATTCGGCACAAGAAAATAACCTTGAACTGCTGACGGCACAAATATTCCAATGGGTAGAGCAAATCACGGCTGAACTCAATAAGTGTATTGCTGCAAATGTGATTCAAGACGATAAGAATTGGGTTGAGTGTAAATATTTACCCATAACACACGTTAATAAGGGTAAAATGGTGGGTTATGCAAAAGAATTGTATTTGCAAGGTAAAGGCAGTTTGTCCTTGTGGGCGGCAGCTTGCGGAATTTCCCCAGAAGTATTCTTCTCATTGTTGGATTACGAGTTAGAAGAAGATTTGGAAAATCGCTATCCTGTCCATAACACCAGTTATACCATATCCAAGAATGATTAAAACTCATCCGCACACTCGTGACTTTAGTCATGAGTAAGGATGAGAAATAGTCAGCATATACAGAAATGTGTATGTAGAGATAGCAAAAGCTAAGGTTAAACCCTAAATGCTAAAAAATGGACAATCAGCAGCCAAGCCTCGAACAGAGGAAGGTTCAACGACTATTCTCCCATGAGGAGAAGTACACACAAGCGTGTGGAAGTGGGTAGCCCCTAACACATAAAGGTGAGGGTGAAGATATAGTCTGTGCTTTATGGAAACATAAAGAAGTTCATAAGAGAACTGTGCAAAGAGTAGCGACTTTGCATGAACGACAACTTCCAAAACGACTAAATATTAAAACTACGGTTTTACATATGTTATTTATAAACAACGAAACAATCCTTTTGAACACTTGACTTTTTGTTATACATATGTTATACTATAACAAGAGGTGAGAATATGAATGTTACGCATGGTAGAGGATATGTGTACTCGATACAATACCATATAGTTTGGTGTGTAAAGTATCGTAGAAAAGTATTATCCTCTGATATAGAACAAAGTTTAAAAGAAATATTGAGAAACATAGCACAAGATAATAATTTCACAATATTAGAGTGTACTGGAGATTTAGACCATATACATTTACTTGTAGATTGCTCTCCACAGCATTATATACCTGATATGATAAAAGCATTAAAAGGTGTATCTGCAAGGTTATTGTTCAAACAATATGGAGAAGAATTAAAGAGTAAATTATGGAATGGTCATTTATGGAATCCGAGTTATTTTGTCGCAACGGTTTCTGAAAACACAGAATCGCAAGTAAGAGCATACATTCAAAGTCAAAAGGAGAAATAATCTTAAATGGAAAGAGCATATAAATACAGAATATATCCAAACAAGAAACAGCGAGAGTTAATGACAAAAACTTTTGGTTGTGTAAGGTTTGTTTACAATCACTACCTTGCAAAAAAGATAGAACTGTACCAAAATTCAAAGGAGAGCTTATCTTTTTACAAGTGTAGTGCAGACCTAACGAAACTAAAAGAAGAATTAACGTGGCTGAAAGAAGTGGATAAATTTGCTCTCCAAAACGCATTGAGGAATTTAGATTCCGCATATCAGAAATTCTTTAAAGAACACAGTGGTTTTCCGAAGTTTAAGAGTAAGAAAACACATTCTTACTCCTATCGTACTTCCATAACAGGTAAAAACATAGAGTTTTGCGGAAACAGTATCAAACTCCCCAAACTTGGCAGAGTGAAGATAAGGGATAGACAGATACCGCAAGGCAGAATACTTAATGCTACAATATCACAAGTACCAAGCGGAAAGTATTATGTATCTCTATGCTGTACAGAAGTTGAAACAAAGCACTATGAATCAACAGGAAGTGCAATCGGAATAGATTTAGGCTTGAAAGAATTTGCTATTACAAGTAACGGTGACAAGGTAGAAAATCCGAAGTATTTAAAACAATCTTTACAGAAACTTGCCAAATTACAAAAAGGACTATCCCGAAAAACAAGGGGCGGTGCTAATTGGAACAAGGAAAGAATCAAAGTAGCAAGATTGCATGAATACATCAGCAATCAGAGAACAGATTTTCTGCAAAAGTTATCTACAAAACTTGTTAAGGATAATGACATTATCTGCATAGAAGATTTGCAAGTAAAGAACATGGTACATAATCACAAACTTGCAAGGTCAATATCCGATGTATCATGGTCTGAATTTGTCAGGCAGTTAGAGTACAAGGCTAAATGGCACAACAGACAAGTGGTAAAGGTAGATATGTTCTATGCAAGTTCACAGATATGTAATGTATGCGGATATAAAAATTCTGAAACGAAAGATTTATCAGTGCGAGAATGGATTTGTCCTTGTTGTCAGACAGAGCATGACAGAGATATAAATGCGGCAAGGAACATTCTGCAAGAAGGATTAAGATTATTAGCGTAAATAACATAGAACCGTAGGAACTACGGGGATAGNNAACATAGAACCGTAGGAACTACGGGGATAGCTTGGTAAATAAGGAAGCGGTAGTTTCCTGTTCCCAAGAACCCTGCGACTTTAGTCGTGGGAGGTTCAGAAACAGGCTGGCAGACCTAAAACGGATAATCCGTCAGAGAAAACGATTGCTTCTCGTGGTAATAATGGTGATAATATCCCATCTCCCAGCGACAAATAAATATGTTAATCAGAGAATTATGTCTAAAAGCATAGTTCTCTTTTTATATTATTAAAATCCACATGAAAGGCGGTGATAAGTATGAAAGCGTTTGAAATGTCGAGTAAAGAAAACAAAAACGGTAGACGACACTTTAAAGCAATTCTGTATCGAATCCATCCCGATTCATGTGTAGATGTAGTCAATCAAGTTGGTACGGAATATCAGAAGAATGGTATTACATGGATAAGAGAATATTGTGAACAAGCGTTACCGAGCATTGAAGGCATGAGTTTGAGATGTGAATTTATTGACGATGAAAGAACTGAAATTTTAGGGCATGGCGATACAGGAATTGTTGACGGTGAACCTGTATATGAAGATGCCGTAGTTATAGGAACTTTCAATAAAGGTTATATAGATAACATTGAAACAGACGATGGAGTTATCACCGCTTGCATAGGCGAGGGTGAAATTGATGCTCAATGTTACCACAATTTTGTTACCAAATTGGAGGAAAATGCTGAACAAGGTATTTATCCGAGTGGAAGTATCGAAATTATGAGAACAGAACAAAACAACGCTATTGTTTATAAGTATGGCTATAAAGAAAAAGGAAGAATCCCAATGGAATTTATACATTCGGGATTCGCTTTACTTGGTGTAACGCCAGCGGACGATAGTGCCAAATTGATTGAAATTAATGAAAATAAGGAGGATTCAAACGAAATGACAGATGTAGAGATTAAGGCTTTGGTTTCCGAAGCTATTGACAGTTTTACACAGCAAACTGCGGAAATCAATAAGTGTAAAGCAGATTGTCAAGCAGAAATTGACAGAGTGCTTGCAGAAAAGAATGAAATTATTGCAACTTCCGAGCAAATTCAGGCAGCTCTTGATGCTGTAACAGCAGAACGTAATGCGTTGAATGAAAAGTATGAGCAACTCTGGGCTGAAACAGAGGCTTTAAGAAAAGCTCTCGGTGAAGCAAAAGCAAGAGAGAGAATTGGCGAGTTTAACGCTGCTATTGCAGAATTTTCAGAAACAGAAAAAGAGTATGCAAAAGCTGAAATTGAGGCGTTTAACGCTGACCCCATGACATCAGAAATTAATGCTGTTGTCAATAAGATTTGGGAGGGTATCGGCAAGTCTGCAAAAGCAGATGCAAAAGCTGTTGCTGAACAGAACGCACTTGAAAGTGCAAAAGCAGAAGATATTTTCGGTGAAATCGCAGATAACGATGTCGAAGATACAAGTATTTTTTAATTAAGAAAGGTAGGTAAATATTATGATTAAGCATTGTGATGTTTCTATCACAATGGATAGTCCGTTATAAATGAAAATTTATAATGTAACTCCTTGAATTGCTGGAAACCCCTT
>CADCDE010000186.1 GCA_902800065.1 uncultured Ruminococcus sp.
TATGCAGTTCAAACTCGTAAATTCTTTGAGATACATGAAGTCTTGGGGAGTGAATATCATCTGGACGGCATGGGAAACGGCGGACAACTTCACGCACCCCGACGGAACGCAGTACACGAAATTACAGCCGAAAATCAGTCTGAAAATTGTTGACAACATTTGCGGATTGTGTGACGTGGTAGGTTGGATTGCAGTCAATAAGGACGGCGAACATCATATACTGCTCGAAGCAACGCAGAACATATATGCCAAAAATCAGATTGATAGTAGGAAATCATGCAAGGTTGACGAATTCATTATGGAGGGATAAGCAATGAGAGAAATACAGTTTGTTGTAGAAGTGGGCTATAAAAGATTTATCTTTAAAACGATAGAAGAAGCAACATTGTTTGCAGTAACGGCTAAAAAAACATCTGCTGACGAAGAAGAAAGTATATGTATTCACGTTGAATGGGTAACAGAGCAGGAGGAGGAATAATTATGTGGAATTATAAAAGAGACGATACAAGCGGTTATCAGATAATCCCTGAGGGAAAGCACAGAATACGCATAAAGTCAGCCGAAAAGGCAGTCAGCAAGAGCGGTAAAGATATGTTGGTATTGCAGTTTGGGGTGTCGGGATATAGCAGTTTGCTTTATCATTACATTGTGTTTATGCCCGACAGACCCGAAATCACGAACAGAATGTTGACACAGTTTTTCGACAGCTTTAAAGACATCAAGGATGGCGATTTTAACACCCAGAATTGGATTGGCAAAGTCGGAGCTTGTACAGTAAAGCATGAGGAATATAACGGCAATACAAGTGCAAAAATCGGTTATTTCATTCATGCGGATAAACAGGCTGATTTACCGCCGTGGAAAGATAATGGCACATCAGCGAGTGCCAATATGGCAACCGAACCTGTAACAGAGGATTTGCCGTTCTGATAAAGTAAAATAGGGGGTTGGCGGAATACCAACTCCCGAAATATTAAAGAAAGGATTGATTACAGTGATAGGCAAAGAATTTTTCAAGGCGGTCAAAAACGCTTTGATTGATGAAATCGTTACGATACACGACATTGACAAAGACACGGCATATAAAGCACTGGCAGTGGTCTTGAACGACAATGAGGTTTGGTCTATGGTGTCAGTAAAAATTGCCGATAAACTCAAAAAAAGCCCCATGGAACAGTGGCTTGACGAGTCCTTCAAAATCAGATAGGAGTGATAAAATGAATGAGTTGAAAATCTTTGAAAATGAACAGTTCGGCACTATCAGAACGGTGGAAATTGACAATACACCGTACTTTGTCGGGAAAGACGTGGCGGAAGTGTTGGGATATAGTGATACAAATAAAGCTATCGCTATGCATTGCGATGATGAGGATAAAAAACTCAACGACAAATCGTCGTCGAGTTTTGGTCAGAGAGGTGCAACCCTTATCAACGAAAGCGGACTTTACAGCCTTATTCTTTCAAGTAAACTCCCGAAAGCAAAAGAGTTTAAAAGGTGGGTAACAAGTGAGGTACTGCCTGCCATAAGAAAACATGGTGTATATGCTGTTGATGAAGTGCTTGAAAATCCCGATATGCTGATTTCAGCCTTGCAGGCTCTCAAAGAGGAAAAAGCAAAAGCGAAAAGGCTTACCGAAACTCTCGCCGTGCAGGAACAGCAGATTGCAGAGTTACAGCCCAAAGCAAGCTACTATGACGTTGTACTGAACTGTAAAGACTTGGTGTCGGTTACGGAGATTGCAAAGGATTACGGCAAGTCGGCAAAGTGGCTGAATGAGAAACTTCATGAACTCGGCATACAGTTCAAACAGGGCGGTAAAATATGGCTTTTGTATCAGAAGTATGCGGAAAAGGGCTATACAAGCACCAAAACACAGACCTATAACGGCAATGACGGCGAAGTGCATACAAAGGTACATACCTATTGGACGCAAAAAGGCAGATTATTCATATATGACTGTCTGAAAGCAGAAAATATCCTGCCTGTCATGGAAAAGTCGTGAGGTGAGGAAATGAAAAAGGAAGTAACGTGGAAAGACAGATGTGATATGCAGATGAGAGCATTTGTCAATTCGACAATGAATATTCGTATAAACTTGTAGATGAACTTCTGGGGAAAGACGATGGACAACAAGAAATACCGTGTATGCCATAAGTGCAAAGAGGTCTGGAACGTATCGGGCAAAGTCAAAGGCGATAAACAATATATCTGCCCGATATGCCAATACGGCAATAAATGGATAAAAAGATTCTGCATGAGATGTTATTACGGAAAGGAGAGTAAAAATGGGTTACATGGACAACTGGTCGCCGTATGATGAATTGTACGGCAATGCTGATACAGAAGACGACACAAGTTATCTTGACGAAGAAGAATATCCTACAGCCGACAGAGATTATGATGAAAGTTGGGATTTTGAATGAACAGGACTATAACCGTGTACAACGATGCTCACTTTGGGGGACAAAACAAGAGAGGATATCTGAAATGCACAAAGTAAAAATATCATACAGATGTCACAAGTATAGGCAGGATATGTCCGAAGATGTCTGCACAAAGAGTATCATTGTCAATGTCGGTGACAATATTATGAAAACGTATCAGCGAAAAGGTTCACTTCCGTATCAGACGATATATTTACTGTGTGACAGTCTCGCAAGGCTTGAGGGATATGTCTATGATGAAGTGACGGGATTGGAAGAAATAGAGGAGGATAAAAATGATAACCTTTGAATGTGAAATGATGGCATGGCTATTGTTGTTGATTTTTTTGTGGGCTGTAATGTGCTGTATCTGGGAGGAATTGGAAAACAGAAATCTTCTTGACGATTACTACGATAGTTTCGAGTATCAGAGAAGTCTTTTCGCAGATAGCTTGGAGGAAGAAAAGTCCAGTGCAATATAAGGAATAATTATAAAGTAACGCAATGCACAGAGGAAAATAAGGGGCTGTGAAATATCAGTCCCAAAAATCAAAAAATTATAAAGGAGACAGCAAAGATGAAAGAGATTAAAGTAAAACTGACATTCACAGAGGAGATTTTGGGAACAGCACCCTCAGACCCCGAGATTTATAAGAAGTACATTGCTTCAAAGTCGGAGGACGCTGTGAAAATCGAGGAAGAAGTTGCAACCATCGGAGTTGACGAAGTTGTGAACAATGCAAGAACGGTATTCTCAAAGAACAAAGACGGCGAGCTGATTATGTGGGATTATCAAATCAAAGGATTTTTCAAGGACGCTATCGGTATGCTCCGTAACGTCAAAGGAAGCAAGTGCAGTAAACTGACAGCTTACAAGAAAAAAGTGGACGGCTTAGTGTTTGTACAGCCGAGACAGATTGAGTTTGAAAACGTCATAGATATAGGTGACTGCCAAAGACCGCTCAGAGCAAGCACGGCACAGGGTGAGAGAGTTGCAATAGCCGTTTCCGACACAATCAATGCAGGTGCAACGCTTACATTCACAATCATTCTTCTTAATGATGACCTTGAAGATGTTGTGATAGAGTGCCTTGATTACGGCAAATTGAGAGGTCTCGGACAGTGGCGTAATTCAGGCAAAGGCACTTTTACCTATGAGATAATCTAAGCAACGGCTCTGCTTTGCTAAGTAAAGCGTTAAATAGCAAAGGAAGGGAAAAGCGTTAAATGGCAAAGGCTGTGTGCTGAAATGATTAGTATTGCAACGGCTTTGATTTGTTCAGCAAAGTGAGAGCAGCAAAGGAAGAGCAAAGCGTTAAATAGCAAAGCAAAGCAAAGGTGAAGCTGGGTAAAGCAAAGCAAAGGCAAGCTACGACGGGCAAAGGAGAAGTAGAGAAAAGCAAAGGAGATGAAAGCAAACGAAATTTACAGTTTACGGCAAAATTCAGGGGAAAGCCCGTCCGAGATTTACACGTCAAGGACGGGCATACACCCCGAAAAATACGGTTGACTATGAAAAACAAATCAGACAAGCATACATATCGGCGGGCGGTCAGCTTATCAGCGACACAGCACCGATAATTGTATGTATCACAGCCCCGACACGGACAATATTGCGAAAATTGTTTGTGACGCACTCAACGGCGTTGCATATCACGATGACAAGCAGATAACAAGTCTGACAGTGGACAAGGTGTGGGCGGAGGACGGTATCGAAAGGATTGAAATTGATGTCGAACAGCTTTATTCCTGATGACAGATACGGCTATAAAGTCGATATAAGCGACCCCAAAATCAAGCCGTTGTATGAGAGATACAAAAAGTGGAAAGGTATCCCGTCATGGTGTCCGTTGTCAGATAACGAGCGGCTTGAATTTGAGGATTATATAACAAAATCAAAAAAAGGAGATTAGAAATAATATTATGAAAAAACGTGATTATATAACAGCAGGTGCATATTACAGATTATCAAAAAGAGTATTGATAAAAGCGTGCGAACAAATTTCACGTTCACTTCATTTACCGAAAGTCGAATCGGGAAAAATGTACTGTCTTTATGATAAATGGATTGACCTTGAAGCAAAAATTGGGTTTGAAGATATGGCATACAGAGATGAAATCGCTAATGGTAGAAACATATCGTTTTACGACCACTGTCCCGAACTTGTGAGCTTGTTTTTCGGAGATTTGAGCATAAATTCAGAAACAGACAAAAAGATTACGGATAAGATGAAAGAAATTTTACAATCGTTGTTA
>CADCDE010000187.1 GCA_902800065.1 uncultured Ruminococcus sp.
CATTACAAAGCCTGCTGAAAACAAGCTGTCATTTGTATCTATCGTATCCGTTCCCGATGACATGAGAATACTTCGTGCAGGCGTTGTCGCCAACACGGAGGAAACACTCAATAATGAAGAACTCACGATAGACAATACACGTTTCCAGAGCTACAACTCCACTACTTGCAACAAGTACACCACTTTCAAATACACCTTTACAAAAGGCAACGTACAGGCAAATGAAGTATGGTGTGTTCGTGCATACTTGATGTACACAGATAAGCAGGGCGGAGTATATACGATTTACGGCGACATGGTAAAAGCTGATTTGAATGGAGAGATAACGGCATGAAAAAGATGTATGAAACACTCGAAATGGAAGAGTTTGAAGTTGAAGATATTATCACAAAATCCTGTAACGATCTTGAAGACTCAGACCTCTACGGAGAGCCCGAACCCGGTACAGGTGAAGGTGGCGGAGAATTTTAATTATAATATCACTTGCAACAGATTCTGAGCACACACAAACGGCAGGCAGTCTGTAAAAAGGCTGTCTGCCGTTTCTTTATGCTTCATAAAAGAAAAATCCGAGACGGAACAAACATTTCCATCTCGGATTTTTGGACAGAAATCATGTTATACAAAAAAGCTCGATCACGGTGCTATTTCGTTATGATCTCTATTACTATGATCTCGTCTTCAGGATCAAGCATCAGTTTATCCTGCATGATCGTCAACTCACTGTCATTATTTTTGGGCAGGAGAACCGCCGTATCAAGACCGTCATTATTTTCCTCCGTCCTTGAAAACAGATAACATACATTGTTTTTCATACAGCCTATGGGCAAATACTGATGATCGGTAGCTTCATATACCCACAATATAAGTTCACGCTTGCTGTCAAAGGTCAGTTCACCCTGATAATTACTGAAAAAGAGTGATGCTTTTACCGAGAAGATATTGCATTTGTTGACAAGCTGATTGTTTGAATTGACGGAGGCATCATCACCCTCAAAGGTGATAAGATCCTTGATACAGTCAAGACGTACAGGATCTTTTCCAAGCTGTGCATAAAGACAGCTTATAAATCTTTCACTGACCACGACTTGATCTCTGTTTCTCTTTTCAATGATATTTTCGTTCTGCATATCAAGGACTTCAACAATACAGTTATGTATATCTTTAACATCATTTCGTTTCTTCAAACGGTTCGGTAATATCCTTTACGATAACATGGCTGCTGTCATCATCAAACAATGAACCGTATTCGGGCGAGTTGCTGTAATGACTGATTTTTTCCGCATTTTCCTCTGTATCCATTAAAACAACTGTCATCTTGAAATCGGGAAATTCCTTTTTGAAGCATACGAGACTGTCAAGGATATAATCAAGTTTATTGTTTGAGCCGATGATAAGAAGTTTGGGCTTGTCATTGGCAAGACAGGGAATGAATTTTTTATCGGGAAGGGGCTTTTTCAGAACATACTCACCTGAGCCATAGTTTTTTATGAGTGTTTCATTTTCGGAAATATAAAGGCGTTTATTCTCAATATCGAGTATCGGCATGGCTGAATCCTGTAATTTCAGTTCATCTGCGATCGACAGGGATTCGGGAATGTCTTTCAGATAAAACTCCACTCCCTCAAAGCCGATAAGATGGAGAAGAACATCACATAAAGACGGCATTACGGCTGTGACAGCCATGATCTTTCCGAGCAGTTCATTGATGTTTACAGGGAAACAGTAATTTCCTGCTGTGAAAGGATACTCTCTTATGAGTTTTTCAGATTGCTTATCAGATACTTCGGGAATAACACACGGCATATTTTCTGTCACGCTTTTGCCAAGATAACTGTTTACGAACATGAACAGTTTAAAAACATTGAATTCGGAATTTTTTGTGTTATTCTGAACAGTTCCATTTTCTTCAATGTCAGATCTCATAAGAAGTATGGTTCTTGCATCTTTCAGCCCTATTGTGTCCAGATCAAGCTGTGAAAAGGGACTGCCTTTTCTGATAATGATATTTTTGAATTTTTTATCAGCCTGATGAGCCCTGAATAAATTGTCTATATGATGCCTGACCTCATTTTCATCTTTGTTTGACAGGATCACCACATATGTATTTTTCATGTCATCAAAACAGTAATCATAAATTATCGAGGGAACTTTGTGATTGTAATTCAGGATAACGATATGTTTTTTCATTTTTAGTTTTCTGTGAGATGAAGCCGATTTTACAAGCACATTTGTAATGATATTGGTAACGAATCCGACTGTACCGCCTGTAAGCGAGATCATTCCGAGAAGTACAACAATGGTAGTCACTATTAAAGAAATAGGATAGTCACTGTATTGGTATCTTCCGCTGGGGTTGACCATGAGGGTAAATGCAAAACGCATCATTTCGAGGAATGTTCTGTCTGCATTTTCGGGAAGGAGCAAAAGAAGCCCCGAAGATAATGCTATCATTACTATATTGATAACGATTATGAAAATAAAAACGAATATGCCGGGATTATTCTCCCTGTGTACAGACAATTTGTTCCTTAATTTTTGAAAAAAACTCAATTCAGTATCCATATTCTTCTCCTTAATGATGATTTTTTGTTTCAGCAAGCTTCATCATCATTATATCAGTAATTTCTATATAATTCAATTAAAAATTATTCATTATTTCTATAAATTTCATTTTCAGATATTCATAGCGTTTCTTTTTTTCCTCATCAGCAAAATGTGTTTCTCTTGACTGCTTTGTGCATAAGCTGTAATCCAAAATTTCATCACCGAATTGTTCGCTTGTGAGGTCGAAAATGCAGTTTCCAACTGCATTAAAACAATGATAATTTCCGCCCGGACGGAGTATTCCACAAACTTCACCGCCAAAAAAATCCTGTATCAAGAAGGCTGTAACGGAACACTGTCCCATCGTTTTATTTTCGACAGACCATTTATTTCTCAGTCTTGGGGCACAGGTTTCAGCACGCCAAATTTTTGATAAAATATCATAATGATCCGCAGGTGAAAGACCATTTTTGTCATATACATTGGCAGATTCACAACCATCTCACTTTGATTTTATATTTCCTATTTCGGTATATATCAGTTTTCCGTTTTCTCTGTGAGAGTGCATCAGTGAAAATTTTTCAACTGTCATTTTCACATTTTCAATTTTCAATGATTTGATGTATTTTTCATGTTCGGGAAATATCCTTGCTTTTCTGATAACTGTTATATGCGGTTTGAAAGGCTTACGGTCAAACGGTATATTTTCATTTTCCAGTGACTTTCTGATACTTTCGGAAAGAGACATCAATTTAAAATTCCTTTTCGATCCAACCCACAAAATATCACCAAAATTGCCGACCGTTTCTCCAAGAGATATTTCAAACGGCTCAAATTCAACTTTACCCAATGCTTTCATAACTTTATTTGGATTGTTGTATTCACCTATAAAAGCAAGTGTCAGATGAAGATTCAGGCAATTTGTATAATTGCCTGTAATATTATTTTCTTTCATTTTATCTTGAATATCTGTAAGGGATTTTTCTATTTCGGGACTGAATTTTACTGCAACGAAAAGACGCATTTTATTTTCCTCCTTGATCATAATAAAAATATTATATCAGATACAGTCGGAAAAAGCAAAATATTTTATTTGATCATAAAACTTGACACAACGATCTCATCACCGCATCATGAAAAAAGGATCGCTGCAAATATATGCAACAATCCTTACATCTGGTATTTTGTAACGTATCAGTTGCCGGTTCTGGGGATAAGTCCACCGATCAACGCAGCCATTTTGGTTATAGGCATTGTCTGGACATATATTTTGCCGGGACCTGTGACTACCGTGTTGAACAGACCTTCGCCGCCAAACAGCATATTCTTGACACCTTTTACTCTCTCAATGCTCATAGAGCAGGTGTCTTCCATCATAACAAGATGTCCCGTATCGATGAGTTTTCTCTCACCTTTTGCAAGATCATACTCCTTGACAGCACCGTCAACTTCAAGGAATACGACACCGTTGCCGGTAAATTTCTGCATTATGAATCCTTCACCGCCAAAGAAACCGCCGCTGATCTTCTGCTGGAAATGAACGGACATATCAACGCCCTCTTCCATCGCCATGAATGCGGATTTTTGAGCAATTATGCTTTTTCCGCTGTGAAGCTCAACCGCCATGATCTCTCCGGGAAAACTCGATGCAAAAGCGATCTCGCCGTCAGCTTCGGCAACGTATGTATTGGTAAAAATGGATTCTCCCGTAAAAGCTCTGCCAAACATTTTTCCAAGACCGCCGGTATGTGTCTCCATCTTGAACACACCGTCCATCCATGACATCCCGCCGCCTTCACAGATGATTTTTTCTCCTCTTTTCAGTCTGCAAAGTACCGCAGGAAGATTTCCGCCAATAATCTCATATTGCATATGATCACCTCATTAAAAATTTGATATTATCTCTATTGTAACAAAAATAATATAAAATAACAAGTGTTTTGTTATTTTTTTGTTGAATTTGAGTGACAAAATGACACCCGCATTTATTTCGGAAGATTTTCCGTCATAGTTTCAGTTACAAGCTATAAATGAGCAAATTTAATAAGGTGTTGTGAAAATGCACAAAAAATCATGCAGCAAGCATATCGAATAAATCGTCAATATTTTTTTCTTGTTTCCCATATTCGTAAATATAACGAATATGT
>CADCDE010000188.1 GCA_902800065.1 uncultured Ruminococcus sp.
CAGATTATAATGGTATTATAGAAAAAAGATTGATCAATGATAATTACATATTATTATATTTGCCTGTGGATGATAATTGTAAATTGCGTGAGTATGCAAAAATGTATGCATATGAGAATGGATATAAAGTTGTAGAAATAAGCACAAAATTAAAAAAATCAAAAGATATAGATGTACTAACTTATGTGTCCGCTGGAGTAGAGGAATTTTTGTCGTTGATTAAATACTCTGATTGTGTATTTACTAATTCATTCCACGCCATTTGTTTTTCAATACTATTTAATCGACAGTTTTATGCCTTTTCAAGAAGATTTGCAGGTAAAGTATCTGATATATGTGAAACATTTAATCTCAAAAGGTACTATTTTCCAGACGATAAATTCGAAGAACAACCATTAATAGATTATGACACAATTAATCTAACACTGAATAATTTAAGACAAAAATCAACGACGTGGCTAAAAAATGCTCTGTTTAACTAATTGAATAAGTAAAGGAAGAGAGAAATTGGCATTAAATAAAGAAAGCAGAACAATTAATGCCGGCAAAAATGCAGTTTCAGCGTTATTTAATAAATTTGCGATTCTAGCGTTGACATTTATTAGCAGGCGTTTCTTTATTCAATATATTGGTGTTGAATATCTTGGCATCAACGGTCTTTTCAGTAATATACTTACATTACTTTCAATGGCTGATCTCGGACTGGGGACAGCAATGAATGTTAGTTTGTACAAACCTATAGCAGAGAATGATACAAAGAAAATATCAGCTTTGTTAAACTACTATAAAAAATTATACTTGTTCATTGCTTTAGGAGTTACAATCATCGGATTTGCTTTGGTTCCATTTTTACTGTATCTTGTAAATATGGATTCAACGATTCCGTATTTGGAAGTATACTATATGAAACTTCAAATATACATAAATGCTGCTAAAGTTGTTATTCAGATTATTGTTATTATTTTATTGAAAAATTACTTTGTTTTTATTATTCTGGATGTTTTAGCTGTTTTAGCAGAGAATCTAATTGTGTCTCACATTGCAGACAAGGAGTATCCGTTTATTAAAGCAAAAGAGGAATTACCCAAAGAAGATAGAAAAACTGTTTTTTCTGATACATCTTCTATATTTCTTTATAAGATAGCTTGGAGTTTACTTAACGGAACAGATAACATCTTGATGTCTATCATAGTAGGAACAATATTTGTTGGTTATTATAGTAATTACTTTACTATCACAAGTAACGTTGAAATGATCATTGCACTTATATTTACCTCTTTGACTGCAAGCATAGGCAATTTAGTTGCTACGGCTGATGCAGAGAGAAGATACAGTACCTTTAAATCTATGCAAATGGTCAGTTTCTGGATATGTGGAATTGTTTGTGTTTGTCTGCTGTTTCTTATTCAGGACTTTATTGTTATTTGGGTTGGAGAAGACTTACTTCTTGATGATTTGACTGTAATTGCAATAGTGTTAAATGTATTCTTTTCAACCTGCATGCGTCCGGTCTGGACATTCCGTGAAGGAACCGGAATGTATAAACAGATAAGATACATTATGTTTGTTACAGCAATTTTGAATTTAGTTCTTTCAATTGTATTGGGTTATTGGTTGGGTATATCCGGCATATTATTTGCTACATCCATTTCTAAGATTTCTACATATTTCTGGTATGAACCAAATATTCTATTTAAAAACTTCTTCAAAAGGAGTGTTAAGGAGTATTACTGGGAATATGTCAAAAATACATTATTATTGTTGATATGCTGTGCGGCTTGCTATTTCCCAATGAAATTCTTATCAGAAATAAATATTTTTATTTGGTTATTGAAAGCAATTATTTGTTGTGCGGTTGTTTGTATTGTGTATTTCATAAGGTATCATAAAACACCTGAATTTGCCAATATTAAAGAAAAAGCTGTATTGCTTGTTAAACGAAAAAGGAAGTAATAGGGTAGACCGAGGGACACTTTGTCCCTCAACCTCCCATTGCACCGTACGTACGGGTCTCGTATACGGCGCTACATGAATACAGATATTACTACAACTAACTGAGATAGTAATTCAGAGGGTTGACTAAAGCAGGTCTTCCCTCTTTTTTGTTTGCCTTTTCCAAAAGCTTAGGTGAAAGCAAATAATTCACAACGTTCATAGAACACCGCCTGAATAAGCCAAGCCTTGAATTTGCAACCTTGAATATATCTTCGTCTGACATATTGCATTTTCCTATTCTGTTCAGCTTCATCAGATTGCGATATATCGTTTTCGGTCGTTTCCATTGCTTGATTATGACTACTCTCACCTTGTGCCTGAGCCACTGTCCGAACTCATCAAGAAAGCCCTCCATACTTCCTATCCGGTAGTAGTTTATCCAGCCCCTTATTACTTGATTGAGCTTGTTGAATGTGACTGATAACGGTCTGGCTGCCGCACGTTTTCTGACCAGAATTTCTTTACATTTCTTGTAAAGTCTTTTCTTTCTGTCATTCAACGGCTTGCACTTCCATCCCTTTGTACCTTTCCAAAAGCCAAAGCCTAAAAATTCACTTTTCATAGGTCTTACAACTTTTGTTTTGGTGGCACTTACTTTCAGAAATAACTTTCTCTCAAGCCAACTTGTTACCGATTTCATCACTCTATCCGCCGCCATTTCACTTTTGACGAATATGTTGACATCATCCGCATAACGTACGAACCGAAGTCCCCTGCTTTCAAGCTCTTTATCAAGCTTATCAAGATAGATGTTTGAAAGTATCGGCGAAAGCGGTCCGCCCTGCGGTACTCCTTCATCATTCTGACAGATAACTCCGTTTTCCATTACTCCTGCTTTCAGAAATCCTCTGACAAGGTGTAATGTTGTTGCATCATTGACTCTTTCTCTCAGTATCGAGGTCTACTACCCATTCATAGCCATCATTCAGGTTTTGAAGTACCTGCTCCATCGCTGTATGACAGCTTCTCTGCGGTCTGAAACCGTGACTGTAATTGCTGAAACTTGTATCGAAAATTCTTACAAGCTCTTGTGCAACTGCTTGTTGTATAACTCGGTCTGCCACTGTCGGTATTCCAAGCGGTCTCATTTTGCCGTTTGACTTGGGGATATATACCCGTCTTACAGGCTGAGGCTTGTATTTCTTTTCAAGAATAGCTGTTTTCATTTCTGTCCAGTTTCTTCTGAAATACTCATCAAGCTCATCTACGGTAACTTTATCAATCCCCGCAGCACCCTTGTTTCGCTTGACGGCTTTTAACGCACTCAGCATATTTTCTCTACTTAAAATCTTTTCCATCAATTCCATTTGCTGCTCCTCATTCTGTTTGTAAATCTATCCAAAATACTCCCACCGCCCTTTTACCGTCAAGGGTTACGTTCCCTTGCTTTAGATATATCCTCGGATTCGGATTATTCGGACATTGCTTACAGCGATTTGCACTGTATTCACATTAAGTCCTTCAGAGACCGGTGCTGTCTCCTACTATGACCTCAGCTGACCCCCGTTCGTAAGCTTTTTTCGCACGTTTTCACGCCGAACGGGTCTCTCGGGGTAAGGCACTAATCTTTCCCTCCACAACCTCTTGATTTACTGCTTTGGTTTTACGTTTACCTTTTGGACTTTAGTTTGTTACGCA
>CADCDE010000189.1 GCA_902800065.1 uncultured Ruminococcus sp.
CAAGGAACTGTTTTTGAAATATCAGGAAGCCGAGAACAATCTTGTTCATATCGATACAAGAGATATGTTTGTAGCAGGTATGCGTGTCGGCGGTAAAATCACAATGGAAATATTTGTTAAGTCGGATAGCAATTAAAATGATAATAGCAGACTGTATGAAAATACGGTCTGCTACTTTTATATAAAATACCAAAATTCACTTTATGTAAATCTCTATTATAATCTTTTGTGAGTTAATTTCATTCAAATACACCGGATTGATCTCTTTTTTTTGATATTGAAATGGTGTGTTGATCGTATTATCAATAAGATACCTTTCAAAGAAGTTTTCCCAGCTAAAAAATTCTGCACTTTCGATATACTCGGAAGGATTTTGCAAGATTTCTGTAACATCTTCCGCCTTTATCAAACCGGATTTCAAAATCAGCCACTCAAATGATTCTGGCAGACATAATATTATATTTGAAATGGAACGCAGTTTAAGAATTCTGTCTATTTCAGAGCCAAAAGCAGCACCATCAGCAACTACAAGAACTTTTTGATTCTCATGTTCTTTTAGCCATTTAAATATTGCAGAATTTGAGCCGGAAGAAAAACATTCAATACTACTGCCATGAAAATAATGCTCATAGAACTGATAGCCTGAATTAGAATCTTCTGTAAGCAGTATATCCAATTTTATCTTTCCGGGCATTTTTTCTCTATAGTAAATATGTTTACTGTTTGATTTGAATATCTTTTTGAATTTGTGAAACTTTCCACTCGTCTGAATTTCATAGATTTCCTCAACACTGTATGGAAGATCATGTAAGCTCTCTCTATTGAAAATAACATAATAGTTATCTGTGCCTTTGATTATTCCGGCAAATTCTTTTGTCCTAAGATATTCGGCACCCTCATCAATAAAAACAATGCTGTCAGATATATGGTCAAGTTGATTTTTCCAATCTATATCAGTCAGTGCAACGCACTCTTTGTCACAGGAAATATTGACACCGCTCGATTCTTTCAAACGTGTATGATCTGCGATCATCTCAAACAGAGTTGTTTTTCCTGTTCCGCTGTTTCCACGAACGATTGTAATATTTCTGTACAAGTCAAACTCAAATACAGCCTCTCTGTTCCTTACTTTTACATGATGTTTTCCGATCATAAATTACCTCACACAAATTCTCCGGCTTCTGCAACAAGATCACCCATATTTTTTACTATCTTTCCTGTGTTGAGAACCCTTATTTTAAACTCACTTTTTCCGAAGTCCATCAGATGACGCAAATTTATCACAACTTTTTTATTTTCTGCAATTTTCAGAATCCAGGGGGCACAATTATCTCCGCAGGTCGATGCATTAAAAATCTTTGTATGGTCATATGCAATAAGCAAGAGAGTTTTTACACCGCCTGAAAGCTTCTTCGGACTCATGTTTCCGAAAACGGGACTCAATATGGTTTTTTCATCGATAACATCCGACTGATCGACTGCCTTAATCATGTCTTTTGACAATGGTTTAACTATCCAGCTGTCTTTGTAAGTGTTATTGAAATATATATTTGTATTATAAATAGCATCGGGCATATCCCCGAAATATACATTCAGCATTGCATTCACCTCAATTTTATTATTCCCTGTCTTATCCAAAGTATTTCCATTTCATGTTATTTTCATTTTATCACACAAAGCGGATAATAACAACTGGTACTTTGATTTATTTTTAGAGAAAAAATCCTCATATCGCAAATTTTGTCTTACAGAATATCATTCCAATTGCAAAAGTTTCAAAAACAATTAAAAAATTTTAAATCTTTTTAAAAGTTATTTCAATTTCCTGTTGATTTTTTTAAATTTTCAAGATACAATTTAAAAAGTTGGAGTTGTTTTTTAATGTATGAGCAGGATTTAAAAGATTTGATAGAGAAAGTTAAAAAATCGAAAGCTGAATTTCAAACAGTTGAATTGAAGAAGTGTAAGCGAGAAGTACCCGAAAGGATTTTTGATACGCTTTCAAGTTTTTCAAATCAGGATGATGGCGGTATCATTACTTTCGGTATGGACGAAAACAGTAATTATGGAAT
>CADCDE010000190.1:0-2042 GCA_902800065.1 uncultured Ruminococcus sp.
GGGCTACTGATAAGCAGAATACAGACAGTGCAATACTTACTTTCAAGCGGCTTTCAAGGGATTATAAAATCCCTGTTATTGTGGTAAGTTCCTTTAATCGTGAAAATTATGCCGCAAAAGTGTCTATGCAGGCATTCAAGGAAAGCGGTGCTATTGAATATTCCACTGATGTCCTGATAGCTTTGCAGCTTCGTGGAACAGGAACAAAAGATTTTGACGTTGATCAAGCCAAGAGCAAAAATCCCAGAGAGATAGAAGCGGTTATTCTCAAAAACAGAAACGGCATGACGGGAAAGAAAGTCAATTTCAAATTCTATGCCATGTTCAATTACTTTGCAGAGGAAACTCAACAGGATATTTAGCAACTTCAAAAATAATTCTTTTAAAGAAACTTCGTCGTATGGGCACTGTAGAGCCCTCTCAGTGCATTTTTTATCAAGGGGGTATATATTTACTCCTAAGCCGTTTGAGAGCCGCTGAGAGCGTTCTACGTGCGTCTGAGGGGCATTGTAGAGTGTGTTTTGAAAAGTGTCTGCAAACAGGTGAAAGAATATTCTTTAACAGAATAAAACATACACGAAAAATCGTGCTTGCTCTCAGACGCTCATATTTGCGTTTTACGGGGCTTTTAGGGTGAGGGGGTATAATTATACTCCTAAGCCGTTTGAACGCTGCTGAGAGCGTTCTACGTGCGTCTGAGAGGCATTCAAAACGGCATATCGAAATGACAAATATTTTTGGAGGTCAAAATGATTGATTTGGAGAAATTCAATACCCTTTTTGTATCGGCAAATCAGCCAACCGATACCGAACAGAAAAAGTTAATAGAAGTCACTCAAATCGAAAATGATTTGAGATTGGAATGGGAGAAGGCTGAAACTACAGAAGAAATATACAGACAGTATCAGAAAAATATTCAAAAAGCCAATGAAGGCATGAAAGAAATTCTGAAAGGTGCGGAATATGGTGTCAGCCTGTACAATCTTTTTTTCAAGGCTCTTGAAGTAATCGAAAGCATGACGAATGATGGCGGCGTATTCACGGATAGTGTCAGACAAAAAATGCAGAGTTCCGAGCGTAAAGAAAATTTTGCCGAAGAACTGAACAGGGCAGAACTTGAAGTAACTTCCAAAAGGCTTGAAAGACTGAAAACGGCATTGCAGGGAGCAAACGGAGATGACAGGATACGCATTGAGAATTCCATTCGGGAGCACGAATGCAGAATTGCCCAGCTCAAGAAGATTATCTGAAAATATGCAAAAATCATATAATACAACCTCCTATTTTGTGCAATTTTCTTTCAAATGTACTTCTGATTTTATGCCGAATGATAAATACGCAGTTTTGTAAGAATTGGTATATTGAGTATATGCGTTTTAAAATCGTCTGTAGAGTCTCTACAATGCCCTGTATTGCGTTCAAACGCCAAAAAGGTAAAATTATACCCCTTGAACAAAAAACGCCGTAGAACGCAAATATAAGCGTCCTGCGGCTATGTCACTACTAAATATTTGTATCTTCACAATAGAAATGATTATATCAAATAATCATAATATAATCATTCTTATTACGAATTTTTGTGTCAAGACACATTTTTTCGTAATGAATTATAAGACAAGGCTGTTTTCATCAAGCAAAAATTGTTTGATACCCATTGTAACGATACCTTGCTCATTTCTTCTCAATTTGATATTGTCACGAACGATAACAATTTTTTTGAATGAGTCGCCGATTGTATTGAGAGGTCTTTCTTCCTGTTCCCGTTTTTCAGGGGTATCAAGTGCAAATGCCGATTGTATATAATATTTTTCACTGCCTTTTGCAGCAATGAAATCTACTTCCAACAATTTTCTTACGGTTTTTCCATCCGCACTTTTTTCAAATTTTTCGATAACTCCGACATCTACTCTGTATCCACGTATTCTCAGTTCGTTGTAAATGATATTCTCCATGATATGATTTTCTTCCATCTGGCGAAAATTCAGACGGGCATTACGAAGTCCGATATCTTCAAAATAATACTTTGACGGGGAATTGATATA
>CADCDE010000190.1:2067-2660 GCA_902800065.1 uncultured Ruminococcus sp.
ATTTGACAGTTTCAGAGGATTTGTGAGTGAGCCTATGGCAGAAGAAAGAATATCTACCAACTCATTCAATTCTTCACTGTTATTGATACCGTGACGGTCAACTATATCGGTCAGATACACTTTCTGAAACAGGGAAATAAGATATTCGGACTTTTCTTCATCGTCATTTCTGGTTAAAATAAGCGGCAGACCGCCGTATGTGTAATATTCTTCCCAAGCTTCGTCAACAGTCCCTTGATATGCGGAAACATACTCCCTGAATGAAAGCGGATGTACCCTTATCTCGTCACCACGTCCCCTGAATTCTGTTATCACATCAGACGAGAGAAAACGGGAATTACTGCCTGTCACATAAACATCGGCATTACGGATATGAAGAAAACTGTTGAGAACATCTTCAAATTCATCAAGCATTTGAATTTCATCAAGAATGATATAATATATCGCATTATCCTTGATTTTTTCTTTGACAAACGAAAGCATATTATCGGGACCACGCAAATGCTTGTTACTTCTGTCATCAAGTGCCACTTCAATAATATGATCTTCATCAACACCGCTGCTTACAAGATGATTATGAAACAGGTTGAAAA
>CADCDE010000191.1 GCA_902800065.1 uncultured Ruminococcus sp.
TAACACCGAAAAACATCGCAACGATATAGAGATAGATTTCCTGATCTCCAACAACAGCAAGCTGAAATACAAAATGTATCCTATCGAGGTCAAATCGGGTAGGAAGTATTCTATTGAATCACTGAAACGCTTCAAGGAAAAATACAAGGCAAGGATAGGGGAATGCTATGTCATTCATCCTCGGAACCTGAGTTTCAAGGAAGATATCCTCTGCATACCGCCATATATGACTATTTGTTTGTGAAAAAAGCCGCCCGGACAATAACCCGAGCAGATTTCTTCATTTCCCTATAGGTAACCTCTGCAATCTCCTTGATTGACTTATGAATTATTTTTCAGCTCATCAGAACGTTTTTTCTGGCAGTAGTGAAGCTGATATTTGCTTGGAATTTCAATTTCTCTTGTTATGAAAAGTTCTATTTCCCAATATCCTCGTGCAAAATTCGCTCTCATTTTCCAGTCGTAAACATAGGGATTTTTTCTGTATTCATCTCTTAAATGTCCTGAAAATGTCAATCTGCTGAAATGTGATATTGCATCATCTTCAACAAAATGTTCGCAACCACATTCAGGAAGTATTTTTCCTTCAAGCATATCCAAAGCAGTATCTTCTACAGTACGGCGTGGATATGCAGATAAAAACGGTGTCTGAATGACATATTTCCATGTTACTATTTTTTCACTGTAACCAGATACTTTTTCTCTCCACTCAATCGCATCAAGAAAGAAATATCCGCTTGATTTTTTAGAAACACCTCTATCAACACATGAATCATTTTTCTGCTGCATGACAAGTTTTTTATATTCTGTATCATTTTCTATTCTATCTTTCAAATACGAAATATCGGCTGAAAGCTCTTTTTTCATTTCTAAAAATTTCTGGTTGGCTTTTGCCTGCTCAATCGTCATTTTTTGTTCATACGCAACTATTTGATTGTGATTTTCTTCTTTCAATCTGTCTATCTCCAAAAGAAGTTGAACATACTCGTCTTTTGAAAGTTCCACTTTATAACATCCAGAATCCTTATAGTCATCAATTTTTAAGTCAATTCCCAATTTATTACGCTTGTAAGCCTGCAACTTCAAAGCCCCCTTATATAATTGTCCGCAACCACGGCTATCCGGTTATGACCGAGAGCCTTACTGCACTTTATCATTGCAATCTTATCAAGTCTTTTTCCCTTTTCGTCTTTACGGCAGGCGTAAACTTCACTCTGATAGGCTTTTCCGCTTCCGTGATTGACTTTATCATAAGGAATATCCTCGACCTTTCGTGCATACATACGATACATTTCTGTAGCGTAATCTGCACGATAGCTATGTATATCCGCATTACTGTTGACATACTGCCAGACTTTTGCGTTTGGCGGTGTTTTTTTCATGCGGTCAATTATCTTCTGCTTATTTTCACCAATTATCGGAGCAAATCTGTATCTGCCGCCTTTATCTTTCCTATGGTGAACAAAATAATCCTGATCGGGAAAAACCGACAAGGCATCAATCAATGTATTCAGATATGATATTTCTTTTTCTGACGGATTTTCAAGCCGTTTCAGCCGTTCAACCTCATTTTCCATATCCGATTTTGTCCAAAGGTCACGCCCTTCAAGCCGTTCAAGAACATTTCTCCTGACACCCGTTCCACGACAAAAACGTATCAGTTCATCATTGTTGGTAATGCTAAAATGTCTGTCACGTTCAGTCGCAACACGACTTCGCTTGATATCCTGTCTTTTTCTCTTTGGTGGCTGAAATCTGTCAACGTCTGCTTTATCTATGCCGTAAAGTTTATTCAAAGCTGCCGCCTCTGTCTGAATAGTCCATGCTGACAGGTGATTTCCATTTTTATCTGTTTGTTCGGAACGGTGTTCGAGCCATTCATTCACATATTTTCTGGCAGATTTCAGCGTGGTACATTCAGGGTGCGTCTGCTGTACCCATTTGATGAAATATTTTGTATGTTTCCAATATGTCTTGTATGTGTTGAAACTGAAAATCTTTTTCTTGTCAGTTTCTTCTTCAACAGCTTTC
>CADCDE010000192.1 GCA_902800065.1 uncultured Ruminococcus sp.
AGCTTGACAATACTCATAAATGGAATTTGCTTGACAGAGGGCTTTCCGAAAAAGAAATACAGGCAAATTTATATAAATCCGTGCCGGTAGATACATACGATCGACTTGTGCCGAAACTTTTGAATATAGGCTGTGATCTGATAGGTGTACCGGGATTTTTCGCTGACTTAAACGGAGAAATCAAGGTGAATATTCATAATCGCATGAGTGGATTTTTTGTGCCTGTGTTCAATGAGAAAAGGCAGATTCAGGGTATGCAGATACGCCTTGACAAAATGGACACCAAAAGAAAATATATGTGGTTTTCGAGTGCGGAAAAAACGCAGGGCTGTTCATCAAACAGTCCTGTTCAGGTGAGCGGAGATATTTTTAACAGTCGTGCAATTTATGTGACAGAGGGGGCTTTGAAGTGTCATATAGCCCATTTCCTGTCAGGAAAAACATTTGTTGCCATAGCGGGTGTCAGTCAGCAGAAAGAACTTGAAACACTGTTTCAAAGACTTCAGCAAAAAAGTCAATGCAAAATCGTAGTTGATGCTTTGGACATGGACGACGACACAAATGAACACGTCAGACGTGGACATATAAATTTGGCATGGCTTGCCGATAAATACGGTTTTATCCCCAAAAGAATTATCTGGGACAGGCAGTACAAAGGAATAGATGATTATTTGTTATCAAAGAAAAATAATGGAGGTACTTTAAAATGACGGTAAATGAATTGATTTTCAATTTCAGGATAAATGTAGAAAACGGCGGTGTTTTTGTTATAGACAAGGACGGGGACTTTATTGATATTAACAAAAATATTCTTGATGAAATAGGCAATGAGGAAATCAAAGAGCAGAATATGTTTGACGGCAAGCTTTTTGTGCATATCGACATAAATTTATAGTTATCAAGAATTAAACAGAAAGGAATTTTTACAAATGAATACACAGCAAATAAAACATCTGATTGCAGACGAAAAAGCAAAAATAAATGAGGAGGAGCTTTTCAGCTCCCCTTCATATCGTGCATATTTGCAGAATATTGCGGATAATGTTTCTGGAAAATATGGCAGAGGTGCATTTGTGCAGGTTGTTTACAGAGCTGACGTTGAAGAAACAGCTAATACAGATAACTTCAAAATAAATATCAACACGGCGAATATCCTTGCAAGGTCGTTCAAAAAAACGGCACATAAAAATTTGTCAAATATAGGACTTATCGGTCATGAATGTGGTCATATTCTTTTTACGGATTTTCATTTTATCGAAAAATATCGGCAGGCGATTTTGAACGGTAAGTTTTATCCGAGAAAGCCTGTTACCAAAAATTTCAGAAGAAAATCCCGACTTGCACATAGCACCTATTTTGTTCTAATCAAACCCAAAAGTGCAGTAAATAAGCATCTTTTAGCAATTTAAAAATGATATTTTGGAATTGATACTGTACTGTTTTAGGTGCTGTGTGCAAGTCGGGATTTTTTCAGAAGTAAAGACCATAAAAATAATCTTGCGGAAATAACGGCAATTTTTGACGAAAAGAATCCTTTAAAACTGAAAATACTTTCAAAAATAGCTGTATATCTTTCAAATGTTGTTGAGGACGGCTATATCGAAAGGCTGATGAAGGCAAAATTTCCGGGCAGTATCTCAATAGGCATACAGCTTAACAATATCAAACAGGTGGAAATAATGCCTTCTTTGAAAGATATGGTTGATAACGAATATCAGCTCATGAGTATTATTGCAAATCTGCTTTTGCAGTACGTCAAAATAGGCAGGATTGAAAATGATGATGAACTTGAAAATGAATACACAGAGATTTTGACGGATTGTCTGCAAACACTTGATTTTGCCATTGATGAAACAAATCCAAAAGAGAGATTTTCTGCTATAAATCATCTTTTGGTGTATTGTTGGAGTTTTATAAAACCCTTGCTTGACGAAATAGATGAAGATAAAAACACATCTGACGATAATTCATGCGAAAACAGTTTTTCCGAAAATAAAGCGGATGAAATAATGTCCGAGTTGGAAAATGAACTTTTTTCATCATCGGAAATGTCCAAAAATATGCACACGATAGGACTTGAAGCGGAAGAAAGCGAAATTTCGGATGATGAACAGGAACGCATGAAACGTGAACAGACCGAAATCGAAAATATGATTTCAAGTGATGACGGCATGGTGACTTTCGATAATGAATATATTTCAAGAATTGTTGATAATGAACTTGAAAATATTTTGAATGGCTTTGCAGAGAAAAAAGTTTTTTCGGCATTGGAAGATGAGCTTTCAAATAGTTTGATAAATGAGGCAAAACAGATAGATTATGGAAATATCCATAAAAACGCCCATGTTAATATTCACCGTCAGAAATATCTGAACGACAATGAAGTTGAACTGTATAACAAGGCTATGCTTGAACTTCGTCCCGTGTCAAAAATGCTTCAAAAAAGCGTTTTGAATGTCATAAAACAAAGACAGCATGGCTTTACCGAAAGAGGTCTGTATATGGGAAATCGCCTTGACCATACGGCATTTTATCGAAATGACGGAAAAATCTTTACCAAACGTAACCGACCGAATTATGAAATTGAGTTGGCGGTTGGTGTTTTCGTAGATATGTCGGGTTCAATGTCAGGTGAACGTATCAGAATGGCACAGGCTATGGCATTGATAGTGCATGACTTTTGCCAATCGCTGCATATCCCTGTGATAGTTTACGGACATGACAGTTCCGGACGTGATGTTGACTTGTATTCGTTTGTTGAGTTCGACAGCGTGGATGGTAGCGATAAATACAGGCTTATGAATATGCGTGCAGGCGGTTGTAACAGGGACGGCTGTGCGGTCAGATATGTTGCAGAAAAGATGGTCAACCGGCAGCAAATGAATATTGCGGAACAGGTGCCGAACAGGACTTGAGAAATATCCGTAAAGAGTATGTTGCAAAAGGAATAACATTTATTGCGGCAGCTATTGGCAGTGATAAAGAGGCTATCAAGCGTTGCTATGGAGAACAGTGTTTTCTTGATATAACGGACTTGAAACAATTTCCTCTCACCATTGCAAAACTTATCGCAAAATATGCAATAGAATAACAGAATGGGTGTATCGTTGCTTATTTCAATGATGCACCCGATTTTTTTCAAAAAATATGTTGTTGTTATGATTGAAATGTGTTAGAATATAAACAGTATATGCAAAGGATGATTGCTATGAAAAAATATTTTATGCCGGTTGGCAAAAGTGACTTTGAAAAAATACGCAAAGATGGAGATTATTATATTGATAAAACAGGTCTTATTCAGCAGATCATTGAAAATAGTGCGGAAGTGACATTGTTTACTCGACCTCGCAGATTTGGCAAAACGCTTAATATGAGTATGCTGGAACATTTTTTTGA
>CADCDE010000193.1 GCA_902800065.1 uncultured Ruminococcus sp.
AGCTTTTCTATGAAAAAACAGGCGTTGAGCCTGTCAACGAAAAGGAAACAAGTACACTTGCATTGAGATGGGGACACGCTCTTGAAGAAACTGTCGCACAGGAATTTTCTTACAAAACAGGTTTGAGAGTTTATCAAATGCCCGAAATGTACCAGCACCCGATTTATCCGTTTATGCAGGGAAATATTGACCGCTTTATTGATTTTCCCGATGGTACAAGGGGAATTTTGGAGTGCAAAACAGGAAATCCCAACACAAAAAGCAAATGGAATGATAATAGCCTGCCTTTTCATTACGAAGTGCAGGTAAGACATTACATGGCAATTATGAACATTAACATTGCTTATGTGGCTTGTCTTTTCGAAAACAACTCCGATACAATGGAAATCCGCAAAATTGAGCGTGATGTTGATTTTGAGAGAGAAATGATTGCGGCAGAAATGGATTTTTGGAATAACTATGTTATGACGAATACACCTCCGCCTTTCACGGAAAGCCCCGAACTTTGTTTTGAAACGATAAACAAGTACGTTCAGGCACAACTCAATAAAACGCCTGTTGCAATCGAGGGTTTTGATGAACAGTTGCCGAGAATTGCAGAGTTGAGGGCAAAGAAGAAAGAACTTGAAGACGCTGTAAAGGCTGTTCAGACGGAGATAGATTCGCTTGTACTGCCGTTGCTTGACAGCATGGGAAACCAGACTTCAGCGACAGCAACCGTGAACGGCATGAAATACGATATTTCCTACAAGCCCGTCCCACGCACGACTATCAACAAGGACAATCTTGAAAGGCTGAAAAACAGTTATCCCGACATTTACGACCAGTTTGTAACGACAACAACTAACAGAAGATTGACTTTCAAATCGAGTGCAGTCTAAAATTCAAAAATGGCTTACCGTACAACAAATTTGTACGGTATCAGCCTTTTTGAAAAAATTATTTCAAACCGAAAAGTTGTACAAGATTTTTTCCATAAAATGTGGTATAATTAAAAATTAAGGATATTTGAGATTGGAGGAAAAATACAGAATGTTAGCAACTTACAACAAGACTATTTTTGAAAACGGAGATTTTTCTGTCTGTACATTCATTCCAGATGATGAAAGCGAATTGCCCGAAAATGCCTTTAAATACGGCACTTTTGTTGGAATAGGAAATAATATTCCCCATAGCAATGACATACAGCTTATGATTGAGGGTGAATGGAAGTCAACAAAGTACGGTTTGCAGATGGAAATAAGTTCGTGTATATCCGTTTTGCCGAAAACTGAGGAAGGTATCATTGAATTTCTGTCGTCGGGCGTTTTGCCACACATCAAGCGTAAAATGGCTGTCAGGCTTTACAACGCTTTCGGTGAACAAGTGTTTTCAATTTTGGAAAATAATCCTGATGAATGGCTGAAAGTTCGTGGCATAACAAAGAAAAAATTGGAGAAAATCAAAGAAGCTTATACAGTAAATTACGGATATCAGGACCTTGTGATGTTATTGGCACCGTTTGGAATTTCGGTGAATAAAATCAAGAAAATCGTGGATAAATTCGGTGCGGAAGCCTGCGAAAAGGTCAGTGAAAATCCATATTTGCTTTTTACAATTAAAGGATTTGGATTTAAGACGGTTGACGAAATTGCGGGGAAAATGAACACTCCAAAGAATGATTCTTTGAGAATCAGGGGTGCATTGGAATATGTTTTGGCAGAGGCGGAAAAGAACGGACATTTATGTTTGGAACAGGAAATTTTAAGGCAACAGGCTTATGAAATGCTGAATGATGGCATGGATATGCCTGTCGTGACAATAAATGATGTAACCAACGTCATTATCCAGATGGCACAGGACAAGATTTTGAAAGGCGATAATGGAATGGCATATCTTGCAAGCAACTATGATAACGAAGTTTATTCAGCAAAGAAAATCCGTCAATTTCTGAACACACCGCAAAGCAGGATTGATGTTTCTGATAAGATTATGAAGTTTGAAAGGCAGAACTTTCCGCTTGCTGACAGGCAGAAAGAG
>CADCDE010000194.1 GCA_902800065.1 uncultured Ruminococcus sp.
TATTTTTATACTGTTGCCGATAATCGAGAAATGTTGCCAAATCGTTGCCATTCGGCTTAACTATGCCACGAAAAGCACGGTATTACGCCGTTTCAGCAAACGTTTGCATTATTCCCACTCAATAGCTGTCAGCGTATATCAGCTTGAAATCAGTGCTTTTATATCTTTTAAAGAAATAACCATGTACATTTTTTTACCCTATCTATATCGTTTCAGAAGCTTTTAGAACCAAATCAGAACCACAATATATCATAGAACCGGAAATTATCCTTCCATAGATTTGATAAAATCCTTAAGCCACCAAATAATAATCCCTATATACGGTGTTTTCGGATCTGTTTCATTTTCAAAATTCGCAAGAATCCGTTTGCTGTATGTAAGAATTTCTTCATCATCCAACATCGCAATATTTTCTTCTATCGCTGCAACAGCTTGCTTTCTGCTTTCCGGAAGTCTGACCGTATCAACTTGACAGTTTAAATTCAGAATGACATCCAAATCATTATCAATTTTTATATCTGATGATTTGATTTTTCCACTAACTTCATAATAAATTGTATCAAGCGTTGACTGGTCTAACGGATTTACTTTCAATAAACGATTATCTCTTTTTGCATCGCAGGTCAATCTGCTCTTTCTTTTTGATGTTCTGTCACCTTGATTTCCGGAACATACAGCCAACATATTTGTATAATCCAATGCACCGGCAACACCATCAAAACTTAACGGATTTCTTGGTGTCCAGTGTTCAATAATTACATTGGGAACGCCTTCAGGTAATTTTCTTTCATCAGGTATTCGTCTCATACAGTAAGCACAAAGATGTCCCTGCTCTCTCATAAGCAGTTCTTTTACTTCCGATTTTAACGGATTTTGCAGTGTATTATACGCTTCACTTGCATTCAAGCCTTTTTCAACTGCACTTATTCTTAAATCTTCCAATGCTTTAGGAGATTCGGATTTACTGATTTTTATCACTCTTTTTCACCTTCATACCTGCAAGCCTGAGTTTTACATAACATCCGGCTAATTCGGAATCATCATTTCCAATCAATCTTTCGATTTCGTGAATTATGTTTTTCGCTGACACTAAATCTTGATTTTCGATAGAACAATAAAATTTTTCAAATAATTTTCTGACCGTTTCAGGTCTTTCTGTTGATTGCATGATACCTTTAATGATCGTATTGGTATCCTTGCCGTATACTTCTCCCTGTGGTTCTCTCGCCCTGCCATCATCCAATAAAATCAAATTCTCACTTCTGACAGAATTGATAACAGATGGTGCATGTGTACTGACAATAAACTGTATATTCGGAAATATATCTGTCAAATCAGAAAGAATTCTTTTTTGCCACTGCGGATGAAGATGAAGATCTATCTCATCTATCAACACAATACCATTTGTTTTTTCAAGAACATCATTCAGCAACTGCGGATTAAGCAATGCCATTCTATACGCTATATCAGCAATCAAACTTATTGTACACTTATAACCATCACTTAATCTGCTTAACGGCATTCGTTTTCTTACATTTTCAACTGTATAAATCAAATCCAAATCGTCCGTATCAAGATTATATTCAACACTTACATCACGATAACCTGTCACGGAAGCAAAACATTTTTCGATGGCCTTACAAACTACAGTAAATTCAGCAATCTTGCGTTTCTCTGATATTGCTGTACAGTCATTTTCTGAAACCATTTCATCATCAACTTATTATTTGCTGCACCGTCAAGAGCATCTATATATCCGTTTGTACGGGTATTTTTTGAAAAAGTATCGTCCTTCTTTTCCTTATGCTGAGCCCACAAACAACCTGTTCCATAGTAAGCAATCAATGGAAGAATTAATGTGGTATCGCCGTTTCTCAGCCTTTGCTGATAGTCTTCCGAAACAGATGTCAAATCTCTTGCTGCAGCCATGGAATTTCTTCCTGTCGATTTATTCAGAACTCTTTTCCAACTTATATTTTCTCCATCAATTTCTCCTACAGCACTGATT
>CADCDE010000195.1 GCA_902800065.1 uncultured Ruminococcus sp.
TTGATACAAAATGAAAGAACCTGCTGTTTTTTCGAACACCGTGAAGTGACACACGATATCCCTCAAAAATTAACCGAAACAATCGAAAATCTTATCATTGCCGAAAAGGTGGATAATTTCTATGTCGGAAATCAGGGACAGTTTGACAGTATGGTCTATTCTGCTCTAAGCGAACTGAAATCAAAATATTCGCACATAAAATATACGGTCGTTCTTGCATATATGCCTGACCGAAAAACTGCCGAAAAATACGGTGACAATACACTTTATCCTGATGGTCTGGAATTTGTGCCGAAACGCTTTGCGATTTCAAGTCGAAATGAATGGATGATAAAAAAATCTGCCTATGTGATATGCTATGTGCATAAAATCACAGGCGGTGCGTATCAATTTCAAAATGCAGCTTTAAAAAAGAATCGCACAGTTATCAATATTGCCGATATAAAATAATATGCAA
Source organism: uncultured Ruminococcus sp. (assembly GCA_902800065.1). GTDB lineage: Bacteria > Bacillota > Clostridia > Oscillospirales > Acutalibacteraceae > UBA1213. The sequence continues at coordinate 458 of CADCDE010000195.1, forward strand.
AAACGGCGTTAAGGGGGTATAATTTTAATTTTTGTTAAAATATACCCCCTTAACTTGTATTTTTAACTTGGATAGTATATAATATATTCGAGGTGAATTATATATGGACAAACTTTTTAAACGAGAGAATTATTTGAAAAAAATACGGGGATTTTATCATGATACGGAAATTATAAAGGTTATTACGGGTGTAAGACGGTGCGGAAAATCCAGTCTTATGGAAATTATAAAATCTGAATTGATTGAAAAAGGCATACCAACAGAAAATATCATCTACCTTGATATGGACAGCCGCAAATACAGAAAGATAAAGTCCGATACGGAATTTGAAAATCTGATAGAATCCATGTCCGTTGCTGCCGGAAAAAAATATCTGTTTGTTGATGAAATACAGAATGTGACAGGTTTTGAAGAAGTGATAAATGCTTTCAGAGGAGATGGAGAATATTCGATTTTTATTACCGGCTCAAATTCTTATCTGTTAAGCGGAGAATTGGCAACAAAACTGACTGGCAGATACATTGAATTTGAAATGTTTCCTCTCAGCTTTGAAGAATACCTTGAAATCAAGAACTTTTACGGTCAGGAAATCAATGCCAATTTAATCATAGAACTGAATAATTATCTGTTGGAGGGTGGATTTCCAAAAACAATTCAATATGAAACTTTGGCAGACAAAAGAACATATGTAAAATCGGTCATTGATGAAATATTTGAAAAGGATATCAAGCAAAGAGTAAAAATACGAAATAAAGAAGTATTCGAAAAAGTAAGAAACTATATTCTGAACAATTTCGGTGCTACTACCAATCCGGGAAATATAATTGTCGATCTTTCAAAAATCGGTCTGAATATAAAAAGAGAAACTCTTAACCGTTATATAAAAGCCCTGACCGATGCAAAAATTCTGTATGAATGTGATCGTTTTGATTTGAAGTCAAGAAAGTCGATTGCAGGTGATAAAAAATACTATCTTGCAGATACTTCATTTTACTTTGCCTGCAATACCGATAACAGAATCAACTACGGTCCTGCACTTGAAAATATTGTTTATGTGTATGCCCGCAGCAAGGATTACTCTGTAAGTATCGGAAGAATAGGAAAACTTGAGTGTGATTTTATTTTCAGGGACAGTAATCTTAACTATTCTTATGTACAGGTGGCATATACTATCAACGAAAGCAGGGCAACGGAAGACAGAGAATATTCTCCTCTTGAAAAGATAAGGGATAATTATCCTAAATACGTTATGACTGCCGATTATATATTGCAGAACAGAAACGGTATTAGGCATATCAACTTGATGGAATTTATGAAAAATAATGAAATGTTTTGAAATAACGCAAAAACGGCTGTCAAAGCAATTTTGCTCTGACAGCCATTCAATCAACCTTTTTTGATAAAACATTTCTTCTTGTAGAAAGTTACTCCATAACTTATGACATCAAGCCCTTCCTCGTCTATCAAGGGCTGTGCATAATTTCTGTCTTTTATCTGCTGAAGTGCTTCATCAGAATATCCGCAATATTTTTGGCTATTTTAAGTTCCAGTATCGCCGCACGAAGATTAGGATTATTTTTTATGATAATATCCGATCTGCCGTTACCCGTTTCATAGTTTGATTTTACAGCATAATAGCGTATTGCCGAAAACAGTCCTGCCGTGAAAGCATGATAGAAATTTTCGCTGTAATCATAGTAGCTTATGGTAGAAGCAAGATATTTCGATATGATCTTTCCAAGTTTTTCGGCATCGCCTGCCCAAAGCGAATTGATCAATTCTGTTCTTTCATCTTTCACTATATTTTCCTTAAACCATGCCGCAATCGTCTTAACGAATAAAATTCTTATTTCTTTATTGACAAGTTTCAGCCGGTAAGTTGTTATATACGGCTTATCACTGCTGTAAGTTTCAAGGATATTTTCGGGCTTTTCCTCAACGGTTGTAAGATAGCCTGTCGAATACAAAACCGACCAAAAATTTGCTTCCGTAGAGGTCAAATCCCTATAAGTAACACTATCATTGAGTTCGACTTCAATGCTTTCTCCACGAATCAGCATTTCCATTTGTTCATTTAAACTGAGATTACTTTCAAGATATTGCCTGATAATGTCATTACTGCTTGTATTTGACCAGTAATCTTTCGGTGCAATTCCAGGTGTATCCTGCAATTCTGATACATAATTGAG
>CADCDE010000196.1 GCA_902800065.1 uncultured Ruminococcus sp.
TATGTGCTGTTTCTCGTCAGGTGAAACTCTGATAATAATATTTGTGGTCTTGTTCTGTTCTTTCATGTCAAAAACTCCTGTTCTAAAATCAAAATTCAGTGGAAGAAATAGAGATATGCAAGCATAGATTTTGTATATACGAAATACATACAAAATCGCTTGATGGTGAAATCCCCATCCCCCTTGATTTTCAAATCCAAAATCGCTTTTGCTCACCATCAACGATAACACAAACGAAATTTTTCGTCAAGACGGTAGCAAATATATTTTTCTACTTCACTTTTGAATTGTTTTGCGGTAGAATTATATCATGAAAAAATCGGGAGATGGTATGATGGACAAGGAAATGAAAAGCGAAAGAATTACTTTAAGGGTATCGCCAAAAGAAAAGAAGGAAATTGAAAAGAAAGCTGCACAGGAAAATCTGTCGGTTTCAAAATATCTTATGTACTTGACTAAAAGTGAAAAATCACTCGTAACGGATCATGTGGTCGATTTGTGTTTGGATATTACGAAAATTTCTGTAGATATACATCATTTGGTTACCAGTGTTGATTGGGAAGAATATGTTCATAACGGAAGAATTTGTGAAATTAGAGATTTAATGCTTTCAATAAGGAATAATACTTCAGAAATTCTTGAGATTCTCTACAAAGAAGATGTTGAAACAAAAAATAATGCGGATCAATATAAACGAATAGGAAAACAGTTAGATAAACTGATTGCCTTGATGTCCGAAAATGAATAATATACAAAAGCAAGAGCCGAAATTTTGTAGTATTGCTGAATTTTTAGTCAATATATCAGAAAATATCTTATATCAATCATAAAATATTTTTGTCGGGAAGGAGTTAGCCATTATGATAGTAAAGGAAAACGGCATAGCATCTCGCCCTGATTTTGAGTTGTTCAAGAGTAATATCTGTCATTCACTGAAAGAATTGGGAGATATTCAATTTCTTATTGAAAAGATAAAGAGTGATGAAGTCAATATGTATTATCAACGCTGTTGGTATCCTGAATGTCTGTATCTTCTTGCGATGATTGATTATATAAGCAGATTGAATAATATACCCATCTGTACAAACTATAATCAGATAAGGCAGTTAAAGCTGAGAGAAAAGATATATCCTGTTGGTATCGAATTGGCTGATATGGTTTATCATAGTGAAGAAATGAAAATTAAAGCTGAATTATCTGCTATTCCAGAATTTTTGAGATTCAATATTGTCGAAAATGAAGTGCGGAATGTTGTATAATGAAAATGTGTAAACATACATCTTTTTATACTGTAAAAATGTGAAAAAATCCTTAAATTCATATCTAAAAATGTGTAGAGCAGAGCCGCTGAACTGTGGTAGTTCAGCGGCTAAAAAATTATGTATTTACGCAGGGTTGATAGCATTGTCATTATCTTTTGCAATATCATGTATGGCATTAACGATAGCTTGAATGTCTGATATATATTGCTCAACATATTCTTTTGTAATATCTGTTTGTGCAGCAGAAGAATGATCCCTGTCATTCTGATGAGCAATCTTGTTTCGCCTTGCAAATAGCTGTCCAACCAACTTATAACCGTACTTATCGGAAATATTGACGTTTTCTTTGTGAAAAGCCTTGTGCATAGCTTCACCAAAAACGATACCGATAAGATTTAGCTGCTCACGCATACTATCTCCCGACAGAAACACATCTTTTGTAAATCTCTCGTTGAGATACTCGAAAAACCATTCATCAGATTCTTTGGCAGCCAGACCTTCTTCCACCTTTGACATTTTTACTTCAAGATTCTTGTATTTTTCGCTTTTTTCCCATTCACCTGTAAACATACGGAATAAGCAATACTTACTCATCTCGTGAAGAAAGAAATCAAGCAAACTTTCAGCGAAAACGATTTGTGACCGCCAGATGATTTGACAGCCCTCTGTATTGTGACCGCCAGATGATTTGACAGCCCTCTGTATTTCCCTCTGACAATAAGTTATCGGCTACTGTAAACTGTTCTTTCACAGACTGCATACTTTCGTCAAAATGTTGTTTTATTTCTGACAAGCGGAAATGAACAGGTGGGGGAACGGCTTTTTTATCTCTTTTATCCTCAATGCGAGGTGTTAATGATAAATCTCTTTTTCTCATATCACACCTCACTGAATTTTCTCGACTACATTGGCAAAATCAACATTCAGCATGGGGATTGCACCATATTTTCCTGAAATGTAGCCTTTACCAAAGTTTTCTTCTTTGCGGATATTCTTGATTTCGGCAAGGGAATATAAGTCTGTTGACCTGTCAGCCGTTTTCATTTCAGCAAACCATATCTGATCTCTGCGGAATGAATCAAGGCTCAAAAGTCCTGTTTCATGAGTTGTAAAAATCAACTGAGCAAAGTTTTCCGACTTGAAATCGACAAATTTCCTGATAAGTTCATATATCAATGAT
>CADCDE010000197.1 GCA_902800065.1 uncultured Ruminococcus sp.
TACTTTTCTCTCGTTGGCTCATAACAGTCCTCAACAGTCACGCTTTGTCATCGGCATGACCATCTGGCAGGAATTATTTTTTGCGGCTTTCGAGCATGGTCACATCTCTTCAAAAAATGCTCTTTCTTTTGCTTGGATTCTTTACTAACCTCTTATTTTTCTCTAAAACTTGGAAACTGGTGTAATATTTTTTAGGCAAAATCAATACGATTATTTATCAATTTTGCATCCCAAATATCCTATGTTCAAAAATTTGTAACTATTCAGTCCCCCTATTTTTTCAGGGAAAAGTATAGATTTTATTGCATAAATATTCAGTTTTTATGGATTTATACAGATATTTGTGAATATTTATTCTAAAATCCCCCTCGAACTCCCCGAAAATCATGAAATTTAGAGGGGGGACTGAATAGTTACAAAAACTTTTAAAATATCATTTGCATTTCAACCAAAAAGATATATAATGTTGTTATCAAATTAATTATCGGAGGTCTTGAAAATGAAAAAAAACAGCGTTTTGCGTAAAGTTCTGACAATATCACTTGCAGCGGCTATGATGGCAGGTACAGGCTTTACGGCAGTAAACTCTTATGTCGGAATGAATGTTTCGGTCAATGCGGCTGAAACCTATGCTGCTAACAGCGATGAACTGCCATTTATACCTATCGCAATACGAAACCAATCCACCATTTCCGCAAAAGAAATCGTACTTGGACAGACGGTGACCGTAAATGCAAAAGCCAGTAAAAATAACTGCACTTATGCCGTATATTACAAGCAGAAGGCACAGTCTGAATGGACAACGAAACAGAGATTCGGCACTAATGACACTGTCACAATAAAACCTGCCAAAGCAACCGACTATGATGTATGCGTAAAGGTCAAAGACAGTACAGGGAAAATCATAAAAAAATATTTTGAAGTGAAAGTTAATGAAAAGCTTGCCAATACTTCCACTCTTTCGTCAGAAAATATCGTTCTCGGACAGAAAATTACTGCCCACGGTACAGCAACGGGCGGTATCGGCAAATATCAGTATCAGGTGTTTTACAAACAAACAGCACAGTCTTCATGGACAAAAGCACAGGATTTCAGCGAAAATGCGGATGTTGTTTTCAAGCCTGCCAAAGTAACCGACTATGATGTATGCGTCAAAGTCAAAGATGACACAGGCAAAATTGAACAGAAATATTTTATCGTCAAGGTCGGTGAAAAATTAAATAATACATCAACCATTTCGGCAGTGACGATCAGACAGGGTGCAAGCGTAACTTTGAAAGGCTCTGCAACAGGCGGTGCAGGAAATTACACTTATGCCGTATATTACAAGCAGAAAGCACAGTCTAAATGGACTACCAAACAGAATTTCGACGAAAATGCCATTGTTTCCGTAAAGCCCGCTCAGGCAACAGATTATGACATCTGTATCAAAGTTAAGGACACAGACGGCACAATTTCTAAAAAGTATTTTACAGTAACAGTTAATTAGTCGGAAAGCGTATACTTAGAACAGTTCGGCTGCTGCCTTTACGGATGTTTTGAATATCGATACAATCAATTTCTTTCATGGTGAGTATATGAATGAATACTCACGGACAAACATTGCTGAAGAAAACATATCATAAAAAAGCTCCCCCCTCTGCTCAGCAGCGAGGGAGCTTCTCATTTTAGTTCATCCGAAAATACAATCCAATTATCTGAACGGTCACTGCTTTGTCAGCATTATAAGGTCATCACAAAACTTTTTGGCAATATGTCTGTTCACGCAATCGTTACCAAAACAAAAAGCGGCACTCAAAGACTTTTTATCTGCACGAAATCCCCTGATGAACTGAATTTTGATTTTACCGCTTCCAATTTGGGCAAAGCATCACTTTTTGCAAAATCAGATGTGCCATTTCTTCCACTGACGGTTTATTCTATGCGTTATTCTATGCGTTGGCATATCGAAGTGGCTTATTACGAACAAAAGAAATTCTGGTCTTTCGGGGCATATATGCTCCGAAGTAAAGTGGGTATTGAACGGCTGACAAATTTGTTTACTGTTTTGTATGCCTTCATGACTATTTTGCCTTTTTATGATGATACTTTTCTCTCGTTAGCTCATAACAGTCCTCAGCAATCCCGTTTTGTGCTTGGTATGACTGTTTGGCATGAATTATTTTTGACGGCTTTCGATAACAGCCACATATTTTCCAAAAAATATATCCGCTTTTGCTTGTTTACATATATAAGCTATTCATTTTTTCGAAAACTTGGAAACTGGTGTATTGATATTTCGGGGACGGTATTTCCGATTTTGTTTCAGCAAAAATATTCCCCCTAAAAATGATAAATATATTTCTTCAAAAGAATATTATTTCATCGTTTTCTGTCTACACATCAAACTGCATTTTTAAATGCTCGTATATGCCCGTATAACGTCGCTGTACGCCCCTCAAACGTGTTAGGAGTAATTATACCCCTAAGCCCTATACCCCCCTCAAAATCGCCGTATTTTGAGCCTGTACACGCAATCCCCAAAATATTAAAATAAAAGTCCGTCTAATATGGTACAATTAAAAGCACTCGAAAAATTATTTTTCGGGTGCTTTTTAATATAGTTTCGGGGATATTTATTTTGATATGGAAAAATCCTAAAAACAGATTTACTTTTTTATCGGATAAAGTTATAATAAAAACGAAAATTCACATTTTTAGGAGATGAATTTTTGTGAAAAGAATTGTTGTTTGTGATGACGATATTGAAAGTATCCAATATTTGCGGAATTTGCTTAACAGATATGTTTTTGAAAGAAATCAACAGTATGAGATTAAATATTATTATTCGGGAGAAGACTTGCTTTTAGCCGAAAATGCAGATATTGATGTGGCAATTCTTGATGTTGAGATGGACAAGTTAAACGGCATACAAACAGGTTATGAAATACTTCGCCGTTGTCCGAAAGCGGTATTGATGATTACAACATCGTATATGCACTATCTTGATGAAGCTATGGAGTTGCGTGTGTTCAGATATTTTGATAAACCTGTTGATAAGAAAAGGCTGTTTCATGCACTCGACATAGCATTGAGAGATGAAAATATCATAGATGTTCCC
>CADCDE010000198.1 GCA_902800065.1 uncultured Ruminococcus sp.
GGAAAGTGCAAGGCTGTCTACTTCTTTCAGCCACTCAAATTCAGTTTTATACTGTGCAGGAGTATTATTCAGTTTTTCTTTTGTTTGATTATAGTACTCGATTTTATCTTCAAGCATTTTATTATAGATAAATCTGACACAGCCGAATGTTTTAGCGAACAGTATTCTCTGTGTTTCATTCGGATATATCCTAAATTTGTAGGCTTTGTTCATGTTGTTCTCACCTCTTTATCCCAAATATAACATAAACAGAATTGTAAGTCAAGAAAAAGGTCAGCCTTGCGGCTGACGGGCAATTCATCCCACCGCCTTAGAGGCGGGGGACTTCTTGCCCATTTAGGTTAAAAAGTGATGCAAATAAAAAAGATATATCTGTCAGTGATTCTGTTTCATGGAAGCATACTGACATTACCCTTGACAAAAAGCAAAATGAATATGAATATTATTACAATTTATTTGATTCGGCTCTCAAAGACGGATGGTATGTTGGCTTTACGGTCTCGGCGGATATCGGTATCGGAAAGCTGAAAAGCAGTCAAAAGGAAGAACGTGAAAATTCTCTTATCCTGCCGATATCGGCAGCAATATTAAATTCAGGATATACCTTCACATGGGACGTTTACAGCAGCAATATCCAACGGTCTTCCAAAAGAGGACTGGTCGTAAATACTTCATCAGTAACAGACCTCATATGTTTTCCGTCAAGATCATATTACGGCTTTGAAAGAGTTAAAAACCAATATTACAGTATGAACATAAAACAAAATAAGGATGATGTTCATATTGCCGATCTTATGCATTTTTTCGGGGATACAGGAACAGATGTTTCACTGCCCAGAGAACAGATAAACAGACATATGTTCGTCATGGGCATGACAGGCTCAGGAAAAACCAATACCGTTTATCAGCTCCTTTCATCAGTGACGGGAAATATACCGTTTCTTATTATCGAGCCTGTAAAAAGCGAATATTCCTCATTGCCCGGAGTAACGGCATATACTATGACTGTCGGAAGTAAGCAGGCACTTTGTTTCAATCCATTCTGGTTCCCTTACGGAGGTCGTTTGCAGTATCATATTGACTGTCTCAAGCAGATAATATCCTCAGCGTTTGACCTTTATGCTGCTATGCCAAATATACTCGAACAGTGTCTCAACCGTGTATATCAGCATTTCAAGTGGGATATAGTGACAGGAACAAATTTATACCACGATGAACTGCCTGAAAATATGCTTTATCCTACCTTCAGTGATCTGTGCAGGGAAGTTGAAGATTATATTGAAAAGTCAGGCTTCAGTGATGAGACCAAATCAAATTACCGTGTGGCATTGCTTTCAAGACTTCAGAGTTTTACGAGCGGTTCCAAAGGGATACTTCTCAATAATACAAAAAGCATACCATATGATGCTCTCAAAAACGGATACGCTGTTATATCGCTTGATTCTCTTGCAGATGATTCCGACAAGTCTCTCGTCATGGGTTCTATAATTGCACAGTACTACGAGTACATAAAAATGAAATGCCGAAATGTTATCCACAGGGAACTTAAACATATAATAGTGATTGAAGAAGCACATCATCTGTTTTCAGCAGATACATCCGTACAAAATTCATCTGCCGAGGGCGGAAACGGTCAGAGTGCTTCACTTTCTCTTGTGAAGACGCTTAATAATATGCTTGCTGAAATAAGAGCTTACGGCGAAGGAGTCATCATGGTGGACCAGAGTCCGTCAGCACTTCATCCGGCTGTACTAAAGAATACAGGAATCAAGATCGCTCACCGCATTGACTACGGTGAAGACATAAAAGCACTTCGTTCAAGTCTTCTGTTGGATGAAGATGATAATGAACTGGCTGCATTGATGCCTGGAGAAGCTCTTATACGATTCGGAGGAATGAGAAAGCCTGCCAAGTGAGAAAGCCTGCCAAGGTTTATATCAAATGCTGCAGCACCAAAGAAAATTCTGCAATCATTCCCGATGAAGCAATATCAGGCAACAGTTTTATAACTCACCTTCAGAATGATGATATACTGAGCAAAAGAATACAGGCTGTATCTGAACGTCTGCTGAATCATTTGCTCTATGACGATCTTGAGGGCTTTCCGAATGTATACAGCACCTTATGCTCCGAGGTTGACCGTGAGCTTGTAATGTCAGGCTATATAGAAATTGTCGAAAATAATTACAAGGATGATACGGTAATGGAATATATCCTTTCATTTATTCCAAAGGCTGTTGAAAAACTTCTGCCTCATCAGTACGGTACTGCAAAAATAATTTCGTTCTTTGCTTCAAGGTTT
>CADCDE010000199.1 GCA_902800065.1 uncultured Ruminococcus sp.
GTGTTCAAAAAGGGAATACAGATACATCTGCACCGCAAAGGCGATGAAAAGAGGAAAATGTGACGGTCAGAGTGCTTATGTGGCATATAAGATAGACCAAGCCGTAACTGAAATACTCAAAACATATCTGTCAAAAATCAAATCGACACCGAAAGATATAGCCCTTGAAAAACGCTATAAATCGGAAATATCCGAACTCAGGAAAAGGCAGGGCAGACTTCAGAAAGAGATTGAAAAACTCAAAAGACAGGTTGTGGAACTGTCGGCAGAGATAGGAAAATCTCTGATAGGGGAGAGCCGATTTACACCCGACATACTTTCGGCATCAATCGAGAATACAAACGACTTGCTTAAACAGAAAGAAACGGAACTGAGTAATATAAATTACAGGCTTGCCAATCAGCAGACAGCGATGGGCAAGCTTGATTACTACTACTCGCAGTTTAGGACATGGGCAGATGAATTTGAAAACTCGACAATGGAACAGAAAAAGATGATTGTATGTCAACTCGTGAAAGAAATCAGAGTATCGAGAGGATACAAAATTGATATTGTGTTCGACATCAACTATGAGCAGTTCATAGCAAACACAAAATAATGTTGGAATCCTGTGTATATATTTGAAGAAAGCCGGCATAATATATACAGAGTGTTACTTGACAAATTGTACATTTGCCTGTATAATAATACTCAATGATCGTGTTGCAGAAACTTGCGAGGCCTGCGACCGGGGGAGTTTCTGCGGAAACTCCCTTTTTTAATAAGGAGTTAGTGCTATGCCGCAGATATTTTTAGATTATAACGGACAAGTCGATAAATTGGTAAATGAAAAAGACCTGATAGTAAATGATAGGAATTTTGCTGTTGAAATGCTGACAAGATATGGATATTTTTCTTTGATAGGCGGATATAAGAACATTTATATCAATAAATCCGTAAGAAAATATAAAAGGGGAACAACTTTTGAAGATATTGTCAATTTATATAAATTTGATGAAGAACTGCGTTCCTTGTTTCTGAAAAACATTCTTAAATTTGAAAGAAAACTTCATTCTGTAATATCTTATCATTTCACTCAAATTTATGGTGAAAAACAAACTTTTTATCTTGACAGGAATAATTATAATTATGTTCCTCAGTATCGCAAAGGGATAGATGAACTGATAAGAAAGTTGAATAATCTTGCAAACGGTTCAACGGATTATGCTTATATCAAATATCACCAAGGTAAGTATGGAAATGTTCCGTTGTGGGTACTTATCAATGCGGTCACTTTGGGAGCAGTGTCCCGATTTTATATGTATTCAAAGCCGAGTCTGCAAAGCAAAATCAGTATAGATTTTCCGGATTTGAACGAAAAACAGTTGGGACAGATTTTATCTGTGATAACAAAGTTCAGAAATGTATGTGCTCATGGAGAGCGTCTGTTTACATATAGGACAGCCGACAGCATAGGAGATTTGTTGCTGCACAAAAAGCTGAATATTCCTGTCAAAAGAAATACATATCAATACGGCAAAAATGATTTGTTTGCTGTTGTGATTTCTTTAAGATATGTTTTACCTAAAGATGATTTCTTGATTTTTAAAAAACAGTTGTCCGATTTGATAAAAAAATTGGTATCTGCCACAAGCCTTACGGAAAATGATATACTTTCTGCTATGGGCTTTCCGAGTAATTGGAAGAAGATAACATTATATAGAAAAATATCATAAGAGATTTTAGGGTGTATTTGTGTACATTCGCCAGAGCAACGGACTGTTAATCCGTGTGTCACTGGTTCGAGCCCAGTTGGGGGAGCCACGATTGACCGTCGACAAAAATCGGCGGTCAATTTAGAATGGATCAATAGCTCAGTTGGTTAGAGCAACCGGCTCATAACCGGTTGGTCCGGGGTTCGAGTCCCTGTTGCCCTGTTGGTCCACCAAAGCAATCAAATCCGAACCTTGTGCCGATTGGCTAGGGGGTTGGGTTTGTTGTTTTTATGGGAAAATATGAACATAAAATAAATGCCTGACTGTAGTGAAAAAATCCGCTACAGTCAGGTTTTTATTTTATGTTTTTAAAAACCAAATAATCGTTTTACCATATTCTATAGTAAACGTCATAATAAATAGCCTTAATTATAGTGAAAATTAAAAGAACATAAAGAATGAAGCCACAAATTTGGTTTATCAAATAAGGAATAATATTCATCCAATGTATCTTGCAATAAAGTTATATCATCAAAGAAATGATTGTGTGTCACATCTGCCCTTGTCATTCTCCAAACCTGTTCGATAGGATTTAAATCGGGTGAGTAAGCAGGCAGATATACAAAAACAATTTTTTCGGCAAGATCTGAATATTTTCCATCAGCATTCTCTTTGACAAGTCTTTTGGCTTTTTTATGCCACGGAGCATTGTCCATTATCATGTAATATTTGCAATTATCATTAAGAGGGCAAGCCTTTAAAAATCTCCGCAGACAGTCTATTGTAGTTTCATAATTAAACCAGTCAGGCTTGCAGGTAAAAAGTCTTCCGGTCGATGGAATCACGAAGCCACTGTATGAAACTTTGTCCTTTACAGGATATGATTTTACTTTTGGTTTACTTCCACGAGGTGCCCACATTGCAGTAATATTTGACTGCAATGTATAATGGACTTCATCCTGAAATACAAGTACAGCATCAGGCATTTTTGCTATATCATCAATTTTTTTTAAATGCCTTTCTTTCTTCTTCGTTATTTTCTCCTTTGGAAGGAGATATTTGTGGACGAATCCGGGAAAATCCCAGTTCATGAAACAGTCTCTGACATTGTCTTACTTTTAAATCTATATTGTATTTTTCTTTTATATAATCAGACAATGTCAGACCATCCCATTTGTAGTATCCCTGTTCTTCAGCCGGTTTTGATAATATCTCTTTCAGTTCTTCTTTTTGTTCTGATGATAATCTTGATGGCTTGCCTTTATGTTTTTTATTTCTTAATGACTCAAATCCTCGCTCATCAACATCCTTTACCCACCTTGACAGAGTTCTTCTGGGGACTCCTGACATCTGGCTGATTTTTTCAGCTTGTATATTTCTTTCAAGCATTAAATTCACCAAGGTTACTTTGTAAACATATTTTTTATCTTTATCTTCTTTTACTATCTGTTTGCCTTCCTTTAACAATTCCTCGGGGGCATTTATAAATTTTCTTTTGTTCACTTGATATACACCTCTTTGGGAATATTATAACACTTCTTTTGCTTTTTGTTAATAGGTTATTTTCTTAGACGTTTACTATA
>CADCDE010000200.1 GCA_902800065.1 uncultured Ruminococcus sp.
GGATTTCTCATATAATCTTTGATTTTATTCCAAAATTCTTTTTTATTGGAAGCACCAATAATATATCTGCTCCTGCCATATTTTTTTAAGACAGGAATGCTCAATATTTCTATTTCATCAAAACATCTTGTCACGGAAGTTTTTGTAACATTCAGCAGGGCAGCAGCCTTTGTAATATTGACCTTTTCCCATTGCTGATAAATGGCAGTTATGAGCAGTTTTTGAGTAAGGAATGATATTTTGCTGCAAGGCTTTAAAACTCGTTCGTTTGATTGTGAGATGGCTATTCCAAGGAATGGAATGTATATTTGCTTATTTTCTACGATAAACGGAATACCTTCCTCTATCATTTTTGAAATGGCATATTGATTTATCTCGTGCAGGTAAAATACGCAATAATAGCCTGTTAATTGCTGAATTCGTTTCTGTGTTTTTCTCAATTCGGAAATTCCGGCATCATTTTTGGGCTCAACCAACAAGAAATATAAATTGTTCATATTCAAGCAATACAAATAAAAATCGTTTTTTAATGAAAGAGGCAGCTTGTCCGTTTCATTAAAAGGTTCAATTTTTACAGACTGATGTAATGTGTTTTCAATGTAGCTTTTCATGATTTCACCTCTGTTAAACATTTTTTGAGTTGTAACTTATTTTAGGTTACAACAAAAATATTGTTTAAAAATATTATATTACATCATAGGTTGAATTGCAATATTCCGATGAAAATAAAATTTTGACTTTCTTGCTTATTTTTTAGGTAAGAATAAGCAGGAAAGTCAAGAAATCTATTTCCCAATATCAACATTTTTTTATTTTTGGGAAATAAGATTTCAAGATATATTGTCTTAACAAAATTAAGAGTGAAGGAAGAGGTGTTATGTCCAAAAATACAACAGAATTACTGCCATTTGTCGGGATAGATAAAGGATTGTTTCTCATGCGTGACAACAGCTATATGGATATTTTCAGGCTCGTCACAAAAGACCTTATCTCCGCATCGGAATCCGAAATTGAACTTGATATGCTACAATTTGAGAAGTTTTACAAGATGTATGCGGTTGACTGTAAGATTATCGGAATAAATTTTCCGACAGATACGAAGCGTCAACAGCAGTATTATCAGCGTAAAATCGACAGTACCGACAATCCTCTTTTCAGAAGATTTTTGCAGACGAAATATGAAGAATTGGTTGATGTCAATTTATACTGCACCGACAGAGAATACTATTTGATGATTTTCAGCGAATCCTATGAAAAGTACCTTGAAGCCAAAAGCATTATTGCAGTGACATTAAAAAATGCTGATTTGGCAGAAGAAATCAGCATTGATAAAAAAATCACTATCCTTGCAAAGCTTTGCAATAAATCCACGAGCATTTATGGTTAAAGACAAAATGTCATATATGACGGTATGCAAAGTATCCCATCTTTTACCGATAGATTTTTTGTATGGATAATATATGCCCTGCCTGCCCTGCCTATCCTATGGTGAAAAAGACGGCAAAATTCATTCAAAGATGTTGTTGTGTATCTCTTGCCCGATTTGACCTCTATCGGAAAGATTTTCGGCTTCAGCTTACTGCCGTTTGAAATGATAAAGTCTATTTCTATATCATTCCTATGCTTTTCTTCACTGTATCTTGTATAAAAAAATAACGGATAACCGTTGCTTACAAGCTGCTGTGCAATGGCATTTTCAAATATCATTCCCTCATTTATCCCAAGATTATCGTGAAGAATTTGTTTGTAAAGTTCCCCATCCGAAATTTCATTTTCACTGAAAGCGTGACTTATAAGCAACCCTGTATCTCCCATGTAGCATTTTACATAAGTTCTGTCCTCATTCAACGACAATCCGACATTCGGATCACTGCATTTGAAACATTCATTAGCAATCATTGAATCACCAAGCCAAAAAAATGTATCCTGATACATCGGATAAGAGGATTTTTCTTCAATATTGGAAAGACGTACACGTTTTTCATGCTGTGACAAAAATGCAGGTATCTGGTCAAAAATCGACAGTATCTTTGAACGGTATTTTACATCTGCCTTGCTGATGTCATTACGGTATAAATTCAAAATATCACGTTTTTCAATATCTGCTGATGAAAAACTGCGGTCTTTCTCAATGTACTTTGCAACACTTTTAGGCATACCGCCCACTAAAATATATTGCTTGAAAAGCATCATAGCCTTATGATGCAGGGATTCTTCAAGAGGTTTCTCTTCTGAAAAACATCTGCGGATATATTCAAGCATTTTATCTTCTCCGATTGCCATGCAAAATTCCACAAAATCCATTGGATACATTTTCAGTCTGCGTTCTTCTGACGGAATAGTAATATCCTTCACGTTTTCTCTGATAGACACAAGAGAACCTGTTTCAATGTAGTCATACCTGCCATCTTTGATAAGCTTCTTTATACTTTGCCTTGCTTTCGGAAATTGCTGTACTTCGTCAAAAATAATAATGGATTTTCTTCTGTGAAGTTCGGTATTATATTCCGTTGACAATATCATAAAAAATGTATCAAGGTCATTCAAATAATGTTCAAAAGCGTTTTTTACTGTCTTGCTTACATCATTGAAGTCTATCATAATGTAACTTTCATACTCACTTTTGGCAAATTCTTCAACTATGGTAGATTTTCCGATTCGCCTTGCTCCCTCTATCATCAAGGCTTTTTCACCGGCAGAATGCTCTTTCCATTCGAGCAGTTTTTGATAAATGTTTCTTTTAAAAATCAATGTTCTCACCTCTTAAACAGATAATATCACGTTCTCCGCTAAAACGCAAGATAAAAATGTTGTTTTTTCGGATAAAACGCAGTTGAAAATATATTGAAATTATGGATAATACGCATTTTGAAAGAAGGTCGATAAAAAATGTTTGATAAAAAGAAAAAAGAAGTTACCGAAAATTCTATTCAGGATAAAAGCCTTATTGCGAAAATACAGCCGCAAGGCGGTATCGCCTTCAATGGCGAAAAGCTGATAACCACAGGTGACGGCTATGAAATTATCCTGCACGTTTACCGTTACCCGAAATACATAGATAAATTCTGGCTTACCAAAATCATCAATATTGACAATGTCGTTGTGACGGTTGACATCGAAACAAAAGATCCCCAAAAGGTCAAGCAGAATATCAACAGTTCCATGTCGGAACAGCGTACCCGTATCATGTATGCAAAGGATATGCAGGAACGCATTGAAGCCGAAGATGAACTGACGGATTTGGAAAAGCTGTACAACGAGGTTTCGAGAATGAATCAGATTATGTCAGATTATGAAGCTTATCCATATCAGACTTTTTGTGTCGGGAAGAACTGTTGCAGAGGTTGAAAATAATGCAAAGGAAATTATGAATTATCTTGAAAGCAACGGATATAAATCGGCTGTATTCCTGAATGAATGTCAGCATGAATGGCAGTCTATGTTTTATCCGATAAGCGTTTCAAATGCAGAAGCGGCTAAATTGTATGCCCGTAACGGTCAGCCCTGCACGTCATCGGCATTGGCAGGCGGTGATCCGTTCCATTTTACCTCTTTAAATGACGATTACGGCAGTTTATACGGTACTTCAACGGCAAACGGCGGCGGTAAAATCCTGCTTGACCTGTTTCACAAAGATAATCAGAGAACATCATACAATGGCATTATTATTGGAAAAATGGGTTCGGGTAAATCTACGCTACTCAAAAAAATGCTGATGGACAGGGCGATTCGTGGAGATTATATTCGTGGATATGATCCGTCAGGCGAGTTTCGGTATCTCGTTGAGGAATTGGGCGGAAGCATTATTTCGCTTGATGGCACAGACGGCATTTTAAATATGATGCAGATAATGATGTCGGCTGAAATCGACAGTGTTTCCTATGTACAGCACATTTCAAAGCTGAATACTATCTATAAATTTCTCGTTCCCGATGCAAGTCAGCCTGAATTGC
>CADCDE010000201.1 GCA_902800065.1 uncultured Ruminococcus sp.
TCATCTTGTTTTTTATTGTCTTTCTTATTTCTGCTATTTTGTTTGCTTCTTCTTCGCTTATTTTATATATTATCCTCATTTTTCATCACCGTTTACATTATACATCAAACTAGATACTTTGTCTACTATTTGATGATTAAATAGTATAATCTATGTGAACATGAGGAACTCCATCTTCATCAGCGTGATAGTATGCACCAATCAATTCTAAACGGGGATTTCGTTCTTTCCAACCATCATAAAATGCACGAAGAACAGAATAGCCTGTTTCTTCAGCAACTGTATTGTTGCGGTTTCCAACAGCTACAATCATTTCATAGACAGGGTGTTTCTTCTTGTCGTTGCAGATATGGCGGTAATAGTCCTGTATCTTCCTGTCAGCTCTTTTCTGCTTGTTGTTGTATTCTTCCAATGCCTGACCGAAAATTCTCTGATATGCTGCTTGTGGCTTTTCATCGTGCCATATCTCAAATTTGCCGTCAGGCTGAATGTGTGGCTCTTTACTGACAACTTTGGGATTTCGTATGTTATGCTCTCTTGCAACAGCCGAGCCGTTGTGCGTGCTGACCGTTACGCTCATTGACTTCACTCCTGTTCGTTGGTGTGGCATTGCGGCAACAAGTTGATGATATAATCATACACCATCGAATACCTCTTGTCAATGAACGTAATCAATACTACTTTTGACACTTTGTATCAAAAGTAGTATTGAGCAAGGGCTTTCCCCCCTTGACCTCCCTTTATAGCCGAAAGAAAAAGAGAAAATATAGTGTATGGTGAGCGGCAGCGATTGTGATGTTGCTGTCTGAAACATCAAGGGGAGTGGGGATTTTTCCCCACCAAGCGATTTTGTGTGTACTTCGTATATACAAAATCTATGCTTGCATATCCCTATATTACGTTATACATCTCTTCCCCTTTTATTCCGATTTCATGCTGTCTATTCCTGCATACATGCGGTTACGGAAAAGGAAGATAGAAGAATGAGCAGATCAATTTTTAACGAATTATAGATTATGTAATACATGATATAATACATAGTATTACATAATGTATTACTTATTTTTAAATAATTCTTGACTATCAGATGATAATTTGATATAATTTTTATGTATTACAATGTATTATATAGTATTACTTAATGTAATACATATTTTTTCAAGAATGAGGGATTTTTATGAATGATGAAATGAAAGTACGTAGCTTTCGTATTTCAGATGGGGTTGCAGAAAAATTTAAGGCTTTTTGCAGCGAATTTGACAATCAGAATGCTGCATTGGACAGCTTGATTACAGCCTATGAAGTACAGAACGCCAAAGCTGTATTGACGGACAGAAAAACAGATATAGCTGATTATGATACGCATATACAGGCTATACAGAGTGGAGAAAGCAAAGGCACAGGAGCAGACAGCTCAATACAAATTATCGTATGACAGCCTTGTACAATCGACTGACAAACAGATCAAGGCTATGCAGGAAAAGATGGCAGAGAACAATCAAGCCTTGCAGAACGAGAAAGACAGAGCCGACACGGAACAAAAAGCAAGAGAACAAGCAGCAAGAGAACAAGCGGAAACAATATCTTCCATGCTGTCAAATCAGGTCGAGGAATTAAAAGGACAGTTGGCACAGCTTAAAAGACAAATTTCCGAATTAACCAAGAGAGCAGAACAGGCTGAAATAACATCTTCAAAATTGTCTGACGATCTGACACAGTTAAATTCTGCATATTCGGATATTCAGAGAGCATTGTCTGATGAACAGGCAAGCCATAAGAAAGAGCTTGCTGCTGCCGAAAAAGAAAAAGAAACTGCCGTAAAATATGCCATAGCCGATACAGCAGGCAAATATCAACGCAAAATAGACGAAATGCAGCTTAAAATTGATGATATGCAGACAAAACAGGCTGAACAGATACAGGCATTCAGTCAGATATTGATGGCTGACAATACGGAACACAATTAAGATCGGGATCAAAGTATCGAGCAAGGCGATAAAAATTGCCTTGCTCTTTTTTCATTTTCTTTCTCTTACTGTACCTTAATTTTTATGATTTGCAATGCAAATCATAGTCAAATATTGCATAAATTTAGGAGGTTGATTATCAAGCAGGAGAAAGGAAAGGCGTTGCTAAAGCCGCCTTTCCGCAATACAGCAGACGGCAGAGCCGACTGCAATGCGTTTTTTTAGCATTTTGGATATAAAGAGTCAGGGTTGAACCCTTTTTCCATATTTTCGATTTTGGGTTCAACCTTGACTCGATTTTGGCGATATTCAAGCCGTTTTGATAGGAGTCGTAGTTAGGGGTTGCAAGATTTGACAAGCCTATTTTTTTAATTTTTCCTTTTTTATATTACTCATTTTTATGATATTTTATTTTACCTAAATTGCCAATTTTTTACCGTGTATATCTTTTTATATGTGATGGTATTCTACCACAACACTTACAGTAAAAAGGTTACAGCAAATTAAAAAAAATGGTCAAAAGGTATACAGTAAACGGCTAAAAGGTTACAGTAAACGGCTAAAAGGTTACAGTAAACAGGGGTAAAGTTACAGCCAAAAATTGCCAAAAAAAGCAAAAAAAGCGATAAAATAGGGATTTTTCAAAAATAGGTTACAGCAAAAGTGCCGTTTTTTGAAAAACCCCTAAACGATAAAATTTCTATTTGATAAAAATAGAAAAAAAAGTGTATTTTTCAGAAAGTTTATAAGAAAGTGCTGTAACCGCTGTAACCGTAACCTTTTTTTTAGAGAAAAAAAATTACTATTTTTTTTAAAAATCCCTTAAAATAGCCAAAAAACGATAGACAGATTTTTATAAAATTGCTGTCTATCGCTGTAACCTGCTGTATACTTTTTATAACTTTTGGATTAAAAATATTTATTGTGCTGTAACCTAAATCACAAAGAAAGTGAACAAATCACAAAATTAAAAATATCAATGATATTCTTTCTTTGGTAAAAGTTTAATGCGTGTAGTCTTGCCATTAGATTTTTTTAATTGACTTCCATATCCTAATTTAGTGAGAACTTTTCCCACCTGTTCAGTTGTGTATTTGTTTAAACTTGTATGTTGACTGATAAATTCTGTTACGGTCATATATTCGTCTGTTATAGTATAATTTGATGATGTTATTTGTCTTTCTATATTTAATCTTGCAAGAATATCTATAACCTCATCTTCTGCTTTCATAGGTTTAGTATATTCTTCGTTTCTACTATCCAATTCCGCTTTCATTTCGGGATCAAGTCTGAAACAACTTGCTATTGTTGCACCTTTGGCGATTTCTTCCTGTACAATACGATATACCTGT
>CADCDE010000202.1 GCA_902800065.1 uncultured Ruminococcus sp.
GTTGGAAAATTGGATTGAAGATGAAGGCTTATTTATAGGAGAGGATGATGATGGATTAATAAAATATGAAGAAATCAAGGCAAATTCAGAAGGAGAAATAACAGTTTGTTTTGAAGGAGAATACTTAGGTGGCAATGTAAATAAAAACTTATCTTTTCCTGAAGAAATAATGATTGTATTAAAGTAGTGTAAAGGATAAAAACACATAACATTGATAGCAGCTGTCAGCTCTGAGCTTTGTCAGTGAAATCAATTATACCTATTACACAACATGGAAGGATAAGCTGTTATCAAATGACGGGCAACCTGTAGACTAAAGAATAACTCTGAGTTTAAATATAGGTTAAAACAAGCAAGAAAGTATCCCTCTCCAAATGATGCATACCGTGTAATGATTCACGGTATTGACCCCATGAACAAAGTGAGTATAGGTACTTTAGTAGTAAAGAGCAGGTGAAATTATGAAAAAGAAACGTGTAGTAATATCTGTTGTAAGTGCTGCGATAGCTTCAGCTTTGTTGTTTTCTGTATGGTTTTATTTTACAAGTACTGATAGATATTTTTTACCCAAAATAGAGAATAACGAAGCTGAGAATTATTATAACAATACCGAGGCGAATCAATCGTCCGGAGCTGTGAGAATTAACGATACTATATTTTTTCATTTTCATGAAAAGACAGGTGAAAAATCAGGAACCTATATAATTTCGGGCGGGAGTGCCCACAGAATAAGCAAAGAAAGTATTAATTTCGACTGCGTTTATGACAAAAAGCTTTATTACTTTGATGAGGACTCAAATTTATATTATCTTGACATTAACGGTAAGAAGCACATGGAACAAAATATTAAAGTGCCGTCCGAGTTGAAAAGATGGCGGATGTTTTCATGTGAAGATACACTTTTTTTACAAACGGACAGTTCGGTATATCATTACAAATCAGGATCTTTTGAAAAATTTGTTGACTACGAAGATTTGAAACTCGGGCGAAACGACTTTTATTATTATTTTTGTACATATATTTATGGTAATGATTTCTACTATTGCTATCACGAGAATAACAAAACGCATTTTTGCAAATTTGATACGGTAAAGAAACAAACTGATTTTGAAGTTGAATTGAATATAAACGATGTATCTTCAGTTTTGGTTGACAACAAAAACATCTATTTTATTGTTGGTGATGATGAACATTCTAAATTGTATTCAATTAATAAGCAGACAAAAACTTCGGAGCTTTTATTTTCTACAGAAGGCTTTTTGATTGTGAATTTATATAACGGTAAGATAATTGTAGGCGTTCGTTCGGGAAAGGAAAGCGGAGTATACATGGTTGAAAGTGCGCAAAAATCTAAAAAACTAAGTTCAAAAGAGCCTGTTACGGTTTATTCGTTTGACGATAACTATGTGTATTTTACTGATATGAACTACCGTTTAATTCGTATCAATTTAGAAAACTCTATGCAGGAAGTAGTTTTTCGTTAACTTTTTAATAACACGATTGCAATTGAAAAGAGTAATTATACGCTGTACTTCTACTATGACAGCAACAACAGCCCGATTGCGTTTACACGCAACAACACCATGTATTACTACGTCAAGAACATTCAGGGCGATATAAATAAAATCGTCAACGAAGACGGTGCAAATCACGCTCATACAGCACCACGTGCACGGAGTTTTAGCACCACCGTGACGGAGAAATAGCACCACCGTCACGGACAAGTTGCGCCACTCAAATTATTGACTTACACTATTAAAACATGGTATCTTGCTTTACTCATACGCAGGATAGGGCAACGCCGGAGGGCGACCTGAGCGGCGTATGAGGTTCGCGGGAGAGTGATGCCATACGGTGTCACTCTTTTTGTTTTTCCGCAGACATCACTCTCCCGGAAACAAAAGCGATAAACTCCGGGGGTTCGGGGGCAGCGCCCCCGCTATGCCAAAGCTTTAATCCATTTCTTCCGCAAGGATGAAAATAACACGTCTGGCTTCGATGAACGGCAACTCTGTTCCGCGTTCATCCGCAATGTACCAAGGATTAGCGTATGGGCTGCAAGGATTAGCGTATGGGCTGCTTCCCGCGGCTACCCATTCTTTCAAATCTGAGATTTCCTCCTCTGAAGCATCGGGCACAAGCGCCAGATAGCACTTCATTTCGTTGATGAGGTAGCGTTTCATTCTGCCGCCTCGCAGTTCTGCTCCGGCTTCAAGCCGTGCCTTGCCCGCATGGAAACCTTGCCCTCGACAGATACGACATAGGAGTTGTGGTAGATCCTGTCCATGATCGCGTCGCTGATGGGGCTGTCATGCGCCGGGTCCGTGTTCAATCTCTCGTACCAGTCGGAATAAGGGTCGTATTGCGTACAGAAAATCGTTGCGCCGTGCTTGGTTCTCGCTTCAATGATCTCAAACAAATCGTAGGACTGCTGAATGGTGAGCGGTCTCATCAGCCACTCGTCCATAATCAGCAAATCTACTTTCCCGTATGCCTTGACAGCTTTCTTGAAATCGTTTTCCGCGCGGGCGAGCGTTAATTCGTCCAGCAGCTCGGGCATACGCACATAGCGAACGCGCTTGAATTTACGACACGCGGCGTTTCCGAGAGCACAGGC
>CADCDE010000203.1 GCA_902800065.1 uncultured Ruminococcus sp.
ATCGCAAATAGCACAGCAAGCAGAGCTGATCGAGAAGCTGAACAGCAGCGACAAGCAGTACAGGGAAGCTCAAACAATGAAAAAAGAAGCAGAGAAGATAATGAGAGCAACCGAAGAACAGACGAAAGCCGTCCAAAGACTCGCCCACGACGTTGAAATTCGAGAAGCACAACTTTTTGTGGACAAAGCAGATATGAAAGATAATATCCATCAAGAAGCCAAAAGAATGGCTGCAACAATAGTACAAGACATAAAAGATGAGGCAGAAAAGAAAGTAAAAAGGGTTGTAAAATTTGCGGGATCATCAATATCTATTGTCGGAATAGCTTTAATGTGTGTAACAGGGATATGGCTGAGTGACCATATAGGAGTGTTTGTGGGAAAAACAGGTGTGGCTAATTTCTTTATTTCTCTTTGGGATGGTTTTATATTAATATGCAACGGAACAGGGAGTTTCCTGAACAGCTTTATAGAACTCTTACAGGGCTGTACGAGCCTTGATGTTGCACAGTCAATAGTATATGGCATATCACTTCTTCTGGTGTTTGGATTGGTAGTTTTGAGCATTCTGGGAGTCATTCCGAGCACGAGAAAAAAGCTTGAAAGCATTATCCGCACATACAAGAATAGCGAGGAATTTGGATATAAGAAAGCCATGACAATCGCACTTTGTATAATTGCCTTGTTCTTTGCTATTCTAATTGCAGAATATGATCTCCTGTATCACCTGATAACATACCCAAAATATTGAATAAAAGAACGCAGAGCAGGGCAATTTTCTATTGTTGTCCTGCTCACTTTTATGATATTATCTCCTACCATATATTTCCAAAATTACCAATTCACAAGATTGTTTTTTTACATTCTCTGTGTTAATTTTTGATAGTATCTTTTAAGATATAACGTTGACGGTGAATTGAAAAAAAGGACTAAAATGTTGACGGTGAAAGGGGTATTTGTTGACGGTGAAAGGGGTATTTGTTGACGGTGAAAGGGGTATTTGTTGACGGTGAAAATAAAGGTAAAAAAGTAAAAAATGGCTTAAAATAGGCATTTTAAAAAAAATGTTGACGGTGAAATGTCCATTTTTTGAAAACTTTTAAATAGAAAATTTTCTATTTTAATAAAATAGAAAAAAAATGGTGTATTTTTTAAAAAGTTTATAGAACCCACCGTCAACACCGTCAACACTATTGCTTTGAAACCTAAAAAAACCTGATAAATACTGAAAAAAAAGTGTTGACGGTGAAATGCAATTCACCGTCAACAACCGTCAACATTTGCCCAAAATAGCCTTTCACCGTCAACACTTTCACAAAAAAAGTGAACAAATCACAAAATTAAAAATTTTTTAAAATTTCTTTTTTTGGTAATAATTTAATGCGAATGACTTTACCATTTATTCTTTTCTTTACGGTTTCATATCCTAATTTACCTAACACTTTTGAGATTTGTTCGGCAGTATATTTATTGAGTTCTGAATGATAACTCATAAATTCGGTAACAGTCATATATTCATCAGTAATTTTGCAATTAGATGGTGTTTGCTGTTTATCCATATTCAATCTTGAAAGAATATCTATGACTTCATCTTCAGCTTTCATCGGCTTAGTGTATTCCTCGTTTCTGCTGTCCAATTCCTCTTTCATTTCTGGATCAAGTCTAAAACAACTTGCCATTGTCGCACCTTTGGCGATTTCTTCCTGCACGATACGATATACCTGTGTCCACAACTGCAAGGAATCGAAAGTTCTGATTTGTGTGTTGTAGTCGATATGTATATCATCTGATATAGGAACGGTTGCAAATCTCCTGTTTCCTGTCTGGTCTATCAGGAACTTATCATCGTTGACAGTGCCAACAAATGAGGTCATACGAGGAAATTTAAGTGTTGATCTGCCGTATGGAAGCCTGTACTCGTCATTAGCCTTTGTCAGCATGGCTTTAACGCTGTCCATGTCTTTTTTCAAAGTGCTGCCGATTTCGCCCAATTCGCATATCCAATTGCTCGTAGCCTGAATGATACTGTCCTTGTTGCGTGGATCAATGCAGACACCCTCTCCGAAGTATTGAGAAAGCATGGCGAGATGTTCAAAAAATCTTGTTTTACCAATGCCTTGTTTGCCCTTGAATACAAGTATCAGGTCAAGTGAAAATGGGTGCTTATTGTCATTAAACAAGCCACAAACAGCCTGCATAAGCCACTTTTTAATGATTTCTCGGCTTAACTTATCTTCTTTGCCAATGCCGAAAATGTTGTATATTTCTTCAATACGGTCTTTACCATCCCATTTGGCAGATGTAATCATGTCAAGAATGGGATTTACTTTATTATCTGCCGCAATAACTAACAGTATATCCGCAATTTTAGCTGCACTGCACTTTTCAAATTCCTTTTCAAATTAGCTATTGTAAGCAACCCTGTTCCATCCACGTCATAGACAGACAATTTCTTTTCTCTTTTGGTGTTATTATCTGCCTTTTTATCGTATGCGTCAGGCTCAAACATAAGTCTGACATCTTTCCAATGCTTATCCGAACAAGAATTATGAAAACATTTATAGCCAAGTGAGCCGTCAGGCTTTTGGAAAATGGCAGCATCTTTTCCCCTATGGCTTTCATCAAACAAACAATGTTCGAGAATATACTTAACTGTTCCATCAGGAGTGTTCTCAATACTTTTGACAGGGATATTATGGTCAGAAATGAATTTCCGTAAGTCAAACTTTCCCTTTTTCTCTGTCTGTATGGTATCCTGAACGGGTGCAGAGGGCTTATTTTCCTCAAATTCAGCCGATAATGCTTGCAGTAATGTAAAATCATTAACATCAACGGAAGATGGCACAGACGGCTCAATATACGCTTTCCTGTGCGGTCTTTCGGGGGTAGTAGCCCCTTTCTGTGCAATCGTTCCCCAGAGCTTGCAGATACGGGCAGGATTGAATACAGTTGTATCTACTTCAACTTCTTCATCACTGAACTTTTCGGACAGGACTTTCAGGGCATTCTCAAAGACAGACACATTTTCTGCTGTATTTGGAACGTCAAAGCGGTAAACCAAATGAATTCCGTTACCACTCATGGCACGAATAGGCTCTTTAAAACCACGATCCGACATAAAATCATGTATTGTTCTTGCTTTTGTCTTTGCAAGTTTTAATTCTTCTTCCGAACTGCTGACACCTGACATTCTTTTAGGATCTAAATCTATCAAAAGCCAGTGTAAAGCGGTGATTTCGTTGTCTTTGGTAGTCGGTTGAGCATTCTCTATGAAACAGTCGTGCTGTTTACGAGAATAGCAGGACATATTGATCGGGTTGAGTGTGATGAAAATATTTACTGCTCTCGCTGTTTTTGTGCGAGCATTCCATTC
>CADCDE010000204.1:0-1706 GCA_902800065.1 uncultured Ruminococcus sp.
TTCATAATGATCAACCTCACATTTATATTTTTTATTTTTTCTGTTTTTGTGCTTTCACTATTATAAACGCAAGGTTTTTCCGAAAAGGTCCGAAAGTTTCAAAAATTTTTTAAGTTTATTTCAGCAGATTTTTTAAAGTACTGTTCTGTTCGGGGGTAAGTTCCTGCATATTCTCTACATAGCCGTTGGCAAGGAAAGGCTGATACAGTATTTCACGCAAAACCGTACCGTCTTTCAAAGTGATAATAATAGAATAATCTTCCATTACAAAAGCGTCGGGATCAGCTTTATATTTGTCCCATGCCTCTATATACCAAAGGGGAGTTGCAGCAAATTCAGGCAGACCGCTGTAATCTTCGGGCTTTAACTGACAAACAAGATCATAAAAATTTTTGACTGCGGTGCTGTCGGTGATAACATTCTGTTCGGAAAGAATCATTTTTCCATCGCCATCAGGTATGCGTTTCTGATATTCCACACTCATTATATCTTCCGCACCCTGTACATTGAAGAATAAAAATCCTTTTTTGAACCCCTCACTTGTATTGATTTCATTTTCAAAGAATATACTGCACTGTTCATTCTGTTTTGCAATGATAAACGCTTTATTATTTCCTTTCGGAGCATAATAGTAAACGTCCGCCCCTGCAAGTGTGGGTTCCTGTGATTCGACAGCATTCCCATGATAATCATAGCTGTTATCTACTTCAATGATTTTTCCGATATATTCGCCAAAATCTGTTTTGCTTATCGTACTTGAAATATCATTTGAAGCGTATTTATCAAGTGAAAGCTGCTCATAAAATCCCTCGGAAGTTCTTACATCAATATGATGAAGTTCTTCTTCACCAAAACCATCTCCACCAAAAGACTTTGAACCGGGCTCAACCTTTGCAGAAAACGGCTGATAATAGAGTTTTGTACTTTGTATGTCGGGATTATGTTCAGTCTGTGATTCTGTAATTTCGGGTATGCTGTTATCGGCAGGTGCAGAAGAAATATTCTGACGGCTTGTATCTGTTGACGGCTGTTCCGAAACATTATTGACAGATTCATCTGTGGAATTTTCAATTTTACTGGTGGCTGAATTCAATTCTTTCGATTCCTCGTCAGATAATACGGAAACAACAGAATTAACAGTATGTGAATTATTTTCGTTGTTATTGGGCTGAATGACTGAATGATCAACAACAGAGCCTGATTGACCATACGAATTGAAAAGCAGGACAGAGCCAAATGCAACCATTGCCACTGCGGCGGCAGAGCCAAAAGCATATATTTTACGTTTCGGAAAAATTTTTTTCTGTTCAACATCAGCCTCTTTTATCAAGTCACTGTCAATCTTGCCGATCGCTTCAAGAAATTTGAGTTCATTCATAATCGTAACCCTCTTTCTGCAAAAATTCTTTTAATTTCTTTCTTGTCCGAAAAAGATATGTAGCAACTGTTTTTTCATTCATACCGTAATATTCCGCAATTTTTGAAGTCGTATCACCGTAAAAATAACGCCTTATAAATACTTTTCTGTGTTTTTCGTTCTGACTTTTAAGAAAACGGCTGATAGTTTCCGAAAGACCGTCATCATATATATCTTCGCCTGACGGTACACATTCGGCTATTTCGTCTATCGAAACGGTGAATTTCGGATTTCTTTTTTCTGCGGAATTATACTGCAGTTTTTTGATGGCAATATTTCTTACAATACA
>CADCDE010000204.1:1726-3007 GCA_902800065.1 uncultured Ruminococcus sp.
GAAAGAATATTTCCGGCTATGTAAAAACATATCCTGTCATATTTCTGCTTTATTTCGGAAATTGCCGTTTCATCTCTTTGACGGAACAATTCAATGATTGATGCATCATCCATATTTGATAAGCCTCCTTTTATGAGGTATTTGAGGTCCTCTGTCTATATAGTCCGATTTCAGACATAAAATATTTCACTCCGAAAAAAATTTTTTTAACAAATAAAGTATCTAAGCCATACAGCACCATCATCTTATACAATATGAGCTTTCGATTTTCAATAATATGCACAAAAATTATTGATAGAAATTCCGAAAATATAATTTTATTGTTGAACTGAAATGAAAATAGTGTTATCATAATTATCAGAAAAACAGGCTTTTGTATTTGAAATCACGGGAGGTGAAATAATGCCTGCAATAATGTCAAATAATGCCGGACACAGCGGTGCAGAAGAACAGTTTGTTCAGCTTTTCTGCGATACATTCGGAATGGAAAAGGGACAGTTTATGTATTTACAGCACCCTTTTGTAGATATATACGGCAATCACAGAACGATTGATTTTGCAGTCATGACGGAGGACGGCAAGGTTGCATTTGAAATTGACGGCGAAACATGGCATAATCCCAATAAAATATCGCAGGAAAAGTATATTGATGACCTGCTGAAACAAAACAGCATGGTACATGAGGGGTGGAAAGTATTTCGCTGGACTGATACACAGGTGAATAAAACACCCGAAAGAGTAAAAGATGAACTGATAACATTTCTCGGATATTCTCCGGCACTGACGTATCTTGACGGTGATATGCCAAACCAAAGCGGTGAAATATTTGAATTGAGGGAACATCAAGGAGAAGCACTTGCCAACCTTGCAAAAATGCGTGAAGAAGGAAAAACAATCGCACTTGTACAAGGGGCTACGGGTTCAGGGAAGTCTGCCATCGGTGTGCTTGATGCGAAATCTATCGGCAAAAGGGTATTATTCCTTGCCCATACAAAAGAATTGGTAGAACAGGGGGTAAAAAATTTTGAAAATCTCTGGTCGGGGATTTCAGTCGGAAGATTCTATGACAGCTTTCATGATACAGATACATTTGTTGTATGTGCAAGTGTACAAAGTATCGTCAGAAATCTCGATCAGTTCAAGCCTGATGATTTTGCATATCTCATCATTGATGAATGTCATCATGCCGCTGCAAAAAGCTATACAAAAATCCTTAAATACTTCAAAACAAGTTTTACTCTTGGTCTTACTGCGACTGATGAAAGGGCTGACGGACAGGAT
>CADCDE010000205.1 GCA_902800065.1 uncultured Ruminococcus sp.
TGTATTGCTGGGCGGAGTGTTCGGAATCATCGTTGCACGTCAGAAACGGAAATTCAAAGAAGTCTGGAATAAATTTTGGCAGAGAAATTTGCAGGCACTGGAGGATAATAAAAAGGCTGCAAAACATTATGACCGTTTGCTGACTTTCTACATTCCTACATTGAGATATACTTATGAATATTATCAGGACGTGAGATTCAAAAAGGAATGTGAAAGCATTGCCGAAACAAAAATCGCACATCATCTTGAAATGCTCAAAAAGAGAGTGGAACAAACAGAAGATATTATCGACAAATTACAGCTTGGAGATAATGCCGAACATTACACAATGCCGTCATCAGAAGAGGAGATCGAATATAATCGTGCATATTGCAGCGGTAAGAAAAACCGTGAGTTTTATTCCATCATAGATGACGGACTGTTAAAAATCGCCAAAGGGGAGGACTGAAAATGATGATATTTTTAAAAGCCGTTGTAAAATTGCTGATAATCGTTTTTTTGGCAGTTCTTCCGCTTTTGCCGCTGGCGGCGGAGTATATCGGATTCAGGCGTGACAAGCAAAAAGGCATCAGTCACAAGCGTTTCAGACTGCTTGTTTTCATGGTTTTATATGTAATAGCCGTGACGCTGTTTTTGTACATAGTCAAAGAATTTCTGCTTTGGGTGAGTTCTCTCAATTTCATTCAGTGGATAGCCTCAAAAATTTCTTTAAGTTCACGGTTCATTTACTGCACCAAAGTTTTGGCTGCTATTACAATCAATATAGCTGTTGGGTTCGGTTACAGATTTTTGCAGTATTTTGTGAGAATCGGATTGCAAAAGAAAAATCTTGTCAAGCCCAACAAAAAAGACGGCAATTTTTCGCTTGCACAAAGAATGGAAAGAAAAGTACTTTTCTTTTTCAATAAAGAAATATTTTTCTTTATCGGTAAAGTGATAAAGGGAATCGCATGGGGATTGTCTGTCGCATATACAACACTGTTTGTGATATTTCAACTGCCTGTTGTGTTTGGTGCGGACTGGATTCCCTACGGTTCAATCAATACCGTATTCAGTGCAGGTTATATTTATCCGACATTGACGCTTTTAGTTTTGTGGGCGATAGCCTTTTTTCTGGAAGGTGTCAGCCTGCTTGAAAAGGAATGTCCCGAAATTTTCAAAAAGCCCGAAACGGCAAAAAATAAAGCGGACATTCCGCTTGATAAAATTGATGAAGCCTGTCAAAAGGAATTTGCTGATTTTTTTGCAGGTTCGCTTGAAATTCCGAAAGGCAGTCCCGACAAAGTAACGGGCAGCCATAATCCCCGTACCGAAAATATTGGAAAGGCTGTTGAAAATGATAAAGTCATGCCGAAAATAAATAAAGAATTATGTTTACAATGTATTGACAAGCTATTTCAAGGTGACAGGAATTTTATTATTAATGGTAGTTTTTTCAGTGACTTTTCGGTGTATCTTTTCAGATACATTTCCATGATAGCGGCAAGGGGCGATAATATTGCGATTATTTGCAACAGTGAAAGCCAGCTTGACATGGTGTATGAATTTGTGAAAGACGGTTTTTCAAAAATTAGCAGTCTTTACAGCAAGTCGAAAATGGATATCAATTTTAATTTTCCAATATGGAAAATTCTGAAAATCAGCGATAAGCAAAATACCTATTCAGAGAACGCAAATTGATGAAACGTCGGTTTTGATAACGACTTTGCCGTATTTATGTTCAAAGGAGTTTGAAACAAATTGCGGCAGTTTTATTCATCTGCTTGATACAGTGATATTTGCGGATACTCTCACAACAGTGAATATGTATTCCGAACAGCTTTCCGCACTGAATACCAAATTCACGAATATCGTCAAAAATAATGCCGCTCTTGCCATGAACAGTGATAAAAACCGTGATTTCAAGGTCAGATACAAGTCTATGAATATCCGATATGTCGGATTTGACGATTCACGCATTACGGGTATAGACAAAGTGCTGAAAAATCTGCTGTCGGCGGATTTTGAATCGGCGGATATTATGGAATATAACCAAAATGCTATGGTGAGATTTTACAATATCGAGCCGAAAATGAATGCCGAGGGTAAATATGAATTCCCGAATGTTCTCAATACACAGGAAAAATTGGGTGATGTTGTCAATATGGCAATCGTTGCCGCTTCGGCAGGGGCAAAAAATATCAATATTTATGCCAATGGAAATATTCCTTTCGGGAATTACAGTGAATCCCTTGCGGCAAATATGGGAACGGTCAAAAGCATTTATGGTAATGATGTGAAAATAGAGATAAACAATCACTATTATGACCAGAAACATTATTCCGTTGCAGTCGTGTTTGACGATAAAAACAATCTGCCCGAAATCGTCAGAAAATACACAGCACTGCTTGGAAATGAGAAAATTTTATTAATGATATTTTCGAGAAATTATCTGTTTAGAGATTACTATATTGAGCATATCAATGAACTTTGGCAGGGCACACAATATGCCAGAATCCCTGTCGGTGAAAATTCCCTGAAAGATATTGCAAGAAAAATTCTTATCAAAGCCGATTCGGGGGGCATTACGGAAGATGAAATTATTTCACTTTGCGGAAATGCCGAAATATTCAGGCAGGCTGTTTCGGAAAAAGACATCAATTTCATTTTAAGAACGGTGCTTGAAATTTTCGGTATCAGTCAGAAAGATTACGTTAATTTGTACGATTATTTCGTATATTCGCATTTCCGTGATTTTGACGAACTCGGCATTTTCAAGAGTACGGACAAAATTTCCCTCAGACGCAGTAATCAATATTATGAGATAGTGAACGGTCTTGAAGTCGCCGAACTTACGATAGGCGAGAAAAAATATAAACTGTCTGTCAGAAAAGAGCGTATTGCACAGAATTATATTGCAGGGCAGAATATGGTCTATGACGGAAATATCTATAAGATTGATGAAATCAGCATTTCTGACGGCAGAATAAGAGCAAGGCTTGCATCGGGTGGAAATAATGACGAGGTGACGGAATATATACAAGACCGTGAATATATCCTTGATGTTTCACAAAATGCCGTTGTCATATCCGAAAAAACAAAGCATATCATTATCGGTGATGATGAAATGAGTGATATTTATATATCTGTATTCACTGCACCTATGGAAGTAGTGA
>CADCDE010000206.1 GCA_902800065.1 uncultured Ruminococcus sp.
GCTGCGGGAGGATTTTATTTTAAGGAGAAGTTTACAATGGCTAAAAAAGCAACACTTCCGTTGAATACGGAAAGAGAAAAGGAATTTGTCAAAACATTTGAAAGTCTTTCATTCAGGCACGGTTCATGGACGGTATGGCAGGATTTTATTACACTGTCGGCTTGTTCACTTTCAAACGTGCTTGATAAAAGGCAGAGTGTCTGGCAAAAAGGAGAAGATGAATATCAGCAGACAGCTAAAAAATATTCCGAAACCGAATTTCAGCAGTTTATAAATTTGCTTATTGTGACGGTTAAGGCACTTACGGAAAATCCCGAACAGGATTTTTTAGGGCATTTATATATGCACCTGAATTTCGGAAATGGCTGGACAGGACAATTTTTTACTCCGTGGCACGTTGCCGAAATGATGGCACGAATGAGTATCGGTGACGGAACGAAACAGGAAATTGAAGAAAAAGGCTTTATATCGGTGAATGATCCGACCTGTGGCTCAGGCTGTATGCTTCTGGCATTTGCACAGGCTTATAGAAATATGTTCAATGAAAGTTATCATCAGTCGGTGCTTTTTGTTGGACAGGACATTGATCCCGTTGTTGCAAAAATGTGTTACATACAGTTAAGTCTGATGGGCTGTGCAGGATATGTTATTGTCGGAAACTCGCTTACAAAGCCTTTAACGGGTGGTGTTCTGATTCCGTGTGATGATGAAAATCTGTGGATAACACCAATGTTTTTCACTGATATATGGACAACACGCCGTTTATTCAAGGCTGTAAATTTTTTTGAGAGGAAAGTTGAAAATGGATAATACATTTGAGATTTACGAAGTATGATATTATTTCGATAGACAAGGGGGATTTTGAGTGGATTTTCCTTTTGACATCTATGATGTTGCTGAAAAAATCGGTCTTGTGCTGAAACGCCAACATAATAAATCTGCTGATTATAACTGCCCTTTTTGTGACGGCATAGGCAAGCTGAATTTGAATGTAGAGTACAATGCCTATCGCTGCAACAAATGCGGTGCTTACGGCGGTATGCTGGATTTGTTTTGTAAATGCACGAATGTTCCGGACAGGAAAACGGCTTATCGTTGCCTTGCTGTCAACAGCAGTGATGATTTTTCCATTCAAAAGCGTGAACAGCGTCAGGCAACTGTCAGTTCGATAAAAGAAGTTCCGAAAGCTGATATTGAAAGGCTTGATTTTTGCTATCGTGCCCTGCTTGACGAGTTGGAATTGGATACTCCGCACAAGTGGAATTTGCTTGAAAGAGGGCTTTCCGAAGAAACAATACAGGAAAATTTATACAAATCCGTTCCTGTTGACACATACAACATACTTGTGGACAAACTTCTTGAAAAGGATTGTGATTTGATAGGCATACCCGGATTTTTTACTGACGTAAACGGAGAAATCAGGGTGAATATCCATAATCATATGTGCGGCTTTTTCGTGCCTGTGTTCAACGAAAAAAGGCAGATTCAAGGTATGCAGATACGCCTTGACACGATGGACACCAAAAGAAAGTATATATGGTTTTCAAGTGCAGAGAAAATGAACGGCTGTTCATCCAAAAGTCCTGTGCAGATAAGCGGTGATGTTTTTGGCAGTAATGCCAAAAGTCCTGTGCAGATAAGCGGTGATGTTTTTGGCAGTAATGCCGTTTATGTCACCGAAGGTGCACTGAAAGGGCAGATTGCACACTTTTTATCGGATAAGCCGTTTGTTGCAACGGCAGGTGTTAATCAGCAGAAAGAATTGGAAACGCTGTTCCAGCGACTTCAAAGGGAAAGTCAATGCCAAATGATAATCGATGCGTTTGATATGGACGACGACACAAATGAACACGTCAGACGAGGACATCAAAATTTAGCATGGCTTGCCGATAAATACGGCTTTATCCCGAAAAGAATTGTCTGGGACAGGCGATATAAAGGAATAGATGATTATTTGTTATCAAAGAAAAATAATGGAGGTATTTGAAAATGACGGTCAATGAATTGATCTTTAATTTCAGAATCAACGTGGAAAACGGCGGTGTTTTCATCATTGAGAAAGAAACGGGCAGTTTTCTCAAAGTTACAAGGGCTATGCTTAATAAAATCGGTGACAGAGAAATCAAAAACCATAATATTTTTGACAGCAAAGTTATGATAAATATCGGAATGAATATTGAAGAACTGAAAGTTTTGGATGTTGACGAAATAAAAATCGGAACGACATTGGAACTTGTTGAAATGCAGGGCGAAAAGCAAATGCCGAAAGGTTTGCGTGGAGTTGTGACACATATTGATGATGCTGCACAAATTCATGTGAGGTGGCAGAACGGCAGTTCCCTTGCGATTATTCCCGAAGTTGATAAGTTTATAATTGTGCAAAATTAAGCAGAAAGGAATTTGAAAATGAATATAGCATAT
>CADCDE010000207.1 GCA_902800065.1 uncultured Ruminococcus sp.
TTCCGATTTTATCTGAATTTATTATAACATTCTTTATTTTTTATGTCAAGAAATAATAAGTCAGCCTTGCGGCTGACGGGCAATTCATCCCACCGCCTTAGAGGCGGGGGACTTCTTGCCCATTTAGGTTAAAAAAATAGAGACCGCACAATCTTTTTTCAGATTGTACGGTCTTTTGGTATGTCAGATAATATTTTTTATTCGCTGTACGGCTTTCAGAGTATTCTCGTGAGAATTGAACGATGTCATTCTGAAATAGTTTTTCCCACATTCTCCGAAGCCCTCTCCGGGAGTGCCGACAACTCCGGCATTTTCAAGCAGATAATCAAAGAATTCCCAACTGCCCATTTTATTCGGACATTCAAGCCATATATACGGAGAATTTCTTCCCCCTGTATAGTAAATTCCCAATTCATCAAGCATATCCGAAATGATTTTTGCATTCTGACGGTAATATGCAATGTTTTCAAGACACTGTTTTTGTCCTTCTTCACTGAATACCGCCGCCGCTCCGCACTGTACAGCCCATGAAACTCCGTTGAATTTTGTTGCCTGTCGTCTGTACCACATATCATGCAGCTTATGACCGCCCCTTGACAGTTCTTTCGGAATGACTGTATAACCGCATCTTACTCCCGTGAAACCTGCCGTTTTCGAGAGAGAACACAGTTCAATTGCACATTCCCTTGCACCGTCTATTTCAAAAATCGAGCGTGGCAAATCGTCCTGTATAAATGCCTCGTAAGCCGCATCATACAATATAACGGCATTATTTTCAAGGGCATAATTCACCCATTCTTTGAGCTGTTCGGCATTATATGCCGCCCCTGTGGGATTATTCGGGGAACAGATATATATTATATCGGCTTTTACATTCTTATCAGGCATTGCAAGAAAATGGTCATCTTTTGACGAACTTGCGTAAATAATTTTTCTTTCCCGACATGATATTAGCGTCAACGTACACGGGATAAACGGGATCAGGGACAAGTACAGTATTATCCTTTGAAAAAATATCACCGATATTTCCGCAGTCGGATTTTGCACCGTCTGAAATGAAGACCTCACTGTAATCCACATTTACACCGAAGCTTTTATAATAATCTGAAACAGCCTGTCTTACAAAGTCATAGCCTTCATACTCGGGATAGCCTTTGAAAGTTTCTTTGAAACGCAAATCCTCACAGCCCTTTTTCATAGCGTCAACAACGGCATTTGAAAGTGGTAAAGTAACATCACCTATGCCAAGGCGGATAATTTCTTTATCGGGATTTGCCTTTGCAAATTCATTTGTCTTCCTTGCAACGTCCGCAAAAAGATAATTTGGAACGAGCTTTTCAAAATTATCATTTATTTTCATAAAAATTTCCCCATCACCTGCTGTATAAATTTTATCTTGGCTTGTTTTATGTGAACTTTTTTCGGTGAAGATATTGCTTCTTTTATCCGTCTGAACATCAAAGGCTTGTGAAATATAACTTTCACTTCCCAGAAATCCTGCTGCTATAAGTACTAAATCGGCATTGACCGTGTATTCACTGTTTTCTATCTGTACAATTTTTCCGCCCTCAAATTTCACTTTGACAAGCACTGCACCTGTTAAATTATTATTTTCATCTGCAATAAATTCTTTAACAGTTGTTTGATAAACTCTCGGATCGTTTCCGTAAACTTCGGCAGCTTCTTCCTGACCGTAATCCGTTTTGAATATACGGGGATATTCGGGCCATGGATTGTTTTCGGCTCTTGTTTCGGGGAGCTTCGGCATCATTTCAAGCTGCATTACACTCTTTGCACCGTGACGCACACACGTTCCCACACAGTCATTACCTGTATCACCGCCGCCTATGACTATCACATTTTTATCTTTGGAATTGATATAATCTTCTGAATTGTCCAAAAGTGCCTTTGTCGTGGATTTCAGGAAATCAACTGCAAAATATATTCCGTTAGCCTCTCTGCCCTTGACGGCTATATCACGGGGATTTGAAGCACCACAAGCAAGGATAACTCTGTCATACTGTTTCAAAATATCCTCTGCTGAAATATCTTTTCCGACATCTGCATTTGTGATGAAATTTATTCCCTCGGCTTTCATTATGTCGATTTTCCTGTTGACAATGTGTTTTTCGAGCTTCATGTTGGGTATGCCATACATGAGAAGTCCTCCAACCCTGTCGGAACGCTCGTAAACTGTTACACTGTGACCTCTTTTATTAAGTTGGTCAGCCGCCGCCAAGCCTGACGGTCCCGAACCGATAACGGCAATTTTCTTGCCTGTTCTGACTTTCGGGGGCTGAGGTCTTGCATATCCCTCGCTGTAAGCCTGTTCGATAATACTATATTCATTTGCACGGACTGTCACAGGCTCACCGTTTGCACCGCAGGTACAAGCCTTTTCACACAATGCAGGACATACCCTTGATGTAAATTCGGGGAAATTATTTGTTAATTTCAGTCTTTCATAAGCCTGCTTCCATGCACCGATACTTACAAGATAATTCCATTCGGGTACAAGGTTATTCAACGGACACCCCGAAATCATTCCGCCTATCATCATACCCGACTGACAGAACGGTACACCGCAGTTCATACAGCGTTCACCCTGAATTTTCTGTTCCTTTTGTGATAAAGGCGTGTGAAATTCATTGTAATTTTTGATACGCTCGCTTATTGAAGAACACAAAGGCTCTTTTCTCTGATATTCCATAAATCCAAAAGGATTGTTCATAAAAATTCCTCTCCTTTACCTTGACTGTATCAGCTCATA
>CADCDE010000208.1 GCA_902800065.1 uncultured Ruminococcus sp.
ATTAACCACACCTGAATCAACAATTACATTTTGTTTATCAACAACATTTACAGTTTTCTGTGACAAGGGCTTTTGTATTGCTTCCTGCCAGAAATACTTGTATTTTAATGCATGAGTTCTGCCGACAGATATAAACTGCTGTTTACTGTTTACTGTAATTTCTGCTATCTTTCCGTTTGAACAAGACATTACATGGGGATGGGGATACACTGTAGGAAACAAATGAAGTTCTGCTTCACCTGCAATATGTATATACATTTCTTTGCGGTTATGCTTTATAAGATATGGACTATCAGCATAAACAGGCCAAACGGGCTGAATATTTACGGGATGTTCTGTTAAACGGCAATGATAATCCAAAAAGAAACAGGCAGATTCCTTGCTATAGGCATTTGCCTCTACACGATAGACTCTGATATACTGACCGTTTTTATGATCATCATATATTTTTCTGATATTCACATTTGAAAAGCTACGATAAATATTGCTATGGGTAAGCAAATAATAAGTTTTGTTTATAACCACATCTGCATCATTAGGAAGCTTTTTTCCGGATTCAGCATCAAACAAGGTTCCTTTCAAATCAACTCCGGCAACAATTGATGGCCAGTATAATTCAATTTCTTTAGACGCATTATGAACCTTTATTGTATATTTACTTGACGGATTCTTGCCCACAAACAAATAAGTAACACCGTCTGAAAATAATCTTTCACTATTATATCTGAATATTTCCGTTTTGTCATCAGATTGAATATCAATAAATGAATTCTTGTTAAAATACCCCGAAGGTACTTGGATCAATCCGATCTCAAAAGATAATTCGCCTTTATTGATATGTATTTTTAATGGTAAATCGTGTTTTTTTGTGTTATATTGAATTGTATATCCGGGACCAAAGGTTCGTTCCGGGCAGTTCTTACTTAATTCTTCTTTACGATGTTTGAAATATGGAGTGTAGACATCACCGTTTGCAAATGTAACATATTGACCACATAATGAACACATAAACAGGCCACTGTAGCCGGATACACCACCTATTTGATGAAACGATATAATTTCATGTGCTTTTACTGGTTTCCATTGATTCTCAACCCACATATATACATGATTTAATGATGGCATAGCCTTACTTCCTTTTACTTTTTACATAGTTTTAATAATCCAATTGTCTATCTGAATCATTTCCAATACCTATCCAAAGCATTCATACAGTATGTCAAAATATCAGATATATCGTTATCGTCCAAAGTTTTCATAATACTTTTATCTATCTGAAGGATTCCAAGATATTTTGAATGACGCATATATCCCATACCCTCAAAGCGTTTAAACGGCATAGAAAGTATCAGCCGTTCTACATCTTTGGCTGTATAACCGCCTTTTGTGAAAATACAATTTCTTTTTTCGGCAGGAAGTCCCTGTTTTATCCTGTCCTCATAATACCATGCAAATGCTTCTGCAACCTCTGAAAGCACTGCTTCACCCCGTTCATTCATACATGACAGAAAAGACATGATAAATACCGGTTATTCTCTTTGATATAACGGCTGATGGTTTCCTCCTGTGCGGACACACGGCGGGTAAGTTCCATTTGAGAATACATCTGCTGAGCCTTATCCTGCCAATTAAATATATCTATCACTTCATAATCCATGACATGAATGGGATAGTCTATCAATACAGTGGGTTTGTCACCTTTGCGGAACATATCATTATCCCATTCTATATCGTGCTTTTTGCCGAGAACAAGTCCTCCGGGTACATAGTGACCTATATTCAGCAGTCTGTGGATAGAATAAGGACAGTTAAACATATTCGCATTGTCTACAAAGTCAAACACCATCAGAAAATCTTTTCCTTGATGTGTTCTCATACCTCTGCCTAACTGCTGCATATAAATTGTTTTCGACATTGTAGGTCTTGCCATAAACAAAACTTCTGTAATAGGGCTGTCCCAACCCTCATTAAGCAAATCGCAGGCACAAAGAACCTGTATTTTCTTATCAGGCACAAAGAACCTGTATTTTCTTATCGGCATAATCATTTAATATGTTGTCACGCTTGAATTTTGTTGTACTTCCGGAAACTGATTCGGCTTTCACACCCTGCTGACGAAGCAATTCAGCAATAGTGTTTGCATGATTTACAGATGTGCAGAAAATAACTGTTGACTTTCCATTGACGTATTCCAAATAGGTATCGACTATCAGCTTATTTCTGTCGGGAACCATGATGGTTTCTTCAAGATCAAGGGAATTGTATTTGAAACCGTTTATCCTGACATCAGACATATTGATATTTGTCTTGACACGGATACAGCGTACAGGACAAAGTACACCTGTTTCAACTGCTTCCTGCAAATCAAGCCTGTGGGCAACTTCCTGAAAAATTTCAAGCAGATCCTGTCCGTCAGCCCTTTCATCAGTCGCAGTAAGACCAAGAGTAAAACTTGTTTTGAAGTATTTAAGGATTTTTGTATAGCTTTTTGCAGCGGCATG
>CADCDE010000209.1 GCA_902800065.1 uncultured Ruminococcus sp.
CAAATAAAACGCAATGTGCCGTCTGAAAGCTGAGAAGCATTGAATATATCCTCACAGCCCTTTTGATGCCATTTCAAAACAATTACTTCCGCATTTCTTTCCTGCGGCTCTAAAACAAAATCATCAAAATACGGAGCAATAAGACGTATTGTTTCCACGATTTCATTATAACTTTTTGTGTAGTTATGTTTAAGCCTATATAAAAAAGCTGCCAGATTTGCCGCATCAAACATAAGTGACTTATTATTTGAAATATTAT
The DNA here is from genome assembly GCA_902800065.1 of uncultured Ruminococcus sp. GTDB lineage: Bacteria > Bacillota > Clostridia > Oscillospirales > Acutalibacteraceae > UBA1213. The sequence goes on from CADCDE010000209.1 coordinate 260, forward strand.
GTTCCTGCTTTACTTTAGCTGTACGGCTTGTATCGTGAAAATGATATACTCTCCACATATTCTGCTGTAATATCGGCTTAACGTGTCCGTCAATGCCATTCGGCACAACCTTATCCAAATGATATACTCGCCACATATTCTGCTGTAATATCGGCTTAACGTGTCCGTCAATGCCATTCGGCACGACCTTATCCCACCTTGATTCCTCATGAGCAGAGGCTACTGTAAACTTCACAGAATCGGGAGATTTTTCCCAACCGTAAAATTCTTCCTGAAATATAATCCTGTTATCGTCTGTCGGAATCAGGTAAAATCCATAGGAATTTTCCTCAAAAAAGACTTCAAAATAAATCTGATCCGTTATTTTTCTTCCATTGTAGAAAATAGAATTAACACCTGTCTGCTGAGTATAAAGCTGTAAATTTTTCTTCAACACACTTTGCAACAGATTAAAAGCCGATATGAAATTAGATTTTCCTGCACCGTTGCTGCCTATCTTTATTTTGCTTAACTGACCATAATTCATCATCTAAATCCCCCTTTTTAATAATTATACATTTGTACTAATGCGAAGTCATTCCTTTTTTCCAAACAACTTTGAAAAAATACCTTGTTTTCGCTTTGATTGTTCCTCATCAGACGGCTGATCCATAAGTGAATGCTCAGTAAGTTGCTTTTGAATTGTTCCTGCATGGAGAGCTTGTTCAGCAGATAAGGCTGTTGCCATACTTTCCATTGCGGAAGTTATCTGTCCAATTTGTTCATCTTTGGCAATGAGCTGTTCCTGCAATAATTTTATTTGCTCGTCTTTAACCGACAGTTGTTTGCTCAATACTGATAATTGTTGCTGCAAAATTGCGTTTTGTTGTTTCAACAGCGATATTTGCATTTTTTCTTCTTCATCAGTTTGTAAAGTTGGCGATATTTGCAGTTTCTTTTCTTCATCAGTTTGCAAAGTTGGCGATATTTGCGTTTTCTTTTCTTCATCAGTTTGCAAAGTTGGCGATATTTGCGTTTTCTTTTCTTCATCAGTTTGCGAAAATTGCGATATTTTCGATTTTATTTGCGATATCTGCATTTCAGAAAGCATATATCTGTTGCCCACTTTATGAAGTTTCCCATTAAATCCTAATACTAATACAGCCTTGCTGATAGTGGTCTTACTCACACCAAGTTCATCGGCAAGTTGTTTGATAGTCATTTCCATTATACATTCATCCTTTGCTTGACTATTTTTCCGTAAAATTCATACTACCATTCTAATTCAAATTGGTCAAAAAGTAAATACAATCAAAAAATCCCTGAAAGAACAACAAATTCTTTCGGGGAAAAATTTCAGAAAATATTGTCAAAATCACATTGAAAAAAGGTAAAAAAAGTGTTATAATGGCAAAGGGCAGTGGTACGTCCAATACCACCGCCCGAATACGAGGTCACTCTTCAAAACTCCCTCATATCCACCAGTTTAGATTATAACATCTTTATCAAACTTTAACAAGATGATTATAACATTTTCGGTGTAAAATTGCAAGCAATTTTTGAAGAATATATAGTAGACTATACGACCTCGTAAAAATATTATTTTTACGGAGGCTATTTTTATGTCCTTATTTACGTTGGATACTAACAACATCACAAAAGCCATTCAGCTTTTACATTCAAATGGAGAACTTTTTGAAATTCGCCTTATCAACGGTGGTTACAATGCAAGCGGTTACTTCACAAATGCCGATACAGCAATAAAAGCCTTGCAAGATTTCCGCCCTGAATGG
>CADCDE010000210.1 GCA_902800065.1 uncultured Ruminococcus sp.
AATGATTATTATCGCTGACGTTAAGATGTATGACGTTCAAGAGGTTGCGACAATGTTTAATGTCCATGTTCAAACGGTAAGAAAATGGATTCACAAAGGACAGATAAAGGCTCGCAGAATCGGCAAAGGCTATTACATCACAGAATTGGAAGTTAAAAATTTTTCACAAATCGAAACAGAAGAATAGCCTTGATTTAAGACAAAGAATTGGTTATAATGTTATTGTTGTGAATCGCTACTCACGACAAAGAAAAAAGCAGTCAGAAGTCGCTACTCTCCAGACTGCACCACGAAAAACATTCAATTTTTGCATTGACTTCTACAAAAAAGTCAAGAACACTTCATTTACTATTCCATTATAGTAGATTTTTTTGTTATTGTCAATAGCAAAAATGTTGTTTCGTGTGTTTTTGAGTACGACAAAAATATTACACGAAAGGACTTTTTTATTATGGCAAAATTTAGTAATACACAGATTGATGAAATTAAAACACATCTTCCTGAATATGCAGAAGAAATGCTGACAAAATCAAAGGGCAAGGACAAGTATATATGCCCTTTTTGCAACAGCGGCACGTTGAAGAACAAAACAGGTGCATTGACTATCTATCCGACAAATTTTTACTGTTTTTCATGCGGTAAGTCGGGAGATATATTTAACTTAATGCAGGAAATTGAAAACATTGCAAAAAACAAGGTGATACAGTATGCCGCTAATAAGTATCATATTTACGCAGACGATTCCGATGACGATAACAGTGTAGATTATATGGCTTTTTATCGTGATTGCAACAGGCATTTGCAGGAAACCAACTATCACAGGGGAATTTCTCTCGATACCCTCAATCGTTTTTTAGTTGGCTATGTTTCACAATGGCAGCACCCGAAGTCACCGCAAACACAACCAACACCAAGATTAATTATACCAACAAGCAGATACAGTTATCTTGCAAGAGATACGAGAAGTACAGCAGAAATACCGAAATATCAAAAGAAATACACAAAATCGAAAGTCGGAAAAGTGCATATCTTTAATGAGAAGTCACTTAATGAAACATCAGTCTTTTACATAGTTGAGGGAGAAATAGACACACTTTCCATTATTGATGTTGGCGGAAATGCCATAGGTTTAGGCGGTGTCAGCAATGTCACAAAATTTTTTAAGACCATAGACAAAAACGGAAAAGCAGCCGAGCAGAAATTTATTATTGCTCTCGATAACGATTCGGCAGGAAAAAAGACCATTAAGCCATTAAAAGATGGATTCAAAGAAAGAAATATAGCATATTGTGTATATAACCCGTGTGGCGAATCGAAAGATTGTAATGAAGCTCTCAATAAGAACAGAGAGAAATTTCAGCAGGATATACAATTTGGCATAGATAACTTTGAAACACTTGCAATCTCGATAATTTCTTTAAACAAAAGAATATCAGCGTAAAATATAATACAATAACACATAAGATTGAAATTACGGGATTCAAAGAGGAAAATAATGAGCAAATTGTCAATAATGCACCGTCTTTGATAGAAAACATATTGCAGCATAGCTTAACAGGTTGCACGACAGCAAGAATAGCAAGCTATATGGAAGTCATAGCCTCCCGAAATAGTTATAACCCCATTCTTGACAAAATCAATAGTACAGAATGGGATGGCAAATCCAGACTGAATGACTTGTTTAATCTGCTGGGTGTTGATAAAGACACAGAAGAATGTAAATTTAGCAGAATTTTTATAAAAAAATGGCTTATGCAATGCATATCAGGACTTCATAATAGCCTTGAAAAACCGTTCTCACTCGATATAGTTCTTGTTTTGAAAGGTCAACAAGGTATCGGAAAAACACGATTTTTAGAAGCCTTGACATTGGACAGCCGTTATTTCGGTGACGGTGTTGTGCTTGATGTGAGAAATAAAGATGACATAATTCAGGCTCTCGGCAAATGGATCTGTGAATTAGGTGAAATAGCAAGCACTTTCAAAAAAGATATAGACAGCCTGAAAGCCTTTATTACAAAAAGTGTTGATGAATTCCGTGTGCCTTATGGCAAAACGTCTGTACAATATCCCAGAATGACAGCCTTTTGTGGAACTGTCAATGATGATGAATTTCTCGTAGATCAGACAGGCAATAGAAGATTTGCCGTCATTCCGCTTGATGACGACTTCTATATTGACTATGCAAAAATCAGAGAATTTGATTTTTTACAGTTGTGGACTGAAATCAATTCAATTATCAATGATATGCTTGCAAATGGAAGGACTTATGCAGATTGTTTCAGACTGAATCGTGACGAAATGAAAGAACTTGACAAAAGGAATGGCAAATTTATTAAACCTGTACCTGCACAAAGAGAAATAACAGATATTAT
>CADCDE010000211.1 GCA_902800065.1 uncultured Ruminococcus sp.
CATTGAACTTCCCCGTGAAAAAATACTCTGTGAAGTAAAATACCGGAATCAATCTCACATTCCCGTCAGTGACGCTATCGTTGAATTGTGCAATGATGATAAAGCAAATGTAAGCCATGCTTTTCTTATCACAAAAAGATTGGATGATTTCGGAAAAACAAGACATGATACCAAAGTGCCTATATTCAGACTTCCGGCTGTGGTTTTTTTATATCTTCTCGGCAAATCTGAATCTGATGGTTATGGAGGTAAACTTTGAAATCCTATTTCCCCAAAATGAAGAAATATTGATTTTGGGAAATAGATTTTTAAACTTATCTGTCCTTTAAACAATATTGTCGCTGTAACCTAAAATAAGTTACAACTTCAAAAATGTTAAATTGCTATTTTATATGCTGTTTTGCAGAATATTTTTTATATTTTGCTTATAGCTTATATAACTTGATATTTCGCTGTATATAGTTTATAATACGTTTGGAGGGATAGTTATGATAAGCAAATTTTCTTTTCAAAATTTCAAATCGTATAAAAACGAAACCGTTTTCGATTTTCAGGCTGCGGCAATTCCGGAATTTGATGACACTCTTATCAAAAGAGATAAAGTGTCCTCTTTACTGCCTGTCAGTGTTGTATATGGTCCAAACGGCGGTGGAAAAACGAATCTGTTGATGGCATTAGCCTGCCTGATTTCCATGGTCGTCGATCCTATTTACAAGCTTGATAAAAACCGTATGAAAGTATATCAGCAAAGTATAAACAATCAGCCATTTCTCTTCGATGACTTTTCGGAAAATGAACCGACAATCTTTGATTTGTTTTTCAGAACACAGGAAAAAGAATACAGATACTATATTTCCACTTGTAAAGGAAAAATCATAGACGAAAACCTCTATCGCAAAAGTTATACCGGCAAAAAAACAGCAACTATATTTGAAAGAGAACAGGATCATATTATTTTGGGTGCAAGCTTGAGATCAAAGTCTATCAATACAGACGTCAACCCTAAAATGCCGTACCTTTCCTTTTTGGCAATCAATTATAACATTCCCGTCATTACAGAGGTTCAATGCTGGTTTGAAGCCTGTATTCTGTGGAATTATGCCAACTCTGCATCCGAAACAAGTCTGATCCTTTCATCAAGCAAGGAACAGAAAAGTAGTATCATTCGACTGATGAACGATATGGGGATAGATATAAGCGATTACAAATTTGACGATGAAAACAAAGATCTCTACCTTTACAGAAAAATTGGCGGTAAAGAATATGAATTGAATTTTATCGGGGAATCGGCAGGTACTCAAAAGCTTTTTTCTGTTCTGCCTTATGTCATAACTGCTTTGAATGAAGGCAGGTTAATGGTTGTTGACGAATTGGACGCAAAGCTGCATCCGAAACTCCTGAAATATATTATCAGCCTTTTCAAGAACACCGAAATCAATAAATACGAAGCACAGCTTTTGTTTACATCTCACGATTTGACAACCATGAGCAATACTGTTTTCAGACGTGATGAAATATGGTTTGCGGCACTCAATGCGGCAAGAGAAAGCGAAATATATTCCCTATATGATATAAGAACTGTTGATGATAAGCATATCAATAATACCGCCTCTTACAGCAAACAATATCTTGAAGGTCGTCTGCAAAATATACTTGAGTGGGAGGTAAAAGAATGAGCCTTAAACCTCCAAAACACAGTGAAATGAAATGGCCTGACAAACGAGAAAGCAGAAAAAGAAAAATTTCTCTTGATTATAACCTTATCGTTACGGAAGGCACAAAAACCGAACCAAAATATTTTGAAGCATTGAAAGAACATATCAACAAAAATGAGAATAACAGAATTCAACTTGAAATCATAGGTTCAGGAAAGAATACAAGAGGTTTGTTTGAATATGCAAAATCCCTTGTTTCAAAAAGTCCTAACGGCTACAGCAATGTCTGGCTTGTTTACGATCTTGATGATTTTCCTGTCGACAGGTTCAATGTAACTCAAACCTTGTGTGAAAACAGCAGTATTGAAGATGGAACAACATATCATGCAATATGGTCAAATGAATGTATAGAACTATGGTTTTTACTGCATTTCAGCTATATGCAATCAAATCTGCACCGTTTTGAGTATTTTCCTAAACTTACGGAATGTCTTGACCAGCACGGAGAATACAAAAAGAACAGAGAAGATTTATTCGATATTCTTCTTCCGTATCTTGATACAGCAATCGAAAATGCTGAAAAGCTGTCAAAAGAAAATATTGGTCGCACCCCTGCCGATTCTGCACCGGGGACTAAAATGTTTGAAATGATGAAAAAATTCAAACCGTATCTTTGATTACATACTATATTTTTCTGAAATCTATCGTATCATTTCTTGAATACTCGATGGGTAAAGAGTGATATACAGTTTGATTCTGTGTTTTTCTCAGCAGAATAAATATCGACTGAAAATTGCGTTTCTGCGGATTGGCAAATGACGGTGCCGTTAAAAAACAGCCTGTCAGAAAGTTGAATATGAAAAATACCACT
>CADCDE010000212.1 GCA_902800065.1 uncultured Ruminococcus sp.
AATTTGTATTCAATGCGATAATATCCGTCACCGGTCATTGAGAGAATATCTTCCACTTCAACCTGTGATTTCAAGGGCTTTTCAAAGGTCGTATTGCGTGTATTAAGCGTCTGCAATTCATCAGCCGTCAGTCTGAATGCCTGTAAACCCTGTTTTTTGACGATTTCATGCACTTGCAGCCATAACTGGATTTCATCGAATTCTTGAAGTTTTGCAAGTTCAAATCTTTTCGGGCAGTCAACGCACCAAAATCGCCTGTTGCCGCTTTCGTCTATCAGGAAATCTCTTGAATTGACGGTTGCAATAAAGGTTGTTCTTCTGGTGATTTTCTCATAACTTCTTCCATACGGCACTCTGACAGTATCATAATCAAGTGTCAGAAATGCTTTCAATGCGGAAATATCAGCTTTAAACGTGCTTTCAAGCTCTCCGAGTTCGGCTATAAAGCACGATATAGCCGTTATAATAGTGTCTTTGTTGCGTGGATCAACGGATATACCTGTCTTGCAAATCTTTGAAGATATGCCTAATTTTCGGGCAAGCGTTGTTTTGCCGATTGCCTGACCGCCGACAAGCGTTAAAGTTCCCTCTGCCGCAAAAGGCTCTTTATCGTTGTTGTAGAGAGTGACGCTGATAGCCTGCATGAGCCATTTACGGATCAGGAGCTGTTGAAATGCGTCTGTTATGTGCATGATGTCATAAAGCTCTGTTAGGCGGTCTTTGCCGTCCCATATTTTGCCTTTTAATATTTCTGCAACGGGATTATAGCCGTTTTTCTTTGCGATAATGGGCAAATAAGCGGTTATTGCGTTCATGCTTGAGGGGATTTCGGCTTTTTTAAGTTCGGAGTACAGAATTCCGCCTAAATGTCCGCTGTTGCCCTCAAAATTGTATTCTTCGGGTAAGCCTTGTACTTCCATTTCGTGTGTGATGATGTTCTCACGAATGGAAATGCCATGCTGTTGCAGATAATTTTCCAATACTTCTATTGTGAAAGGGGGCTTTTTTTCTCTGTTTTCCTTTTCGGGTATCTGTTCAGCGGCTTCATCAATCGTCAATAACCTCTGGTCAGTTGCAAAATAATCCAGAAATTCATCTGAGGGGGTATCCACAACATACTCTGCTGCCAAGTCAAAATTGGAGTGTTCATTTTCGGCAAGTGAGGGGACATTTTCAGCAAGTGAGGGGACATTTTCAGCAAGTGAGGGGACATTTTCAGCAAGTGAGGGGACATTTTCAGCAAGTGAGGGGACAAGTGAGGGGACATTTTCAGCAAGTGAGGGGACATTTTCAGCGAGTGAGGGGACATTTTCAGCAAGTGAGGGGACATTTTCAGCAAGTGAGGGGACACTTTTCAGCAAATAAATTCTTTGTGCCTGCATTTTACCTTGTTTTGAACGTGATATGTACATTTGTTCCTCTAATTCGTTTAATGCTCTTTGAACTGTCTTTTCATTTGTTCCGCTGTCTTTTGCTATTTCTTTTCTTGAATATGTACAGTAAATGCCATTGTTATCTTGTTCGCAATGTCTGACTTCAATTAAGTTATAGATTTTGCTTGCTTTGGCTGATAATTTTTCCATAAAGAAAAACCTCCTAAAAATTTTAATTTTTACGAGGTCACAATTCAAAATATACTTGATTTTTTGTTTACAATATGTTAGAATGACGTAAGACAGTTAAAAAAGAAGTACATTGAGCTGTGAACTCGTGTATTTTTCGGAGCAGTGGGGTGTCGCAGTCCCTCTGCTCCTTTGATCTTTATTATAACACTTATGTGTAACAAATTACAATAGAACTTTACAAATTTTTAGGATTTTTTTGTTGAACGTATTTTTGGACTTCTTTGACGATGCGTTCAACTTCTTTTCTATTTGTTTTGAAAATATCCTGCCATTCCTTTTCATCTGCCTGTATCATGCAGTCATAAAGGTACTCTGTAAAGTCTATTTCTTGACAGGATTTTATGAAAAGTGGGTACGAAATTGTTCAAGTAGTTTAATATATTCGATAACATTTCTTATTGCTGTATCTTTCCATTCGTCCCATTTCATAATCAGGAACTTTCTTTGACTTCGTGCCGCCTGCTTTTGTCTTTCCTTTTTAGTCGGTTTATGCGGTGACAGATTCAGTCCTAATGAAAAATCTGTATCGAGCTGCCTGACCGCATCCAATGATGTTGATAAATGCAATAAATTTTGTGTTAAGTTTATCACATCACCGGATATGTTACAGCCGAAACAGTGAAACATCTGTTTCTTCCTGCTGATACTGAATGACGGTGTTTTTTCGGTATGGAACGGACAACAGCATTTATTTTGTTTATTCAATCCAATTCCGTAATACTCTGCAACTTCTATAATATCAAGCCTGTTTTTTGTTTCTTCAAAGATATTCATTTCTATCTCCTATTATTTTCCGAATATTTTACGGAAAAATCCTTTCTTCACATTTTCGGACGGATCGGGATTTTCAAGTTGTTCATTCTGATGTCCGGATTGTAATAATAACTGTTTCTTGTCGGCAGCGGCGAGAGCCTGTGCAGCCTGCAAAGCCTGAGTTAAATTATTACTTTGTTCCATCAGCATGGCGATTTGTTTGTCTTTCTCGGCAAGCTGACGGTCTTTTTCTAATAGCTGTCTGTCTTTTTCCTCTATTTGCTTGTCTTTTGCTGTCAACTGTGTGGAAAATAGATCTGACAACCTGTCAACTTGGCTGGTTGCCAGGTTGTCATG
>CADCDE010000213.1 GCA_902800065.1 uncultured Ruminococcus sp.
TCTTTGTACGCCGAATAATGCCCCAACGGGTATAGTTATGGTGTATGAAGTCAGAAAGAGGATCTTACAAAAACATTTGGTTGTGGCTTTTGTAATTTTTGAAATTGAAACAGTCGCCCGCCGTTGGAAGATGTGGGAGTTTTCCAACGGTGCTTTTTTATGTATTTTTTCAATCAATATCAACTGTGGGAATTGAGATTGATTTTTCTTCGACTTGTTTCAAATAAAATTTTTCCTGATACTCTTTTATCCTGTCCGCATTCTTTTTCCGCCAACGTGCAGCATAAGCACGTTTTGCAAGATAGAACGCTTTTTCTTTGTCTGTCAGCTGTTCCAAATTTTTCAACCTTGTCACCTCGCTTTCGGTGGCTACGATACGAAAAAATAAGAAAAAATCCATGCTTTTATTATATATGATTTTTTTAAACAAGTCAACCATTTTATCGGTTGAAAGTTGCATAACTATTTGAATTTATACTATATATTGTGTTTTGAATATAATCAACCACAACATATAGTATAAATTACTCCCTGTTGTTCATAGATAGCAACAGGGAGTTTTTTATATTAACAACGTTTCAAGAACTCTTTCAAATCGTCATCGGTGCAATAATAATTCCTGCCTATCTTTTTTGCGTTCAGCTTTCCCGACTTTATCCAACGGCGAACGGTCTGTATGCTTGCATTGAATTTCTTGCAAACTTCTTTCAGATCATACAGCTTTATATCCGATACTTCAATCAATCCTTATCACCTCTTAACCTATACCGTCACATTCTACCAAATTTTTAATATCATCTGCCAAATAGTGATAACCTGCTGTAAATCCAACCGTTAAGGCAGTTGTGAGTATTACGTTATAAGCCCATTTAAAATCATCGTTTTCGGTCAGTTCTTTCGGTAAATCTTTAAGTTTTTTTTCAATTATTCTTTCAGCCCTGTCGTAATCCCATTGCTCCATGTAATCAAGTGCATAAGTTTCTATATCTGATTGTTCACGGTCTTCCAAAGTCAATATTAAATCTTCCTTGTATTCTTCCAGACTTTTGTTTTCATTCCTCATTCTTATCACCTCACTTTGTAAAGATACTCACAAACACATTTTGTTGATGTGATACCGATAAAATATGAACGGCTCAGGAGGTCGCAAGCTCAGATTTTGTTAATACGTTGTATTGACAAAATCGGCTTGGTGGTGAAGTTAAAAAGATTATCCGATAGAAAAGAAAATGTGTTTTGCATATTCTCATTATATCAAACTACTTTCGATAAGTCAACAACTATTATATAACTGTTGTATAAGTATTGATAGTATTTATATAACTGTTCGCATACTTTGATATAACTATTTATACACTAAAACAGTTGTTTTGTATTCAAGTTTGATACTTTTTGAAATCGGTTTAAAATGGTACTATTCAAATTGATATAAAAAATTGATACTGATATTTTAATACAGCGGTTCGCCCTTGTTGGTACTTGCTCCGATACTTGATTAACTTCACACAACAAACTATTTCATCAAGTTTGTTGTGTGCTGTCGGTCTGATACCGAATACCCAACAGGATTTATATAACAGGCTTTCAGAATAGCCCGTACACGCTGTACAATGCCCCTGTATGCCCTTGAAACGTGTTAGGAGTATAATTATACCTCTTGACACTAAACCCCCCGTAAAATTGAAATTTTTGTGTTGTGCTGTCGGTCTTATTTCTGATTGACGACACAACACAAATTTATTATAGCTTTTTGTAATGCGTTATGAATTATTATGAAATATTGTGTTGCTTTAATTATTCAAACAGTTTGCAAAATTGATACTTGCAAATGCACGGTAAAGGCATAGGGAGTATAATTATACCCCTCACACAAAACACTCTGAAAACGGCTTATATTTGAACGCTGTAAACACTCATTTTCCATTGTTCGCCCTCTGTTCGTTGAGTTTTTCGGAGTTCGTTCGGAGTTCAATTTTTAGTTTTCTCTTGCTTCGTTCATGCTTCGTCTTGGCTTCCTCACCGCTTTAATTATTTTTCCTTGCTGTTCCCTCGCTGTTCGTTCCGTTTTGGTACTTCGTCCGATACTTCCAACAGGAGAAATATAACAAGCCTTTCCGCTGTCCGAAAATACAACATAATTGCTGTTATGTTGTGTTGATGTATTAGGCATAGACAAAACGGCTTTCAGAATAGCCCGTAACGGCTCTACAATGCCCCACATTGCACAGAATAGGCATAACCCATATAACTATACCCCTTGACATTAACCCTCTCAAATTTGCCGTATTTCGTGCAGTGCTATGTGTTTCCACTGTTCATCTTCGAAATGATACAGCGGTATCCCGTCCGCAAAAAGAAAAAGGCTTGTTGTCGGTCTGACTTCAAGCCTTTGTGAATGTTTCCGCTGTCATTTCCGAATGATACAGCGGCTCATATTTTCGGGTGAAATCACTTTTTTTAAAGTGATTGATTTACACTCAAATCCGATTTTGTACGACATTATGACGTACAAAATCTATGCTTGCAACAACCTGATTGACTGTAAAAATTATAGTAGCCGTTCACAATTTATTTGTTGTGTGCAGTTGCTCCGAATAACCACACACAACAAACTTTTTCAAATATCATCGGCTATTCTTTCAAGCTGTCTTTCAATCTTTCGGAGTGCTGCACAAATAAAAACCGTATCGGGTGAAATCGGCAAATCCCTATACTTTGACTT
>CADCDE010000214.1 GCA_902800065.1 uncultured Ruminococcus sp.
TTTACCTGCTGACAAATACCCTATTTTATCGGATTTATTGCAGATTATCAGGACTGAAAAATCCCTTTGCCAAAAGAATGAAAGCACTTACACGCATATTTCCAAAATAGAGTTGGTGATTGAAAATCTGATAACGAATTACGGATATATCTTCAACGGACACACTTCCATTGAGGACATACTTTCAGACCAGATTGTATTTTTTGATATAAAAAATCTTGCCGGCATGAAGTCGGAGATATTTGATGCACAACTATTTTCTTCATTATCGTTATGTTGGGACAACTGTATTAAAATCGGCAGACCTATGAAAGAACTGTACGACAATCATAAAATCGCATGGGAGGATATACGGAGATTTATGGTTATGATTGATGAATCTCATAAAACAATCAATGCCAACAAGCCCCATGCTGTTGATCAAGTTTCAGTATTTGCACGAGAGGCAAGAAAATTCTTCGGTGGAATATATCTGGCATCACAGTCGATAAGAGATTTTGTACCAGAGGGAGCTTCAAGTACGGCTGTTGATAAAATAAAGGTGCTTTTCGATCTCTCTCAATACAAATTTGTACTGAATCAAGACAGCAATGCCATTGATACAATAGACAGAGTGTTCGGACACACTTTTACTCCATCGGAATTGAATGATATTCCGAAATTGTCAAAAGGGCAGACTATTTTATCAATTCAGGGTACACGAAATATTGCTTTCAATATTGATTGTACAGATGAAGAACTTGAATTGTTCAGAGGCGGTGCATAATGAAAAAATCTTGCTTAATTTCAGTAATTCTATCATTGATAGGAGTATTTTTCATTGGATTTATGCTGATAATGGCGGCAAATACCGAACAAGGTCGGCAGGAATCCGTTACAGCCGTGCAGACTTCTACTTTGAACAGTTATATAAATGTCAGAACGGAACAGCAAATTGCCCTTGTAAATGCCGCCAAAAATGAATATACCGAGCGTGGCGGCACTTTGACAAAAGGCGGCAATGCTTATACAAATTCTTTTTCAAATGTTCAATGGGATACCTATTTTGTCAAACACTGTATGGATAATGCCAATATTGATGTTTCGGAATGGAATAAAAGTTGTTCTGTTTTTGCAACGAAGCTGCATTTGAACGGCAAATTCAGTCTTGAAAAAGACTATCTCCCGAAAGTCGGTGACATTGTGTTTTTCGGCAGGAAAATAGATAATCTCCTGAATGGTCAGACTGTCCGTGCAAATCACTGCGGCATTGTTTCCAGAGTGGAGATGATAACTGAAAAAACAGAAATCAATGCCATGCGGATAAGCGTTATTGAGGGTGATGTTGAGGGCGAGATCATTAACGGCAGTTACGACCACTCGACAGCCTATGTCGAAACATATGCTTATGATTTGTATGAAAGCACAAATACACGTTACGGGCAAATTATGGGATATGGAACGGTTGTCAGTGACATTCCCGAAAGTGACGAACTTGTTTATACGATTGATTTGAAATCGACTTTTGACGAAGTACAAGGAGGCAGTTCTCAATGAGAATTTTAAAAAATTATAAGCTGTGGTTTATCGTAAGCGTAACATTTCTGCTGATGTTCGTTGCGGTCTGTATTTTTTCGGCAGGTAATTTCTATGAACTTGACGCATATCGGGCTGAAAAAGCCGAAAATATCAATCAAAAGACCATTATAACCCGATTAACAAATGAAAATGCCGAATTGAAATCTGAAAAACTTGCTGTTCAGGGTGCGGAGAATTTAGAAAGTATCGTCACGGATTTTATCGAAACGCATTATCGGTCTAATTAAACAGGAAGTGCTGATAAAATCTATAGTTAGGCAAATCAAGGACGATTATCATGCAACGGCTTTTGCAGATTTGGAGATAACTTTTACATATCCTGACAGAACAAAGGACAAAAATTCTGTGGTCTTGCAGTTCAAATTTCAGTATGATAAATCTTCTGAAATCTGGAAAATATCCGATGTAAAGTCGTCAAACGTGAAATGGAAGTGATACCTTGTCGAAAATCAAAAGTACAATTTATTGGATAATCCTTGTCATTATCGTTTTGGGATATACTTTCTTCTTCACATCAAAATTTCTTTTCCATGAAGAAAAATCCCTGCTGTACACGGATTTACAAACAGAACAGCCGTTATCGAATGAAGTCAGCCTGATTTTGCAGAAATGGATATATTCTCCGAATGAGTGTGCAATGATGGTGATGTTCAGTGCAAAAAATGACAGCCTGCAAAATCTTGATTTGAATTGGTCAACGGCTGAACGTCATAATAACACCTTGCTGAACCTTGAAACGGAGATTATCTATCCATTTGAAAACATTATTGTGGTGAATATAGCCGGTGTTCCGGAAAATTTTGAAGAGTGTTCCGGAAAATTTTGAAGAGGTTTCACTATCATTACAGCTTGACAGTGAAGACGTTGCAAACCCTGTTGTGCAGTTCTACACGAATAAAAGTCTTGTTGAAATCGTTGAAAAAATCGGTACTTACACGGATATTGACTATCGCATTGAGTATTTGAATATTCAAAAATCCGATAAAGAAAAGGCTGTAAAGGAACTTTCAGACGAAAATCAAACGCTGCTTGCTGATAATGTCGTTTACAAAAAAGCTATGGGAAGCATGATTGAAAATCAGAAGTTTGAAACGATTGCCGAAATTGAGGAAACGAACAGCAAAATAAAGGCTTATCAACAGCAAATCGACAGCAATGAAAATATTATCAGTAAAAACAGGTATAAAATTTCGGACTTGCAATCCGAAATTGCCGATATTGAAACGGCTATACAAAAACTGAAAGCGAGGGATAAAAAGTGATATTGTTTGTAGGTGAAAATGATAAAGGCTATTTTGTGCCTGAAATTGCCGAAAAATATGATGAAAAGTGCAGTTTTTCGGGATTTGTCAGCGACCTTGAAAGCCTTTCCAAGAAGATTTTGCAATGTTCATATTCAACAGTTATTTTGCATTTGCCGTCACTTGTCATCATGGATTATCAGAATATCGGGAATTTCTGTAAGAATATCAGCATTGCAAACGGAAATATCCGTCTTGTTGTGATGGCTGAGGGCTACAAGGCGTAGGCGTGAGATTTTTTATGCTTGGTGTCAATGCCGCAACACTGAAAAAGGAACTTTCGGACGCACTTGACGACAAAACGAATATTGAGGAGATTTTCGGACAGTTACCTACCGAAAATCAGCGTGACAAGAGAAAAGATGAAATCGAGAGTAGCTTTACAAGTTCTAAAACCGTGGCGGTGATTGGTTCTATGCACCGTATCGGCACGACCACACAAGCCATGCAAATCGTCAAACACCTGATTTTAAGCGGTTTTACAGCCTGTTACATACAGCTTAACAGTTCAGATTATGTGCAGAGTGTCGGGGAATTTTACAACGATGCGGTTGTTGACGATAACATTGGCTTGGTGAAATATCAAAATCTGGAAATGTATTACAGGCAGGAACGTATATCGGATATTCTTTCAAAGAACTATAACTATTATGTTTATGATTTTGGCAACATTCAGGATATGGGATTTACGCTCGTTCAGTATCTTGAAAAGGATATAAAAATAGTCGTTTGCGGTTCAAAGTCAAATGAGCTCCCACATATGCAGAATGTTTTGAAAATAATTTCAAGTTCGGAATATATTTTTTCGTTCACGTCTGAAAACGACCAAAAAGAAATTTTAGGATGGATGGAGGATAAAAAGTCGCATACATATTTCAGTGGATACGTTCCCGATCCGTTCAGTTACTCGCCAAACCCTTTTTATGACAAGATTATCAAGCCTGTGAAATCCGAAACTCCAACAGAAAAAAAGCGATTTTCATTATTTGGCTGGAGGAAATATGGGAAATAAATTTAAAAAGGGATTTGTAAGAGAATTCAACGAAAGCAGACGGCAGGAACTTGAAGAGATAAAAATACGTCAAAGGCACAATATTTCAGATGAAAAAGTGGTCGTGATAGAAAAATCCGATACCATTAAATTCCTGTTTAAAGTGCTTTTAAACGGCATAAAAACAGCCGCATGGAT
>CADCDE010000215.1 GCA_902800065.1 uncultured Ruminococcus sp.
AGAATAGACATCTAAAACCATTTTTTCATTGTCACCGAGAAGTTGTGCAATCATTTTGGTAGAAATTGTAGGTATTTGATAGCACAATTCTGTACAATAGTTGTGCCTAAAGATATGCGGAGTGAGATCAGAAACCTCTTTTCCTGTAGATTTAAGGGAACTCATAATGCTTTCCCACATCCGGGTGAAAGCTGATAATGTCATCATTTCAGAATTTCTCCCGTGGAAAATAAACCCGTGGCAGGTATCTACAAAGGGTTTTATTCTTGGAACAGCCTTATCAGGGATAGGTATTACCCGTATACCGTTATCAGATTTAGGGTAATCTTTAAGTGATGGCACACCATTTTTTCCGAAGATTATTACTTTGTTTACGGTCAATTCCTGTTCTTTCCAGTTGAAATCAGACGGAGTTAAGGCTAACGCTTCACCACGCCGCACACCAAAATAGTATAAGGTGGACAGAAAAGCCTGTTTTCTATCGTCTAACTGTACCATTTCAAAGGCTTCCTTCTCTGAAAGCGTTAAAGGGCGTTTTTCGGGTTTTTTGTATTTAGGCAAGGAAATATCGGTACAGATATCTTCAAAGGCACTACGGGGCAAAATACGGTCTTTTATGGCTGATTTTATAATCTGCCGGACGGTGATATAGATTTGTTGGCAAGTCCGAGGATGTTCTTGTTGATAATTTATTAGTTGTTGAAAGTTAGAATGAGTGAAATTACCCAATAGAAGGTGTCCACAGGGCTGTAAATGAACATTTATGATGTTCTCATACATTTAAGCCACTCTAAAGCATAATCATGTAGTGTTATGTCAGAAAATACCGTAGCACCATGATTTTTAAGCCTGTCGTTGTGTTCCTGAACCTTGATTTCAAGATCACGGGATGATTTATCAGAACTCAAATGAATACGGTGTTTTGTTCCATTTGGGTTGTATGTCCCATCCCATACAAGCGTTTCATATAATCCTCTGAAATTCTTTTTGTACTTTGCTGTTGCCATTTATACCTCTTTATAATTGTGGCATGACAATAAACGGGTTAGTAATTCCTCAATACGCCTGTCTTTAGCTGTTACGGATTCTAAAAGTAAATCCATTCGTTTGTCTTTATATGCTACTTGTTCTTTTAGAAAATCTATACTCTTATTAAATCTTTCCCGTTCTTCATCTATCTTTTCATGGAACTGTATCTTTTGTTTGTCGATAAGTGAGTTGAGGTGTTCGATATGCTGTTCCAGTTCTTCAATGCGTTTTATCTTGTATTTCAGAAGTGATTTCATGGCTTGAACATCCATAGTATCATCTTCTTCTATGGTTTCCATATCAAGAAGTGCTTTTGCTATGGGTCTTACAGTTTCTTCATACCTGAAAGACAAATCTTCCGAACCATCTGAAAATACCCTTGATATGGTGGATTTTGACAGGAAATCGGATATCACCGTAGGACAATCCTTTTTCTTCCCTAACTTCTTTGAGTTTCAGAATAATATCTTTGGTGTTCGTCATATAATCCTCCTGTTTGATATTTGGAACTTCTCATAGAAATATGTTAATGCTACAATCCCGAAAAAAAGGGGGTGACAATATGAGTGAATACGAATTTATAATCCTTTGGTGTCAATCAAGCGAAGAAGTCAGGAATCAGATTGAGTTGGTTTTAACAGAGCATCAACAGCAGATTGAACCTGCGGAATAGACCTTTTGTAGTATTCATATAACCGTAGGGCTTGCTCTATATCACGGGATTCATAATCAATAGTAGTAGGGTTTAATTCCATAGGAACATCATAACCCATTAACCATGCAGGATTTAGATTGAGAGATATGAAATATCTCCATCATTTCCGCTATTCGCTTTTGGGATGTACTTACTTTTTCTGTCATAGTATTTTCCCTCCTAACACTAATTATATCACAAAAAAGCGATAATGTGTTTTCTTTTGAAAAAAAGTGTTGACAAACAAAAACCAATCATATATAGTAGCATTATGGTTGTCGTACGACAACACAACATCTTGTAGATATTCCAATAAGAAAGGGGATAAATTGTGTACGAAACATCAAAACTTCGTGGAAGAATAATTGAGAAATTCGGTTCACAGGGCAGATTTGCCAAAGTTGTAAACTGTTCTCTCTCGTTCTTATCACAGTATCTTAACGGAAAAAAGAAATTAAAGCAACCGACAATGGAAAAGTGGATAATAGCATTAGAGATCGACCCTGTAGATATCTATGATTATTTTTTTGTCCATAAAGTTGACGAATGACAACTCTTGAAAGAAAAACATGACATATCCAAAACAGGTAATGACAACTAAAGAACTTTTAGAAATGGGATTTCCGCTTACTTATCTGAAAGAGGTTAGCAACCGTCACGGACAAAAGGTCTGTTGGAAGAAGTCAATGGCAAAGAACAGCGCCTATGTCTGGGATACCGAAATGTTGGAG